>CAZTXX010000020.1:0-22010 GCA_964617405.1 uncultured Aquimonas sp. | reverse complement strand
GTACTTCGGCCCTTTCGGCGCGCTGTAGTAGGACAGCGCCTGCAGGTCGATCGGGTTGAGACTGAGCTTGGCCCAATCCGGCTGGTGCATCGTGAGGAAGTGCCGGTAGGCGGCCAGACGCCACTCCAGCATCCATTCCGGCTCGTGCTTCTTGGCCGAGAGGGCGCGGATGATGTCCTCGTCCAGCCCGGGCGGCAGCGAGTCGGTCTCGATGTCGGTGATGAAGCCGGCGTCGTAGCGACGCGCCAGCGCCTGTTCGATTTCCTTGCGTTCGGTGGCCATGGCTGCCTTGAGGGAATCAGGTGTCAGGGAATCGGGCGCGGCGCCACGGGGCGCGCACCCTGCGGAATGGGGGCGGGAGGGGCCAGCATCCGCGCCAGCGTCATGCTGCGCAGCGCTTCTACGATCACCTCGTTGACCTGGCTCCAGTGCGGGGCCACCGTGCAGTGAGCCTGGTGCTCGCAACGCGAGCCGGGCACGGTGCATTCGGTCATGCCGAGCGGGCCTTCGATGGCTTCGACGATCTCCAACAGGCTGACTTCATCGGTCGGCCTCGCCATGCGGTACCCGCCCCAGGCACCGCGCAGGCCTTCGATCAGACCCGCCTGGGCCAGCGCCTTGAGCACCTTGCTGACCGTGGTCAGCTCGAGCCGTGTGCGTTCGGCCAGGGCCGCGCCGCTGTGCACCGAATCCGGCTCGGCGGCCAGTTCGGTCATCAGCAGGGTGGCGTAGTCGGTAAGACGGGTAACGCGCAGCATCGGGATGGAATGGCGGGCGGAGCACGCCCGGCCTCGGGATTCAATGAGGACGGAAATTGTACCCTTTAAGCTGCATTGCAACAAGGCAGACTTTCGGCACACCCCACGCAGTCGACCACGCATTGCCGTCAACTGCCGGTTTGCGGCAAGCTGGCGGTCGTTTTGGCTGGACCCGAATCGTGCTGCCTTCCCGCCTTGTTCTTTCACTGATCGTCGTCCTGGCCGGCACCTCGGCCGCCGGGGCCGCTTCCCGCCTGGATTTCGACCCGGCCATGTGGGTGCTGTGCAAACCCAATGCCCTGTTCGAGTTCTACCGCCCGATCGAGGCACAGGACGGCGAGCGCGACCTCGCCCAGACCGAGATCTGGGCACAAAGCATCGATTTGCGCGACGGGGACAGCTATCGCCTGGAAGGCGACGTGGAAATCCGGCGCGCTGACCAGCGCGTGGCCGCCGCCCTGCTGCGTTTCGACCCACGCAACGAAACCTGGAGTGCCGACGGCAAGGTGCAATACCAGGACGCCGGTATGCTGATGGAAGCCTCGCGCGCGGAAGGCAACCTCGACAACGAAAGCGCCACCCTGCACGGCTTGCGTTACCAGTTGCTGCGCGCGCGCGGCAACGGCGAGGCCGAAGAAGCCACCAACCAAGGTGAGCATAGCCGGCTCAACCAGGTCACCTACACCACCTGCGATCCCGGTACCGACCAGTGGGTGATCCGCGCCCGGCAGGTCGATATCGACCAGGCCGAAGGCATGGCCACGGTGCGGCGCGGAACCTTGCGGATCGGCCCGGTCCCCGTGCTCTACATGCCCATCGCGACCTTCCCGATCGACGACCGACGCAAGAGCGGCTTCCTGTTTCCTTCGGTGAGCATGTCGCGCGCCCGCGGTTTCGATCTGTCGGTGCCCTATTACCTCAACCTTGCACCCAATTACGACGCCACTCTCACCCCGCGCCTGATGACCAAGCGCGGCGTGATGCTGGGCGCGGAGTTCCGCTACCTCACCGACACCCAGCGCGGGCGTGTCTACGGCTCCTGGCTGCCCAACGACGACCAGGCGGACCGTGATCGCGGCACCCTGACCTGGGAACACCGTGGCCGGCTCGGGAGGAACTGGCAGTTCATCTCCAACGTCAACCACATCTCCGACGACCGCTATTTCGAGGATTTCGGCGATTCCCTCACCACTGCCGCCACCAGCCTGCTGGAAAGCACCGTCGGGCTGTATGGACGTGGCGCGGGATGGTCGGCAAGCCTCAGCGCGCAGGACTGGACGATCGCCGACCCCTATATTCCGGCCAGTTCCGAACCCTTCCGCCGCCTGCCACGCGCGACCGCCCAATGGGAACACCCGTTCCCCGGCGCCCTCGTCACCGGCATCCGCGCCGAAGGCGTGGTGTTCGACAGCAGCGCAAGCCCGGGGGCCAGCCGCGTCGACCTCTACCCCTATCTCGGCTGGCGCTACGAGCGCTCTGCGGGGTTCATCCGTCCGGAAATCGGCCTGCGCCATACCGAGTACCGACTCGACAACGGCTATCTGGCGAACTTCCCGGAACGCTCGCCCACGCGGACGGTGCCGATCTTCAGCCTGGACTCGGGACTGGTGTTCGAGCGCGGCACCAGGCTGTTCGACACCGCCATGCTCCAAACCCTGGAACCGCGTCTGTATTACCTCAACGTGCCCTATCGCGATCAGGGCGACCTGCCGATCTTCGACACCCAGGAGATGGGATTCAGCTGGGGCCAGCTGTTCCGGCCGAACCGTTTTGCCGGCGCCGACCGCCAATCCGACGCCAATCAGGCCACGTTGGCGGTCAGCACGCGGTTCTTCGAAGAGGACAGCGGCCGTGAGCGGATGTCGGCCAGCCTCGGGCAGATCCGCTACTTCGAAGCCCAGCGTGTGCAGATGCCCAACACCGCCGTGGTCGACCAGGCTGGTTCGGCCTTCGTGGCCGATGCGGAAATCCAGCTCAACGACCGCTGGAACGTCGCCGCCAGCCAGCAATGGGATCCGAGCCGCGAGCTGTCCGACCTGTCCACCCTGCGCGCGCAGTACCGCTTCGGCGATGCCGGCGTGTTCAACTTCGCCTACCGTTTCCGGCGCGATTCACGCGTGGCTGTTCAGGATCGGGTGGCGCTGGAGCAGATCGACACCTCGGCCCTGATTCCGCTCAACGAGCGCTGGCGCCTGGTCGGGCGCTGGAACTACTCCCTGCTCGAACACTCGACGCTGGAAGCCTTCGCCGGCGTCGAATGGGAAAACTGCTGCCTGGCCACGCGTGTGCTGGTGCGCCGCTACATCCGCAATTTCGAGGGTGAGGCCAATACCAGCCTTTACGTCGAACTTGAACTGAAAGGCCTGTCCACGCTCGGACGCAAGTCCGAGGAGCTTCTGGAGCGTGCTATTCTCGGTTACTCGCACTGATCGCAGCGCCCGCATCCCGCCTGCCGCGCGTGGTGCCCGACACCGCCCCTGACCTTCCCGAGCCATGATCCGACTCTCCATCCGCTTGCTGGCGCTGGCCGCCCTTACCCTTTCATCGTCCGCGTTCGCGCAAGCCCTGCAGAACACGCCCATCGACGGCATCGTCGCGGTGGTCGAGGAAGACGTGATCCTGCGCTCCGAACTCGACCAGGCCGTGAGGAACGTCCGCAGCCGCTTCGTGGACCGGGTCAACCAGCTGCCGCCGGACAACATCCTGGAAAAGCAGGTGCTCGAACAGCTCGTGATGATGCGCCTGCAACTGCAGCGCGCCGAAGGCATGGGCCTGCGGATCGGCGACATCGAGCTCGACCAGACCATCGCCCGCATCACCCAGCAGCAGGGCGTCAGCGTCGAGCAGTTCCGCCAGCAACTGGCGCGCGATGGAATGGACTTCGACGAATTCCGCCAGCAGATCCGCGACGAGATGATCGTCGCGCGCCTGCAGCAGAACTTCGTGCAAAGCCGTGTCAGCGTCAGCGAAACCGAAATCGACAACGCCTTGGCTGCGCGCGGCGGCGAAGAAACCCAGGTGCGCCTGGGCTATCTGCTGGTTGCGCTGCCCGACGGCGCCACCCCCGAACAACTGGAAACCGCACGCGTCAAGATCGAGGGTGTCCGCCAGTTGATCACCAGTGGCGAGATGGATTTTGCCGCAGCGGCGATGCGCTACTCCGACCATCAGACCGCCTTGGAAGGCGGCGACATGGGCTGGCGCAGCCTCGACGAGATTCCCCCGCTGTTCGCCAGCGTCCTGCCCACGCTCGGACGCGGCGAGGTTTCCGAGCCGCTACGCGGCCCGAGCGGCTACAGCCTGATCCAGGCGATCGACACCCGTGAGCAGGCCCAGGAGATCATCACCGAGTACAACGCACGCGGCCTCCTGGTGCGTGTCACCGACCTGGTCAGCCGCGAGCAGGCACGCACCAAGGCCGAAGCCCTGCGCGCACGCATCGTGGGCGGCGAAGAGTTCGCCAAGGTCGCGCGTGAAGCCTCCGACGACGTGGTCACCCGCGCACAGGGCGGCGACATGGGCTGGTTCCCGGCCAACGCCTGGGGCCAGGCGGTGGGCAACGTGATCGAAAGTCTGGACGATGGCGACGTTTCCCAGCCATTCGCCAGTGACGTGGGCTGGCACCTCATCCAGCGCCTCGGCTCGCGCCAGCAGGACGTGACCCGCGAGGCCGAGCGCAGCCGCATGCGCGAGACTATCGCGCAGCGCAAGGCCACCGACGAGTTCGACCGATTCCTGCGCCAGCTGCGCGACGAATCCTACGTGGATGAGCGCCTCGCCGGCGGCAACGGCTGAGAGCACGGACCACCAGCGACACGTGTCGATTTCCGACACCCGGCCAACCCTTCTCGGCCTGATCCCCGGCGAACCGGCAGGCATCGGGCCGGAATTGTGCGTGCATTTGGCCCAAACCCCGCTGGCGGCCTCGCTGCTGGCGGTATGTGATGGCGATCTGCTGCGCGAGGCCGCGCAGGCCATCAGGCTGCCCCTGGATCTGTTGCCCGTCGATGCCCCACAGGTTGGCCCAGGGCAGTTGCGCCTGCTGCACCGCGCACGCGCGACACCCAGCCGCTTTGGCGTGCTGGATGTGCGCAACGCCGTCTACGTCCACGACACCTTGGTCGAGGCTGCACGCCTGGCCGCCAGCGGCACGCTGGCGGGTCTGGTCACCGGCCCGGTGCACAAGGGCGTGCTGAACGACGCAGGCATCCCCTACACCGGCACCACGGAACTGCTCGCGCGCCAAGCCGATTGTGAAGTCGTGATGATGCTTGCCAGCGCGAGCCTGCGCGTGGCGCTGGCCACCACCCACCTGCCGCTGCGCGAAGTGCCCGACGCCATCACCCCGGCCGGGCTCACCGAAACCCTGGAAATCCTGCACGCCGCCCTGCTCGCCGATTTCGGCATCCTCGCGCCACGCATCGCCGTGCTCGGCCTCAATCCGCACGCCGGCGAAGGCGGCCATCTGGGGCACGAGGAGATCAAGGTCATCACTCCTGTGCTTGATGCGCTGCGCGCGCGCGGCATGGCCCTGGTCGGCCCGCTGCCGGCCGATACCGCCTTCCTGCCGCAAAAGCTTTCAGGGTTCGACGCGGTACTGGCGATGTATCACGACCAGGGCCTGCCGGTGCTCAAGCATTCGGGCTTCGAGGATGCCGTCAACATCACCCTCGGCCTGCCCTATGTGCGGGTGGCGGTGGACCATGGCACCGCGCTCGAACTGGCCGGGCGCGGCCAGGCCGACCCTTCCAGCATGTTGCTTGCCGCACGCACCGCGATCGATCTGGCGCATCGGCGCGCCGGTTTTCCCCCAAGGCTCCTCGCATGACCACGCACGCTCCCTCGTACCAGACCAAGAAACAGCTCGGCCAGCACTTTCTGCGCGACGCTGCGGTGGTGGACAGGATCGTGCGTGCCATCGATCCGCAACCGGGAGAGCGGCTGGTGGAAATCGGCCCGGGCCAGGGCGCGCTGACCCTGCCCTTGCTGCGCCGCATCCTCGCTGTGGCCGGTGACGTCGTCCCCGATCCCGCCCTGACCGTGATCGAGTTCGACCGCGACCTGATCGCCGGCCTGGAGATCCTCAGTGCCAGCATTGCGCCGTTGCGCATCGTCCACGCCGACGTGCTGAATGTCGAGCTCGGCACGCTCGGCGAGGGCGGCCCGATCCGCCTGGTCGGCAACCTGCCCTACAACATTTCCTCGCCCATCCTGTTCCACGCGCTGCGGCACGCCGCCGCGATCACCGACATGCACTTCATGCTCCAGAAGGAAGTGGTGGACCGGATGGCCGCGGCGCCTGGCAGCAAGGTGTACGGCAGACTGTCGGTGATGCTGCAGGCCCACGCGCGCGTGCAATCGCTATTCACCGTCCCACCCGGCGCGTTCCGCCCGCCACCGAAGGTCGATTCCGCCGTGGTGCGCCTGGTGCCACGCCCGGCCGGAGAAATCGGCATCGTCGACCAGACACTGTTCTCACGCATTGTCGCCGCCGCCTTCGGCCAACGCCGCAAGACACTGCGCAACGCGCTGTCCGAACTCTGCCCGCCGACCTGGCTCGAGGAGGTCGGCATCGACCCGGGTGACCGCGCCGAACGCATCGCGGTGGCGGACTTCATCGCGCTGGCCAACCATGCGGCCGACAAGCAGGTACCGGACTGATCGATCGGTACACGATGCAGTTAGACTGTCGCCCATGAACACACGCCCCCCGCACGCCATCGATGTCCAGGTGCGCACGCACTACCTCGACGAGCAGTCGGCGCCGGAAGAAAACCGCTACGTCTTCGCCTATACCATCCGGCTGCGCAATCGTGGTTCGCAGCCGGTCCAGCTCGTCTCGCGCCACTGGATCATCACCGACGCCAACGGCAGGGTCGAGGAAGTGCGTGGCGAGGGTGTGGTGGGTGAAACGCCCCGCCTGCGCCCGGGCGAGGAGTTCGAGTACACCTCCGGCGCGGTCATCGAAACCATCGTGGGCACGATGCGCGGCAGCTACCAGTGGATGGCCGAGGACGGCACCTCCTTCGAAGCGTCGATTCCGCAATTCACCCTCTCGATTCCGCGCACCCTGCACTGATGGCCACCTGGGCGATCGGTGACCTGCAGGGCTGTTACGACGCCACACGTCGCCTGCTGGATGCCATCGCCTTCGATCCGGCGCGTGACCGCCTGTGGTTCTGCGGCGACCTGGTCAATCGTGGCGGACAATCCCTGGAAACCCTGCGCCTGGTGCGCTCTCTCGATGCCAACAGTCAGGTGGTGCTGGGCAACCATGATCTTTCGCTGCTCGCCATCGCCGAGCGTCGCGAAGAAGAACAGGCGCGGGTCAACCCGGACCTGCGCGCGGTGTTGTTCGCCCCCGATCGCGACGAATTGATCGACTGGCTGCGCATGCGCCCTCTGATCCACGTCGACCGCAACCTGGGTTGGGCGATGGTGCACGCCGCGCTCGCGCCGCGCTGGAACATCGCACAAGCCGAACGCCACGCCGCCGAAGTGCATCACCGTCTGCACGGCAGGAACCCGCGTCCACTGCTCAGCGCCATGTACGGCAACAAACCCGACACCTTCCATCCGCGCCTGCAGGGCATGGACCGCCTGCGCGCCATCATCAACGTGTTCACGCGCATGCGCTATTGCACCCCGCGCGGCACCATTTCCTTCGGCGAAAAAGGCGCGCCGGGTACCCAGAAGCCAGGCATCTATCCGTGGTTCATGGTGCCGGGCCAGGTCGAGCGCGAGCTGCGAGTCGTCTTCGGCCACTGGTCCACGCTGGGCCTTTACCTCGGAGTCGGTATCCACGGCATCGATACCGGCTGCGTCTGGGGCGGCAAGCTCACCGCCCTGGCCCTGGACGAGGAAACGCCGCGTTTCGTGCAGGTTGATGGCTGCAACACGCCGCCGCCCGTCAAGCGGAACACCAGGTCCTGCTGAAAAGCCGCCCATGGCTCCTGCCGGCACCCGCGTGGGCATCGGGTACTTCAAAGCCTCCGACAAAGAGAGGGCGCCGCAGCGCCCTCTTCGTGTTGCCCCATCAAACCGGATGCATCAGAACACGTACTGCAACTGTACCCAGAACTTCTTGGTGTCCACCGTGCGGCTGATGTCGTCGGAGTTGTAGTCGGCGTACTTCACCAGGCCGTTGAGCCCCTTCACGCCGGGAATGGCACGCGCATAGCTGATGTCGAACTCGGTGCCGTAGTCGCCGCCGCCCCGCTCCGGGGTGAAATCGTGGTACCAGCCGGCCAGGTTGCCGCCGCCCAGCGGCAGGCTGACGCCGAAATAACGGTCCTGCACGCCGTCTGCAGGAGTGGTGAGGAACATGTCGGCCCAACCCTGGAAGGCGTGCTTGGTGGCCAGCGGGGTCTGGAAGGCACGGTTGCCGGGGCCACTGGCGCCGCCGAGCACTTCCTGGCCGAGACGCAGCTTGATGCCATCGATGGCATAGCCCAGCTCGATCAGGTGGTAGCGCGAGCTGAGATCGAGCGGGTTGCCTTCGGCATCCTTCTGGCGAGCGTATTCGAGCACGTAATCGAAGTTGTCGAACGCACCCTGCCCACGCACACCGGTGGTGGCACTGGAGAGCGTCTTGCGCGCCGCCGTGGGCGTGATCGCCAGGTCGTCCAAGCCCAGTCGGTAGTGGTAGGCACCCAGGGTGAAGGCTGGCGTGAAGACCTGACGCAGATCGAGAAGATGACTGTCACCGTCGACGCGCGCCGGGTTGGCGGCGGTCGCGAAGGCGCCATTGTCCGGGCCCCAGATGGTGTTGACCCGGCCGATGTAGGCGTAGGAAAGGGTCATGTCCTTGACCGGCTTGAGCTGCACCATCGCGCCGTCATAGGTCTGCTCGTTCTGGCGCCAGCCCACCCCGCCCACGAAGCGCTGGTTGCCAAGATTGATGCGCTGACGACCCACGGTGAGATTGCCGTAGTCACCCGAATGGCGCACCCAGGCCTGATTCACTGCGGCACCGCTCGGATCGGGAATCAGCGAGCGACCGGTGTGGCCGTTGCGGGTGTCGTTGTAATCACCACCCAGATGCCCGACGTGGTCCACCTCGACCAGGGCGGAAAAGCCGCCGTGCACGCCGGTGGCATAACCCAGGCGGGTACGCACCGAGTTCATCACGGCGGTCGCCAGCGCGTTGTCCTGTTCCACGTGCTCGTATCGGTAACGCACGTCGAAAATGGGTTTGCCCTTTGCCGGAGCGGTCGCCGGCTGGGCGAGCGCGCTGGCGCAGAGCATGGAAAGGGATAATCCAAGACCGAGACGATGCAGGGTTTTCATGGGAAACCTCGTTGGCAGATACTGCCGACGAGGTTAGGCTCCATCAACCAACAACGCTTGATTGACGTCAAACCAGCCGCACCCTGATAGCGTCCGTTCACCCCTTCACCTGATCCAGGTCAAGCCGAGGAAATTTCGACCCGCCAACGGCGCACAGGATTGAATTTCACCATCCTCGGCATCATCTGGGCCAGATGAAACGCTGTGCCGGCCGGATGCCGGCTTTCCGTCCGGAGACGACAATTCATGATGATGATCCGCCGCATCGCACTATTCCTCGCCACCAATCTCGCGGTCCTGGTGCTGCTGGGCATCGTATTGAACGTGCTGCAGCAGGTGTTCGGGATACGGCTGGAACAGAACGGCACCCTGCTCGTTTTCGCGGCAATCCTCGGCTTCGGCGGCTCGATCATTTCCCTGCTGCTGTCCAAGACCATGGCCAAGCGCAGCACCGGCGCCCAGGTCATCACCCAGCCGCGCAACGAGATCGAGCAGTGGCTGTACCGGACAGTCGAGCGTCAGGCCCAGCAACTGGGCATCCGGATGCCGGAAGTGGCGGTCTACGACGCACCCGAGATCAACGCGTTCGCCACTGGCGCCACCCGCAACAACTCACTGGTGGCGGTGTCGACGGGACTCTTGCGCTCGATGAACCGCGACGAGGCCGAGGCCGTACTCGGCCACGAGATGAGCCACGTGGCCAACGGCGACATGGTCACCATGGCGCTGATCCAGGGCGTGCTCAACACCTTCGTCATCTTCCTCGCCCGCGTGGTCGGGCGCGCCATCGACGCGGCGCTCAGCGGCAATCGCGACAATGACGGCCCGAGCTTCTTCTACTACATCATCGTGATGGTGCTGGACCTGGTGTTCGGCCTGTTCGCTTCGATGATCGCGATGGCTTTCAGCCGCTGGCGCGAGTTCCGCGCCGACGCTGGCGGTGCGCGCTTGGCGGGCAAGGGCAAGATGATCGCAGCGCTCGAACGGCTGGGGCAAAACCAGGGCCAGAGCACCCTGCCCGACCAGATCCGCGCGTTCGGCATTTCCGGTGCAGTGGCCGGTGGCCTGCGTCGACTGCTGCTCTCGCACCCGCCGTTGGGCGAACGCATCGAGGCGCTGCGCCGCGCAGGGTGATGATGATGCATATCCGCACGCTGCTGCCCGCAATCCTCGTGGACAACTCATGGAGCTGACGCCGGAACAACGTACCCGACGTGATGCGATGCGCCGTACCAGTGTGGCCGGTGCCATCGTCAACCTCGTGCTGACCGCACTCAAGGTCGGCGTCGGCATCATCGGCAACTCCGCCGCGCTGGTTGCCGACGGTGTGCATTCACTGTCCGATCTGGCAACTGACGTGATGGTCTGGTTCGCCGCACGCTACGGCAACGAGCCGCCCGACAAGAACCACCCCTACGGCCACGGCCGCATCGAGACGGCATTCACCGTCGCGCTGGGCGGGGTGCTGCTGCTGACCGCACTGGGCATCCTCGTCGATACCGGCCAGCGCCTGCTTGATCCCTCGCGACTTTCCGATCCGACGCCGCTGGTGCTGGTCATCGCGGCACTCTCGATCCTGTCGAAGGAGATGCTCTATCGCTGGACCTTGCGCTATGCGCGTCAGTACCACTCGCGCCTGCTCGAGGCCAACGCCTGGCACCATCGCAGCGACGCGGTGTCCTCGGTGGTGGTGCTGGTGGGCGTGGCCGGCAGCATGGCCGGTTTCCGCAGTCTTGACGCCTTCGCCGCCGCCGGCGTGGCGCTGATGATCGCGAAGATCGGCTGGAGCCTGGCGCGTGGCGCGGTGCGTGAACTGGTCGACACCGGCCTGGAACCCGAGCGTCTGAGGGAAATCCGCGCGCTGATCGCGGATGTGGAAGGGGTGAGCGAACTGTTGCTGTTGCGCACCCGACGCAGCGCCGGGCAAATCCTGCTCGACGCCCACGTCAAGGTCAGCCCGCGCCTGAGCGTGTCCGAAGGCCACCAGATCGGCATGTTCGTGCGCGACCTGTTGCTGGAAAGCAATCTGGGAATCATCGATGTGACCATCCACGTCGATCCGGAAGACGACGAAACCGAAAGCCTCGCACGCGGACTGCCACTGCGCCGCGAGGTGCTCGCCCGCCTGCGCGAGGCGTGGCGCGACGAGTTGGCCCCCGACGCCTTCAAGCAGGTCACCCTGCACTATCTCGAAGGCCGGATCGAAGTCGATCTCATCCTGCCGCGCGACCCGCAGACCTGCCCTGATCCGCAGGTGCTTTCGCAGCGGCTCACCGCTGCCGCCGCCTCACTGCCCTGGCTGCGCACGGTGCGGGTGTTGTACGGCTGAGTCCGGAATGGCTGGCGGCAATCGCCGCCTCATTCCATATCCACCATCCAAGGCTCGAGGGGCTGATGCACCCTGTCCTGCCCCGATGACGTGGAAGCCGCTTTTCTTGTCACTGCAAAGGTCATCGAACCCGCCCATCGGCGGGAGCGTGGCCAGCCGGGGACGCGCGTCGGTAGTCGACGAAATCCATCGCAAACGCGTGCCGTGCGTCCGCCGGATGATGGGTGCGCGCCGTTTCCCGCCATTGCGAGGGGTCGACGGGCGGAAAGAACACCTCGGCACCGTCGATGGCGGCATCCACCCAGGTCAGATACAGGATCGAGGCCCGCGGCAGCGCGAGTTCGAACACCTCGCCGCCACCGATCACGCACAGCGTATCGCCTTGCACCCTGACGATAGCCTCATCCAGCGACGCCACCGCCTCCATACCCTCAAACGGCACCAGGCCACTACGGGTCAGCACCAGGTTGCGCCGCCCCGGCAAGGCACGACCCAAGGATTCGGCGGTCTTGCGCCCCATCAGGATGGGGCGGCCCAGCGTCAGGGCCTTGAAGCGCTTGAGGTCGTCGGGCAGATGCCAGGGCAAGGCATTGTCCTTGCCGATGGCGCGATTGCGGTCGAGCGCGGCGAGCAGGACAAGGTTCTGGCGGGAATCGGGAATCGGGAATCGGGAATCAAAACCACGCCCCGCCTCCTCGCGATCACCCTTCCCTCCATTCCCCATTCCCGGCTCCCGATTCCCGTTCACACCGCCACCGCTGCCCGGATCGCGGGCCATGGTTCGTAAGCCTCGAATCCGATGTCGTCATGGCCGAAGGCAAAGAGATCCTTCACCCCGGGATTGAGCACCAGGCGCGGCAGTGCACGCGGGCTGCGACCAAGCTGTTCGCGGGCCTGTTCCAGATGGTTGGAATACAGGTGCGCATCGCCCAGGGTATGGACGAAGTCGCCCACTCCCAGGCCACAGGCCTGCGCCACCAGATGGGTGAGCAGCGCGTAGCTGGCGATATTGAAGGGCACGCCGAGGAAGATGTCCGCGCTGCGCTGGTAGAGCTGGCAGGAGAGCCGGCCATCGGCCACATAGAACTGGAACAGGGCATGGCAGGGTTGCAGCGCCATCTTCGGAAGATCCGCAACGTTCCAGGCACTCACCACCAGACGACGCGAGTCGGGATTGCGGCGGATTTCGTCGAGGAGCCAGCGCATCTGGTCGAACTCCTGCCCGTCCGGCCCCTGCCAATGGCGCCACTGGTGGCCATACACCGGCCCGAGATTGCCCTCGGCGTCGGCCCACTCGTCCCAGATCGTCACCTTGTTGTCGCGCAGGTATCCGATATTGGTGTCGCCTTTCAGGAACCACAGCAGCTCGTGCACGATCGAGCGCAGGTGCAGCTTCTTGGTGGTGACCAGCGGGAAGCCTTCGGAAAGATCGAAGCGCATCTGCCAACCGAACACGCTGCGGGTGCCAGTGCCGGTGCGATCGGCCTTCTGTGTACCGTGTTCGAGGACGTGGGAAAGCAGCTCCAGATACTGGCGCATCTCAACCCTCCTTTGCCGCCAGCGTCGGCGCGCCGCGCGCACGCCACAGCAGCCACAGGCCAAACAGGATCAACGGGATGGACAGCACCTGCCCCATCGTCAACCAGCCGAACGCCAGATAGCCCAGGTGTGCATCGGGCTCGCGCACGAATTCGACTGCAAAACGGAACACGCCGTACAGCACCGCGAACAGGCCCGACACCGCGTAGCGCGGACGTGGACGACTGGAAAACCACCACAGCACCAGGAACAGCACCAACCCTTCGAGAAACGCCTGATAGATCTGCGAGGGATGGCGCGCGTAGCGCTCCAGCGCCCCGGAGTCGTGCATGGCACGCAGCGTGTCGGCTGGCGCGCCTGCAAGGTTGGCGGGCAGCGCGCTGCGGAACACCACGCCCCAAGGCGCATTGGTGAGATGCCCCCACAATTCGCCACCGATGAAATTGCCCAAGCGTCCGAACCCCAGACCCGGCGGCACCAGCGGCGCGATGAAATCCACGCTGTCGAAAAAATGCAGGTGATTCTTGCGTGACCACCACCACACCGCCGCCAGCACGCCCAGCAGACCGCCGTGGAAGCTCATGCCGCCCTCCCACACCCGAAAGGCATACAGGGGATCGGCGGCGATCTGCGCGGCGCCGTAGAACAACAGATACCCGATGCGCCCGCCCAGCAGCACGCCCAGCATGGCGTAGAAGATCAGGTCGGAATACGCCTGCTCGGTCACCGGCAGGCGCCCGGCACGCACCCGACGCAGGCCGAGCCACCAGGCCAGACCGAAGCCGATCAGGTACATCAGTCCGTACCAGTGGATCGCCAACGGCCCCAGATGGATCGCGACCGGATCGATGTCGTGCAGGATGCTCATCATTCAGTGCCCGTGGTTCAACTCGGCAGGACGCGGCAGACGAAACCCTTGAGGTATTCGGTTTCCGGGATCGCTGCCTGCACCGGATGATCCGGCCCCTGCTGCAGCACCTGGAGCACCTGCACCTGCCGATCCAGGTGGCGCGCGCCGGCGTTGATCTCGCGCAGCAAAGCGTCGCGGCCCATGTGGTGGCTGCACGAACAGCTCACCAGCAGGCCGTCGCGTTCCAGCACCTGCATCGCCATTTCGTTGATGCGCCGATAGGCCAGCGTGCCTTCGCGGGTGTCCTTGCGCTTCTTGATGAAGGCCGGCGGATCGACGATCACCACGTCCCAGCGACGACGCTCGGCCCGCGCCGCTTTCAGGAACTCGAAGGCGTCGGCGCAGACGGCCTCCACCCGGTCGGAAAATCCGTTGAGCGCGGCGTGGCGGCGCACCGCATCCACCGCCGTCGCGGACGCGTCCACGCAGGTCACCTCACCCGCGCCGAACGCCGCTGCCCGCAATCCCCAGGCGCCGACATAGCTGAAGAGATCGAGTACCTTCGCGCCGCTGCCCACCCAGGGCGCGAGCCGGTCACGGTTGTCGCGCTGATCGAAGAACCAGCCGGTCTTCTGCCCGACCAGCACGTCCACTTCGAAGGCGAGCCCGCCCTCTTCCACCCGCGCCGGCCCGTCCACTTCGCCAAAGGCCAGTTCCACTTCGGCGGGCAGGCGTTCCAGTGCCCGTGCGCCACCGTCGTTCTTCCACACCAGTGCAACGGGATCGAGCACCTTGCGCACCGCCTCGGCGATCTGCGGCTTGAGCCGCTCCATGCCGGCGGTGGTGGTCTGGCCCACGATCACCTCGCCGTAGCGATCCAGCACCAGGCCCGGCAGGCCGTCGGACTCACCGAACACCAACCGATAGAAGGGTGCGCCCGGATGGATCCGCTCGCGCAACGCCATTGCCACATTGAGGCGATGGACGATCAGCGAGGTATCCAGCGCATGGCCCGCTCGATCAACCAGGCGCGCGGCGATCAGCGTGGCCGGATTCACGTAGCCCGTGCCAAGCAATTTTCCGGTCGCATCCAGCAGGTGCACGGCATCGCCCGGCGCAAAGGCGGTCAGCGGTGTTTTCGCAACATCCACCTCGTTGCTGAACACCCACAGGTGGCCGGCACGCAGGCGGCGCTCTTCGCCACGTTTGAGCATCAGCGCAGGCAAGGTGGATTCCGTCATTTCGATTCCTTCGAGAAAAACGCCGCTCGGGATCAGATCCGCGGCAACAGCAACGCGCCCCACACCAGCAGCACGTTCATCATGAGCACGAACACCGCGGCCGAACCCATGTCCTTGGCGCGACCGATCAATTCGTGATGCTCATTGCCGAACCGGTCGGCCACCGCCTCCAATGCCGAGTTGACCACTTCCATGGCGATCACCGCGAGCAGGCAGGAAATCAGCAGCACCCGCTCCACCGGCGTCTGCCCGAGCCACCAGCCCAGTGGTGCCAGCACCAGCGCCAGCACGCACTCGAGGCGGAAGGACGACTCATACCGCCAGCACGCCGCGAGCCCCTGCAGCGACCAGCGCAAGGCGCGCCAGATCTGCACGGGCCCGCGCAACAAGCGGCGCTCACCATCAGCCATGCCGCTGCCTGCAAACGAAAGTGGCGAACTCCGACACGGCCCTACTTCACCGCTTCGCCAGCCGGTGCGTTCCACTTACGGAAGCGCGACAGCCGGGCCAGCTCATCCGGCGTCATCATGCCTTGATGGCGTTCGCCGCGGATCACCCAGGTGGGGAAGTTGTCGATGCCCTGACTGGCGCATTCGAAGGCAATCGCGCCGGTGCGTCCGTTCGGGCTGCACTCCACATAGGGGAGTTCATCAGCGGCACGACCGAACAACTTGCGCTGCTTCTGGCAGTTCGGGCACCAGAACGCGCCGTAATACTTCGCGCCGCTGTCCTGCAGGTGCACCGCCAGCGCTTCCAGCCGTGGGTCGACCGGCGGCGACAGCCAGCCGGCCTGCGCCGCACCGATCAGCACCAGCGCCGGCAGCAGCACGATCGCGTGCGTGCCCAGCCAGCGGCCCCAGCCATGCGCGGGTGTCTGACTGGGCCGACGCAGCACGCACAACACGAAGATGGCGACGAGCAGGGCGAACGAGGCCAGGCACCAACCACAGAATGCTTCCAGCGCGATCCACGCCACCAGGGTGAGGTAGCTGCTGAACAGCACGCCGATCAGGGCCAATGTGGCCACACGCCGCCAGCGCGTGGCCGCGGTACGCCCGGTGGCCGCTGCGATCGCGATCAAGGCATACAGCCCCAGCCCCCACAGCGTGACCGGCAAACCGAACAGCGTCGCCCAGCGGCTTTCCTGCACGATGTCGCAACTCGCGCCTTCGGCGCAGAACAGGGTTTGCGACCCGTTCAAGTGCGCGAACAGGAGATACGCCGTCAACAACACCCCCGCCACCGCCAAACCGAGCAGCCCGCGGTCTGGCGGCAACCGTGGCCTGGCCCGGACAGGTGCGCCTCCAACCGTGTTTTTGACCTGTGATTTCCTGCGCGCCCTTGCCATGAACTGCACTCCCCTCGGATTCGATATGGTAGCGGCGCCGATGCCGCGCCGCAGCGCGGAAGATTAGCAGCGCAAGCGTTCACACGGGCATCGCATCGACCACGGGCAGCCTTCTGCAAATCGTGAACAATTGCCCAAAAAGCGTGAATTTCCGTCAATCTGGCGTATGCTTCCTGGCACTACTCCCTGGAAACCTTGCGAGCACGACGATGAGTGCGTCCCGAACGCTTTCCCTGGTAAACCTTGATGAAGAGAGCGTGGCACATGTGCGTCTGCTGCTGCGCATGGCCGGTGCCCATCTTCATCACCGTTGGGAACTGGGCGACAGCGAGCAGCCCGACCTGGTCATCATGGAAACGGGCGGGCGCAGCAGTTCCGGGACACTGCAATCGCGCTATCAGGCTGCCGGGATCCCGGTGGCCATCGTGTGCGACGCCGACGCGGTGGTGGTGCACGGCATGGTCTTGCGTCGCCCGATCCGGCTCAAGCAGCTGGCGGCGGTGCTCAACGCCGCCGCCGAACTGCGGCCCGGGGTCGACGTCATGCCGGGGGTCGGTGCGGATTTCTACAACGCCGAACTCGGCGATCAGATTCCGACCGGATCGCGGACCGGCACCTGGGATCAGCCGGAGCACGCAACCGCCGATGCCCCCCAGGCAATCCAGACAAGCAGCGTTCCCGCCGATGGCAGCAGCGCACCGGACGCATTCGACCTGATGGTGCATGGCGACCCGATGGCCGCGCCGGAACCGAAGGCGACGCTGCTCAGCGAGGACACCGCACTCGAACCCATGGAAGACAGTTTGACCGCGCGCAGCTCGTTGCGCCGCGACGGTGCAGGCGGCACCGAAGCCAACCTGCTCGGCGTTTCAACGCTCGAAGTGGAGCCCATCTCGCTGGGCAGCACCACCCATGCGCCCGGCAATGGCCAACGCGGCAACCAAGCCGATCCGAAGCTGCCGGTGGTGCCTCCGCTGTTGGTCGAGGGCGCAATCCTGAGCCCGGTCCGTGTCACGGCGGACGGCGTACCCGAACTCGTTCTCGACCCCAAGCAACGGCGCTTTCACACCGCAGCACCGTTGCACAAGCTGGCACCCTATGCAGATGCCGACGCGTCGGTCACAAGTGTCAGTCCGATCGTCGGTTCGGATCTGCAGGAAGTGCGCAGCGGCCAGCACGCGCGCCCCTTCGACGAACTCGCCTGGTTGTTCGCCCTGGCCACCTCGCGCGGTCGTCTCGACCCGTCGCTCGATCCGGGCGGCAGCTATGCGGTCACCCACGCGGTACACGGTGCGCTTGAACTGCGTGGGCACGGACGCATCGTGGCGCTGATGACCACGCCGATGCCGCTGCATGAAATCGCGCGTGCCAGTGGTGCACAGATGGAAGAGGTATTCGACGTGGTCAATGCCTACCACGCGATCGACCGGCTGGAATACATCCCGCGCCAGCGCCTGCAACAAAAGAGCGACAAGAACAACCTGTTCCGGTTGTTCACCCGCAAGTAGCCGCTCGCCGCAGAATCAGGGATACAGCAGCCCGCGCGTCCATCGGCCTTCGTGGCAACGATAGATGTGCCGGTCATGCAGTCGGAACGGCACTCCGTACCAGAACTCGAAGGCATCCGGCACCACGCGGAATCCCGACCAGTGCGGCGGGCGTGGTACCGTCCCGCCTTCATAACGCGCCGCCGCTTCCGCATAGCGCGACTCGAAAGTTTCCCGATCGGGCAATGGTTCGGATTGCAACGACGCCCAGGCGCCGAGCTGGCTTTCGCGCGGACGGCTGGCGAAATAAGCATCGGCTTCGCCGGTATCCACCGGCGTCACTTCGCCTTCGATGCGCACCTGCACCTGGTCGCGCAGCGTCTTCCAGTGGAACAGCAATGCGGCGCGTGGATGCGCCGCCAAGGCCTGGCCCTTGCGGCTAAGCGTATTGGTGTAGAAGACAAAACCGCGCGCATCGAAAGCCTTGAGCAGCACGATGCGCGCCGACAGGCGCCCATCGGCATCCTGGGTGGCCAGTGTCATCGCGGTCGGCTCGCGGTCGCCGGCCGCGCGGGCCTCCTCCAGCAACCGCCCGAAGGTCTGCAGCGCTTCGTCCCTCAAGTCCAGAGTGTCACCGGCATCCATCAGGCTCGCTCCAGACGATAACCGTGCTGGTACACGGCGTTGAGCCGCCAGCCGTGGCTGCCGGTCAAGCCAAGCTTCTTGCGCAGGCGGCTGACGTGGGTATCCACGGTGCGGGTGGCCACATCGCCACGGATATTCCAGATGCTCTCCAGCAGCGTCTCGCGACTGACCACGCGACCACGGCGACGGAACAGGAACAGCACCAGGTCGAACTCGCGATCGGTCAACGGAACCTCCTCGCCATCCAGCTCCACGCGCCGGCGCACGGAATCGATGCGGTACGGCTCAAGGTCCTCATCGATCGGCGATTCCATCTGCAGATGGGTACGCCGCAGCAGCGCCTCGACGCGTGCCAACAGCTCGCTCTGACGCGCGGGCTTGGAAACGTAGTCGTCGGCACCCTCGCGCAAGGCCGCGACGATATCTTCCTCCGAGGTGCGCGCCGTCAGGAACAGCACCGGCAACATCGAACCCGCATCACGCAGGGCGCGCAGCACCGACATGCCGCTTTCCTCCGGCATGTTCCAGTCGAGGATCAGCAGGTCGATCGAAATCGGCCCCTGGCGACGGCGGAACTCCGAGCCGGAGGGATAACAGCGCACGGTGTAACCGGCCTGCACGAGCCAGTGCTCCAGCAGGCGGCGCTGATCCTCGTCGTCCTCCAGCAGGCCAATGAGTTTGCAATCGGTCATGCGCGAGTCGCCATGCATGGTGCGGTCATCGCAAGGTCACGCCACCGCAGGCGCACTGCTGCCCGATGGTGGCTTGCGGCCCGGGCGCTTGCGTCGCGGCAGGTAACGCAGCCACACCAGCCAGACCGCCAGGGCATCGAGCACGATCAGCGCCTGCCACAGGTACAGGTGGAACCAGTCGAACCAGGTCTGGTTCCACTGCCCGAGATAGAACAGGCTGATGATGCGCACGATGTTGAGCGACTGGATCGCGAAGAACCCGATCACGATGCCCACCAGCTTGTGCTTCCAGGGCGAGGGGAAGGCGACGATGGCCGAAATCAGGATGATCACCGCCTCGATGCCGTCGCAGCCCGGGGCGATGCCCACGCCGAAACCGTTGACCTGGTTCTGGATGACCACGCCGTAGGAAATCACGTCCTTGTCCCACAGCTTGATGAGGAACGCACTGATCGCGGCCAGTACGCCGGTGAAGGGCTCGGTCACGTAGTCGTGGCCGACCGTGGTGATACGCAGCGTGAACAGGGTGGTCAGCAGCGCGACAAAAACAGCAAAAAACCGGATCATTCCAAATCTGCGCCATCGTGCCCGTCATGGGCGTGCAACTGCCAATGCTAGCATCCGCAGCATGAGTTCCGCTTCCAACCTTATCCTTGTCGGGCCGATGGGCTCGGGGAAATCCTCCATCGGTCGACGCCTGGCGCAACGCCTCGGCCTGCCCTTCGTCGATGCCGATCAGGAAATCGAACGGATCACGGGCGCGCGCATCGCCCTGATCTTCGAACTGGAAGGTGAAGTCGGCTTCCGCGCGCGCGAGCACGAGGTGCTTGCGCAGCTGTGTCGCGAAGGCCCACAGGTCATCGCCACCGGTGGTGGCGCGGTACTACGCGAGGACAACCGCCGCCTGCTGCGCGAAGGCGGCTTTGTCATCCATCTGCACGTCGATCTCGACCAGCAGTTGCGCCGCCTTGCGCGCGATCACGCACGCCCCTTGCTGCAACGTCCGGATCGCCGCGAGGCCCTGCAACGGATCGGCGAGGAGCGCGCACCCCTGTACGCTGAGGTGGCCGATCTTCGTTATGACACCGGCAGCGGCAACGTGCGACAGGCCGCTGCACAGCTGGCCGAACTGCTGCACGAACACGGCATCCTCTTCCCCGAAACTCCACCGGCCGGCATTTCCCCATGAGTCCAGATTCCTCCCGTCGGCTGCAGGTCGAGCTTGGCACCCGCAGCTATCCCATCCACATCGGCCCCGGCCTGCTTGAACGCGATGACTGGCCCGCGCTGATCCGCGGTCGCCACGTCCTGATCCTCAGCGATGAAAACGTCGCACCCCACTATCTGGCACGGGTACAGGCGCGGCTGGACGGATTCCAGGTGCGTACCCTCGTCCTGCCACCCGGTGAAAGTGAAAAGACGCTGGCACGTTTCACCGAGGTGCTCGGCGAGTTGGCCTCGATGCAGGCCAGCCGCGACGCCACCTTGCTGGCCCTGGGCGGTGGCGTGATCGGCGACCTGTCGGGCTTTGTCGCAGCCTGCTGGATGCGCGGCATCGCCTTCCTGCAACTGCCCACCACATTGTTGGCCATGGTCGATTCCTCGGTCGGTGGCAAGACCGCGGTGGATCTGCCCCAGGGCAAGAACCTGGTCGGTGCCTTCCACCAGCCCGTCGCGGTGATCGCCGATACCGACACCCTCGCCACCCTGCCTGCGCGCGAGCTGTCCGCCGGGCTGGCCGAAGTGGTGAAGTATGGCGCGCTGGGCGATGCCGGATTCTTTGCATGGCTGGAAGCCCACGCCGATGCACTGCTGGCGCGCGATCCCGCCGCACTGGCCGAGGCGATCGAGCGCAGCTGTCGCCACAAGGCGACGATCGTGGCGCGCGACGAGACCGAACAGGGCGAACGCGCCCTGCTCAATCTCGGCCACACCTTCGGTCACGCGCTGGAAACCGCCGGTGCCTATGGCGAACTGCTGCACGGCGAGGCGGTGGCGATCGGCATGGTGCTCGCGGCGCGACTTGCAAGCCAGTTGGGCATGGCACCAGCGGCCGATGCCGAGCGACTCGCGGCATTGCTCGGTCGCCTCGGCCTGCCCACTGCCCTGCCTGTCGACAGCAATCCGGTTCGCCTGCTCGGGCTGATGCGACTGGACAAGAAGAACCTGTCCGGGCGCCTGCGACTGATCCTCTGGCGTGGCCTCGGCCAGGCCTGCATCGTGCCTGATGTGGACGAGGCCCAGGTACTGGCTGGCCTGGCAGCCGAGGCCGCCCAAGGGCGCCGCGCCGGGTAGAATGCTGCATGCAGCTTTATTTGCGACAAACCAGGCAGGCTCTCCCGGCACCGCGCTTCGCGCGGCTGATGCTGCAAGAGGACCTGCTCGGCGGCTGGGAACTGATCCGGGAAACCGGACAGATTGGCGGCAAGAGCCGCATCCAGCGCGAACTGTTCACCCACAAGGCGCAGGCACTCGATGCACTGGAGCAGGCCCGCGCCACCTTCGACAAACGCGGCTTCACGCCCTCGGAACCCTTTTCCGAGGCACGCTGAAACCGCAAGCCACGGAATTCCTCAATGAAAAATGATCGTTTCCTGCGTGCCCTGCGGCGCGAGCCCGTCGATTGCACCCCCGTCTGGATCATGCGCCAGGCCGGGCGCTACCTGCCCGAATACCGTGCCACCCGGGCCCGCGCCGGCAGTTTCCTGGCATTGGCCAAAACCCCGGAACTCGCCTGTGAAGTCACCCTGCAGCCGTTGCAACGCTTCGAGCTGGATGCGGCCATCCTGTTTTCCGACATCCTCACCGTGCCCGACGCGATGGGCCTGGGCC
>CAZTXX010000019.1:0-22644 GCA_964617405.1 uncultured Aquimonas sp. | reverse complement strand
CGATCGATCGACGCGTAATCGCGCGGCGTGGCGCCGGTGTAGATCTGGCGTGGACGGCCGATGCGGTTTTCCGGATCGTTCTGCTGCTCCAGCCAGTGGCTGACCCAGCCCGCGGTGCGCGCGATCGCGAACATCACGGTGAACATTTCGGTCGGGATGCCGAGCGCCTTGTAGATGATGCCGCTGTAGAAGTCGACGTTCGGGTAGAGCTTGCGCTGGACGAAGTAATCGTCGTGCAACGCAGCTTCCTCCAGCTGCAGAGCGACTTCCAGCAGCGGATCGTTGACGCCCAGTTCGCCCAGCACCTTGTGGGTCATCTCGCGGATGATCTTGGCGCGTGGATCGAAGTTCTTGTAGACGCGGTGGCCAAAGCCCATCAGGCGGAAGCCGGAATCCTTGTCCTTGGCCTTGTCGACCGCCGACTTCACGTTCTTCGCGTCGCCGATTTCCTCCAGCATCTTGAGCACGGCCTCGTTGGCGCCACCGTGCGCCGGCCCCCACAGCGCCGCCACACCGGCGGCCACGCTGACATAGGGGTTGGCGCCGGTGGAGCCGACCAGGCGCACCGTCGAGGTGGAGGCGTTCTGCTCGTGGTCGGCGTGCAGGATGAACAGCAGGTCCAGCGCCTTGGCGACGATCGGGTTGAGCTCCAGCGGGCCGCTGGGCACTTCCTTCATCATGTGCAGGAAGCGCGTGGTGTACTCCAGATCGTTCTTCGGATAACGGATCGGCCAGCCGATCGAGTAGCGGTAGCAGGCCGCGGCGATGGTGGGCACCTTGGCGATCAGTCTGATTGCCGCCAGGCGGCGCTGCTCGGGGTCGCGCAGGTCCAGATCGTTGTAGTAGAAGCTCGACAGCGAGCCCAGCATGCCGGTCAGCATCGCCATCGGGTGGGCGTCGTGACGGAAGCCGTAGAGGAAGGTGCGGAAGGCCTCGTGCATCATGGTGTGATGCGTGACCTGATGTTCGAATGCGCTGAACTGGTCATGGGTCGGCAGCTCGCCGTGCATCAGCAGGTAGGCCACCTCGAGGAAACTGGACTTCTCGGCCAGCTGCTCGATCGGGTAGCCCCGATACAGCAATACACCCTGGTCGCCATCGATGTAGGTGATGGCACTGCGGCAGCTTGCCGTGGAGCCGTAACCCGGATCATAGGTGTAGTAGCCGGTGTCCTTGTGCAGCTTGGCGATGTCGAGCGTCGGACTGCCGAGGCTGCCGCGCTGCACCGGCAGCGAGGTGGACTTGGCATTGTCGGAATCGGTCAGAAGGACGTGAGTGCTTTCGGCCACGGCGGGCTCTCCTTGGACAGTGGATTCGGAACGTCGCGCCTGATAGGCGCAGCAACCGTGTGATTGGCGCCATCGGTTGCCTGCTGGCAGGCGTCGCGCGTGAATCGTCAATTATCGCATGGCAAAACGCCGCCGGTCAGGGACCGGCGGCGTTCGACTTTGGTGCAATATCGGCGCGCTGCGCCGGCGACCTCAACGGCCGGCAGTGGCGTAGCGGCGGCGGAACTTGTCGACGCGGCCACCGGTATCGACGATCTTGTGCTTGCCCGTGTAGAACGGGTGCGAACGCGAGGACACTTCCACCTTGACCAGCGGGTAGGTCTCGCCGTCTTCCCACTGGATCGTTTCCTTGCTGGTGAGCGTGGAACGGGTCAGGAAGGAGAAGTCGGAGGACACGTCCTGGAACACGACGGAGTGGTACTTGGGATGGATATCGGCTTTCATTATCTGTGACCTGCGGCCAATAGAGTGGCCAGAATGGCCAGGGGAAAAGAGCGGCATGATACCTTTGCAAACGATTGGACGCAAGTTTGGCCACGAGTTGCCCCAGCTCGCGCGACCGGCCCTCCTGGCGCTGTTCCTGTTGCTGCCGGGGCCGCCCGACGCATTGGCCGCCCAGACCAGCGAGCCGTCCGCCTCGGTGACCACAGCCATTACCCGGCTGCATGAGGATCTGGCCGGTGACCAGACTCTGGAAGACGCCCGCCGCCAGGCATTGGCCGAGACACTGGAGCGCGCCAAGGCCGACGATGCCCTGGCCGAAACGGAAATCGGCCGCGCACGCGACCTGGCAAGCGGGGCGGATGCGCTTCCGGCACGTATCGACGCGCTGGAGGAAACACTTCGCGACGACCCGTCGGAGCTGTTCCGTCGCTGGCGCGAAACCCTGGATGCGGACGCCGACTCGCCAACCCTCGCGTTGCAGGCAGCGGATCTGGAAGCCGCTGCCACCAACCTGTCCGAGCGCATCACCGACACCACCGAGCAACTCGCGCTTGCCGACCAGCGCCCGGCCATCATCGCCAGGGAGCTGGATCAGGCCCGGCGTGATGCCGACGCACTGGCCGGCAGGGTCGCGACACCGGCGGGCGCCACGATTGCGCAGCGCGTTGATGCGTTGGCCGCCCAGGCCAGCCAACGCCTGCTGCTGGCGCGCATCCAGGCGCTGAACGCGGAGCGCTCGACCCTTCCGGCACGTTCACGCCTGGTGGAGCTGGAGCAGCGCAGCCTGCAGCGCCAAGCCGTGCTCGTCCGTCGCCAGAGCGACGTGATCGCTTCGCTGCTGGCGGACAGCACCGACGCGGAACTCGATGCCCTCGACACGCGGCTGCGCGGCGAAGCCGACGACAATGGCGAGCACTCCCCGGTGCTTGCCGCCGAGGCGGAGCGCAATCTTGCGCTGGGTCGCGAATTGTCCAGCACCGAGGCGGCATCGCGGCAAGCCGGCGAACAGCTACGGAGCGTCCGCGCACGAAGCGAGGAAACCGCCGAGGCGCTGCGCAACACCCAGACCCGCCTCGCGCTGCAATCGCACGATGACGCCGTAGGCCTGATCCTGCTGAATGAGCGACGCCGCAGCGATGACCCGCAGCAGGTCCGGCAGGATCTGTCGCAGGTGCATCGCAAGCTGGCACAGGTTCAACTGCGCCTGATCGAGCTGGATGAGCAGGCCGCCGCGCTGACCTCGCCGAGCGGGATCGCCACCGCGCGGCTGCACGGTGACGAGGACGATTTGGCCACCCCCGATCCGCTGGTTTCCGAGAGACTGGTGGCATTGCTCACCACACGTGCCGAACTGGTGGCCAGACTTGCCGCGACCGAACGCGAGTATCTGCGCGTACTCAACGAACTCGAGGCCGCCCTCACCCGGCATCTCGAAACATCTCTCGCCCTGACAGAGCTGCTCGACCGCGAACTGTTGTGGTTCCCGAGCCATGAACCTGTCGATCTGGCCTGGATCAAGCGGCAGCCCCAGGGCTGGGCCGACTTGCTCAAGCCGTCGCGCTTCGTCACGGCGAGCAGGCTGCTGGGCAATACGATGAAAGCCCGCTGGCCGTTGCTGCTGGTGATGGGTGCGCTGTTGGTCGCACTGCTGCGCCAGCGCGCCAGACTCAGGGAGCAGCTGCACGCCTTGGCACAGCCGCTGATGCGGGTACGCACCGACAGTTACTCCAGTACCTTGCGGGCGGCCACCCTCACGGGGCTGACCGCCCTGGCCCTGCCATTGCCGCTCGCACTGGCCGGTTGGCTGCTGCGAGAAGGCGGCGAGAGCGGCCGGTTCAGTGATTCGCTGGGAAAGGCGCTGCTCGCCACGGCCGGCGGGTTGCTCCTTCATCAGGCACTGCGCTGGTTGATCGTGGAAGATGGGCTCGCGCACAAGCACTTCCGCTGGATGCGCACGCGACGCGATGCGATCCATGCAGCGCTTCCATGGTTCCTTTACGGCGTGCTGCCGGCGCAATTCCTTTTGATCCTCGCCTTCGCGCGCGGGCAGGAACCGGCGCTGGATACGACCGGGCGGCTGACTCTTCTGGCCATCTGCGCAGCCGTGGCGCTGATGAGCTGGCGCTTGCTCGCTCCCGGGGCGCTGTGGACCTTTCGTGGCATCAGCGAATCGGAGCCCTCGCAAGCCCGCCGCGCCCTGCGATTCGGCCTGCTCGGCGCGATGCTTGGCATCGCGGTGTTAGCGCTCAGAGGCTACCTGTTGACGGCGGCTGCCCTGTTGCACGGCCTTTGGCTCAGCCTGCTGCTGTTCACGACGCTGGCAATCGTCCATGGTCTGGTGTCACGCTGGTTCCTGCTCGGCGAGCGCCGCCTGGCCCTGCGCAGGATAGAGGCACGCCACGAGGTGGAGGACGCCCAGACAGCGCAGCGCGACGGCCCCGTCGCACCCGGCGAAACGCCCGCCGCCGACCCGGAAAACGAAGCGCTGAGCATCCAGCATGTGAGCCTCCAGACCCGCCGCCTGCTGCGGGCGCTGATGGTCGGGCTGACGGTGGCAGGGCTCACCTGGGTGTGGTCGAGCATGTTGCCGGCGCTGGATCGGCTCAACATGATCGTGCTGTGGAACATTTCCGAGCTCGACGCCAGCGGTACGGCCAGTCTGTCCCCGGTCACCTTGGCCGCTGTCCTCGCCGGTCTGCTCGTGCTGATTCTGACCGCAGCCGCGGCCCGCAACCTGCCTGGGCTGGTCGAACTGAGCCTGCTCTCGCGCATCCACGTCGATGCTGGGGCGCGCTACGCCATCAGCAGCGTGAGCCGTTACATGATCGTGATCATCGGCACGATCATCGGCTTGAGCCTGCTCGGCGTGCGCTGGAGCCAGCTGCAGTGGCTGGCCGCGGCCCTGACCGTGGGCCTGGGTTTCGGCCTGCAGGAGATCTTCGCCAACTTCGTCTCCGGGCTGATCGTGCTGATCGAGCGCCCTTACCGGGTGGGCGACACCATCACCATCGGCGAGGTCGAGGGCCGGGTCACGCGCATCCGCACCCGTGCCACCACCCTGGTGGATGCGGACAACCGGGAAGTCGTGGTACCCAACAAGACCTTCATCACTTCGCGCTTCGTCAACTGGACGCTGAGCGACACCGTCACGCGGGTGGTGTTCAAGCTCGGCCTGACGCAGGACGCCGACCCGCAGCAGGTCCACGACTTGCTGCTGCGTCTGGCGCGCAGCGAGCCGCTGGTGCTGCAGCAGCCCGCGCCGGGCTGCTGGTTCACCCAGATCACCAGCGGCAGCTACGACTTCGAACTGCGGGTGCACGTGGCCGAACTGTCGCAACGCACGCGGGTGCGCGACTCGCTCAATCGGCGCATCGCGGCCGCCCTGGACGAGGCCGGCCTGGCCACCTCGCGCCCGGGACTGACGAGAATCCGGATGGAGCCGGCGGATTGAACCACGTCGGTACGCGGCATCCGGTTCCTGGCCGATGTCCGCTTTCGGTGGTCTACTCCGTATCCAGATGCGATCAATGTCTGCAAAGGAGAGCCTCGTCGATGTGGGATTTCAATCTGTCGCAAGTGTTCGGATTGCTGCTGCGCACCCTGCCCTTCCTGTTGCTGCGCATGCTGGTTTATGGCGCCATCACGCTGGCCTATGTCATCGGCATCGGCGGGGGCGGCGGAGTGGGCTGGGTGATCGGTCGCGCGGGAGGTCCGGATGCGGCCACGGGCGGCGCGTTCTGGGGCGCACTCATCGGCTTTGGCGGGATCAGTGGCGTGCTGTTCTGGGCGCGCGAATACCTGCTGTACCTGGTCAAGGCCGGCCATATCGCGGTGCTGGTCGAACTGATGGAAGGCAAGCCGATTCCGGACGGGCGCGGGCAGATCGAGCATGCCACCAACACCATCAAGCAGCGCTTCGTCGAATCCTCGGTGCTGTTCGGCGTGGACCGGCTGATCGCCGGCATCCTGCGCGCCTTCAATCGGGTGATGTTGCGGGTGGCCAATTTCCTGCCGATTCCCGGGCTCGATGGCGTGGCCAAGTTCGCCGGGGCGGTGATCACCCTGTCGCTCACCTATGTGGACGAGGTGATCCTGGCCTACAACATCCGCCATCGCATCGACAATCCATGGGCCGGCGCGCGTGAAGGGCTGGTGCTCTACGCGCAAAACTACAAGAACCTGTTGAAGAACGCGCTGTGGCTGACACTGATCGTCTGGGGGTTGACCCTCGCGATCTTCCTGGTGGTGTTCCTGCCGGTCGCGGCACTGGCGGCATTGGTGCCTTCGGTCAGCGGCTTCTGGACGTTCGCCCTGGCTGCAATCACTGCCTGGGGCCTGAAGGCCGCGCTGGTGGATCCGCTGGCGATGACGGCGCTGATGCAGGTCTATTTCAAAGTCATCGAAGGCCAGCAGCCCAACCCGGAGTGGGCAGGCAAGCTGGAATCGGCCTCGGGCAAGTTCAGGGAGTTGGGGCAAAAGGCCACCAATTTCGTCTCACGCCCGCGTGAAACCGCGGCGTCAGGTGACTGACGGCACGTAAAAAACCAAACCACGGCGGCAACTCCCGGATGCCGCGACAAAGAAAAAGGCACCTTCACAGGTGCCTTTTTCTTGTTCCGATTCCCGCAGTCGATCAACTCTTTTTCTTCGGCGCGATCATCATGATCATCTGGCGGCCTTCCATCTTGGGCCGCTGCTCGATGGTTGCCTCTTCCTTGAGCTCTTCCTCGATGCGCTGGGTCATGGCCAGACCCAGTTCGGTATGCGACATCTCGCGCCCTCGGAAGCGGACGACAACCTTGATGCGATCACCGTCGGCCAGAAAACGGCGCATGTTGCGCAGCTTGATCTGATAATCACCATCATCGGTCACCGGCCGGAATTTCACTTCCTTGATCTCGACCTGTTTCTGCTTCTTCTTCGCAGCGGCAGCCTTCTTCTGCTGCTCGAAACGGTACTTGCCAAAGTCCATGATTCGGCAGACCGGCGGATCGGCGTTCGGCTGGATTTCGACCAGGTCCAGACCCGCATCCTCGGCCATGGCCAGCGCTTCGTCACGCGAAAGCACGCCCACCATTTCGCCGTCATCGCCGATCACACGCACGCGCGGCACGCGGATTTCGGCGTTTCTCCGGTTCAATTTGTCGGTACTGATAAAGGTGTCCTCTGGGAATGGAAAATAAATCTGCCCGCCTCGCCTCAGGCGAGCGGGCCTTGCTCTGCACGCAGCCGGGCCACGAAGTCCTGCACGGGCATCGACCCGAGATCTTCCCCCGTTCGCGTGCGCACGGCAACCTGACCGTTTTCCCGCTCTCGATCCCCGATGACAAGCAGGTACGGAATGCGTTGCAGCGTGTGTTCGCGGATTTTATAGCCGATCTTCTCGTTCCTCAAGTCGCTCGCCACGCGGAGGCCTTGATCCGCAAGGGCTTTTTCAACGGACGCGACGGCTTCGGCCTGGCTGTCGGTGATGTTCATCACCACGGCCTGCAACGGTGCCAGCCAGGTGGGCAGAAGCCCGGCATGGTGCTCGATCAGGATGCCGATGAAGCGCTCCATCGAACCGACGATGGCGCGATGGAGCATCACCGGATGGCGGCGCTGGCTGTTTTCGTCCACGTACTCGGCACCGAGGCGACCAGGCATCATGAAGTCCACCTGCATGGTGCCAAGCTGCCAGGTGCGGCCGATGGCGTCCTTGAGGTGGTACTCGATCTTCGGGCCATAGAAGGCGCCCTCGCCCGGCAGTTCCTGCCACTCCACACCCGAGGCGCCCAGTGCCGAACGCAGCGCGTTCTCGGCCTTGTCCCAAGTGGCGTCATCACCCAGGCGCGGCTCGGGACGCAACGCGATCTTGATCTGGATGTCCTCGAAGCCGAAGTCGGTGTAGACCTTGAGCGCCTGTTCGTGGAAGGCGCGCACCTCGCCCTCGATCTGGTCTTCGGTGCAGAAGATGTGACCGTCGTCCTGGGTGAAGCCACGCACCCGCAGGATGCCGTGCAGCGCGCCGGACGGCTCGTTGCGGTGGCAGGAGCCGAACTCGCCGTAACGGATCGGCAGATCGCGGTAACTGTGCAAGCCCTGGTTGAACACCTGCACGTGGCCAGGGCAGTTCATCGGCTTGAGCGCATAGGTGCGCTTCTCCGATTCGGTGAAGAACATGTTGTCCTGATAGTTGTCCCAGTGCCCGGACTTCTTCCACAGCTCCACGTCGAGGATCTGCGGGCAACGCACTTCGCCATAGCCGGTGTGGCGGTACACCCGACGCATGTACTGCTCGACCACCTGCCAGATCGCCCAGCCCTTGGGGTGCCAGAACACCAGGCCGGGGGCTTCTTCCTGCAGGTGGAACAGGTCCTGCTGCTTGCCGATGCGGCGGTGGTCGCGCTTTTCGGCCTCTTCGATGCGCTGGATGTACGCCTTGAGCTGCTTTTCATCGGCCCAGGCAGTGCCATAGATTCGCTGCAGCTGCTCGTTCTTGGAATCACCGCGCCAGTAGGCACCGGACACGCGCATCAGGCGGAAGGCCTTGAGGAAGCGCGTGTTGGGCACGTGCGGGCCGCGGCACATGTCCACGTATTCCTCGTGATGGTAGAGGCCCATGGCGGTGACCTCCGGACCCATGTCGTCGATCAGGCGCAGCTTGTAGTCCTCACCACGCGACTTGAACACCTCGATGACCTCGGCGCGCGGGGTCACACGCTTGATCACGTCGTAATCCTTCGCGATCAGCTCGCCCATGCGCTTTTCGATCGCCGCCATGTCATCGGGAGTGAAGGCGCGCTCGTACCAGATGTCGTAATAGAAACCGTCCTCGATCACCGGGCCGATCACCATCTTGGCGGTGGGGTACAACTGCTTGACCGCGTGGCCCACGAGGTGGGCACAGGAGTGGCGGATGATCTCGACGCCGTCCTGATCCTTGGGCGTGATGATGGACAACGTGGCGTCATGGTCAATGACATCGACCGCATCGACGAGGCGACCGTCCACCCGACCGGCCACGGTGGCCTTGGCCAGCCCCGGACCAATGTCCTTGGCCACGTCCATGACGGACACAGGGTGGTCGAATTCGCGGCGGCTGCCGTCGGGAAGGGTAATGGCGATCATGGGTCGGCTCCGCTGCCGGCGAGGGGCAGCCAGGGGAAAAATGACGGGAGAGGTGCGACGAGACGGGCCGCCGCGGGCGGCCGGACGGAATTCAGTTGGCGGTGGTCGATGTCGCCATGTCGCACACTGTTCCGGCGATTGCCCGCCGGGCTCCTTTCGCAATCGGGCGCCATCGCGGCGCATAAACCCCGAATTATCCGCTCACACGGGGTATTGTCAACGCGAACCCGTGCACTTCGGCACATGAACGACCGTTCCGGATCGGGCATGCTTGGCGGTCACCCGGCCCGGCCGCTCCCACGCGGGCAGCTTTTCCAGCTGCCTGGGCCCGCCTCGCGCACGCCGGTTTTGCCACGACATGCCCATTCCACCCCCGCAGAGAGCATCCATGATCCTGTCACGACTCACCCTCGCCAGCGCGATCTGTCTGGCCCTTGGTCTTTCCGCTTGTTCGCAGGGCGACACGCCCACCACCGCCAACACACCCGCGGCCAGCACGGCGGAAGCCGCCCCGGCCGAAACATCCCAGGGCAATCCCTTGTTCGCTCCCAGCAGCCTGCTCTTCCAGGCCCCCGATTTCCGCCTCATCAAGGAAGAGCACTATCTGCCCGCCATCGAGGAGGGCATGAAGCGCCAGTTGGCCGAAATCCGTGTGATTGCCGACAACTCCGATTCCCCCACCGTGGCCAACACGCTGGAAGCCATGGAGCGCTCGGGTGACCTGCTGGGGCGGGCCACCCAGGTGTTCTTCAACCTGGTCGGCACCGACAGCAACGACGCATTGCGCGCGATCCAGTCCGAGCTGGCGCCGAAAATGGCCGCACACCAAGACGCCATCATGCTCGACCCGGCCCTGTTTGCCCGGGTGAAGTCGCTGTACAACGGGCGCGCCGCAGCCGGTCACGACCCTGAAACCCTGCGCCTGATCGAGGTGACCTACCAGCGCTTCGTGCAGGCCGGCGCCGAGCTCTCGGCCGAGGACAAGGCGAAGATCAGCACGCTCAACGAAAAGCTTGCCAGCCTCACCACCTCGTTCCAGCAGGCCCTGCTCAAGCAGACCGAGGCGGCCGCCGTGGTGGTCGACGAGGAAAGCCAGCTCGATGGCCTGAGCGCCGCCGCCATCGCTGCGGCCGCCGAAGCGGCCAAGGCGGCCGGTCACGAAGGCAAGTGGCTGCTGCGCATCACCAACACCACCCGCCAGCCGGTGCTGACTTTGCTCAACAACCGGGAGCTGCGCCAACGCGTGTGGGAAGCCTCGGCCAACCGTGGCCTGAGCGATGGCCCCGGCGATACCCGCCAGATGGTGCTCGACCTGGCCAGGCTGCGCGCCGAACGCGCCACCCTGCTGGGTTACCCCAACCACGCCGCCTACACCCTCACCACCCAGATGGCGGGCACCCCGGACGCGGCGATGGGCATGCTCGACGAGCTGGCTCCCGCGGCACTGGCCAACGCCAAGCGCGAAGCCGAGCAGATCCAGGCGGCCATCCGCGCCGACGGCAAGGATTTCGAGCTTGCCCCCTGGGACTGGGAGTACTACGCCGAGAAGGTCCGCGCCCGGAACTACGATTTCGATCCCGAAGCAGTGAAGCCGTATTTCGAGCTCAATCGCGTGCTCAAGGACGGCGTGTTTTACGCTCTGGGGCGCTTCTACGGCATCTCCTTCCGTGAGCGCACCGACCTGCCCGTCTATCACCCCGACGTGCGTGTATTCGACGTGATCGACGCCGACGACACCCAGATCGGCCTGTTCTACGCCGACTACTTCGCGCGCCCGAGCAAGCGCGGCGGCGCCTGGATGTCGGCGTTCCGCGGCCAGAGCAAGCTGCTTGACCAGAAGCCGGTCATCATCAACGTGATGAACATCCCCAAGCCGGTCGAGGGCCAGCCCGCGCTGATGAGTTTCGATGAGGTCACCACGATGTTCCACGAGATCGGCCACGGCGTGCACGGCCTGTTCTCGCAGGTGCGCTACCCCTCGTTGGCCGGCACCGCGGTATCACGCGACTACGTCGAGTTCCCCTCGCAATTCGAAGAGGACTGGAACAAGGATCCCGAGGTTCTGGCCCACTACGCGCGCCACCACGAAACCGGTGAGGCGATCCCGCAGGAACTGCTCGCGAAGATGCTCAAGGCCAGCAGCTTCAACCAGGGCTTCGACACGCTGGAATACGTCGCCTCGGCACTGGTGGATCTCGAGTGGCATACCCTGCCGGCCGATGCGCAGATCGACGATGTGCTGGCCTTCGAGCAGGCCGCACTGAAAAAGCACGGCATCGACTACGCGCCGGTACCGCCGCGCTACCGCAGCCCGTTCTTCGCGCACGTGTTTGCCGGCGGCTATTCGTCGGGCTATTACGCCTACATGTGGGCCGAAGTGCTGGCCGCCGACGCCTTCGCCCACGTGCAGCAGCAGGGCGGGCTCAACAGCGAGGTGGGCGCGCGCTTCCGCAAGGAAATCCTCTCGCGCGGCAACAGCCAGGACCCGATGGAGATGTACACCGAGTGGCGTGGCCAGAAACCCGATCCGGCGCACCTGCTGCGGCGTCGCGGCCTGACCGTGGGCAGCACCGATTGAGCGGAAGCCGCCCTGCTCCGTTGCAAGAAAAGCGCGCCTCCGGGCGCGCTTTTCTTTTGGCCTCCGGCAAACCGTCGCACCCGGAAAATCCCGGTTCATGGCAATCAAGCGTGATCCTGCGACTCCGAAAGCAGCGCATCGAGGAGTTCGGCCATCGTCCCGGCCTGTGCGGCGCAGACCCGATACGTCGGCAAGCGCGGATCATCCGCCGCCTTCCATCTGACCCAGTCCTGCTCCAGCGCACGGGCCAAGGCCGCAATCCGCTCGTAGCCGTAGGTGCCCGCGGAACCCGCCAGACGATGCAGCAGCAGGTGCAGGTGATCCACCTGCGCCGCTGAGGCGTCCTCATCACACAGCGCATCCCAGGCACGACGCAACTCGCCACCCTTGTCGGGCAGGGAAAGGCGGTAGTCGCGCTGGATCCGTTCGAGCTCGGACACGGGAGGTTGGCGGGGGAAGGGTCTGGAAGGGTAACGGGAAATCACGCCGCGGATGTCTTCTTTGGCTCCCGTCGGTGGTAACGTCGCACGCGGCGGCACAACAGGGGGCCGCGCCTCACACCAGGATACGAACATGGCTGGACTTGCAGATACCCTTCTTTCTTCTCTCGACGCGCGCAGCTTGCAGTCGATTTCCCAACAGCTCGGCCTCAACCCGCAGCAAACCGGCAACGCCATCCAGGCAGCCCTGCCCGTGTTGCTGGGCCAGATGGCCAAGAACGCAGCCGCACCCGAGGGCGCCAATGCCCTGCTCGGCGCCGTGCAGCGCGATCATGCCGGCGTCGACGTCGGCGGCCTGCTTGGCGGCCTGCTCGGTTCACTGGGCGGTGCTGGCGGGCAGTCGACGCAGAGTCCCGCACTCGCCGGCGGCATGGCCATCCTCGGTCACGTGTTCGGCGGCAGCCAGGGCAATACGGCGGCAAAGGTTCCCCAAGTGGCGGGTCTGGACGGCGCCAGCTCGGCCAAGTTGCTGGCAATGCTGGCTCCGTTGGTGATGGCGGCGTTGGGCAAGATGACGCAGGGCGGCCAGCTCAGTGCCTCCGGCATCAGCGGCCTGTTGGGTGGAGAAAGCCAGCGCATCTCGCAGGCTCCGCCATCGGCGTTGGGTGGCCTGATGGGCGCGATCCTCGACAGTGACGGGGACGGCAAGCCCGACATCGGCGGCATGCTCAAGTCGGCGCAAACCCTGGGCGGTCTGTTCGGCAAGGGCAACTGACCGAAGCCAGCCTGCACACGCGACCATGAAAAAACGCCGCGATCGGCAACGGTCGCGGCGTTTTTCATCAAGTGTCTGGTGCCGCCTGTCCGAATCGAACGGACGACCGCTCGCTTACAAGGCGAGTGCTCTACCAGCTGAGCTAAGGCGGCAAGGTGGGAAAAGCCCGGCGGACTGCGCCATGCCGGGCTGGCGATTCTACTGCAAATCCCGCCGGCACCGACGACGAGGCACGATCAACGGCATGAAACCAGGGTGCCGGCAACGCCGGCATAGCGCGCGATCACCGCCTGCCAGTCGAAATCGGCCGCCACCATCAGGTCGATCCAGTAGTGCGGGATCTCGTCGGAACGCGGCTGCAGTTGCGCATCGAACCCCTGCGCACGGATCTGCTCGTGGCGCTGCTTGGCGTTGGACAGTTCGCGGAACAGGCCCAGCGAGATGGTGTTTTCGCGTTCTCCCGCGGTCACCACGTAATAGTCACGCAGACCCTTGGCAGACAACTCCCGCGCCACCGCGAGCGCCGCATCGCGCGAACCCTGCGCCGGCAGATAAACCCAGTAGCCGCGATTGGCGAGCGCGCGCGTCTCGCGGAACTGCAGGCGTTCGGCGGACGGCGTGAAGGCGTTCATCGCGCGGCGCAGGTCGCTCTGGGTCAGGAAAGGGCCGACTTCAAGGCAGACCAGCCGATCCAGACCGGGTGTCGGCTCGGGCGGACCGTCCGGCTCGGCCTCGTCCGGCACCCGCGCGACCATTTCCGGCTCCTCTTCGCTCAACAGCACCAGGGTCGGCACATCCGATGACGGCACGAACTCGGGCGGCTCGTTCCCGGGCGATGGACCCAGCCACAGCCAGAGCGCCACGGCCAGGTTCATGGTCAGCAGCACGGCGATCAGGGAGCGCGTCAGCATCGGCACTGGTTCCAGAAGCGTTGCGGCATTCTAAGCCCCTTGCCCGGATGTCGTACCTCGTTGTGCATCGGCCCAGGCGGCGAGCCCTTCCAGCACCAGCCCGGGAAGATGCCGATGCGGGCCGAGATGGCCGCGAAATTCCCCGTCCGCCCCACCGCCACTGACCAGCAGGGTGACCGGTTCGCTCTGACACGCTTGCAGCCGCGCCAGGCTGCGCTCGATCAGCGCCACCGCTGCCAGGGTGCAACCGCTGGCCACTCCGCTGGCGGTATCGGTGGCAAAGTCCACCACTCCGGCATGGCGTCGATCCAAGGCGGGCGCCCGCGCAAAGAGCGCTTCGCGCATGCCTTCAGGCGATGGCGCGATCAGGCCACCCAGATGCCGGCCACCGGGAGCCAACGCATCGATCGTCAGGGCCGATCCCACGCCAACCACCAGACAAGGCACTGGATGGTGCAAGTGCGCGGCCAGCAACGCCAGCCAGCGATCCACCCCAAGCTGCCGGACATGTGGGTAGCCGGCGATCAGTCCCAATGCCTCGGCTTGCGACTGCACGCGATGCACACGAAGGCCGAGATGGGCGAAGAACGCGAGCACTTCATCGGTACGATCAGCTGCCGCCACAGAGGCCAACCACACCGTTTCGATATCGGCCCGTTGCGGTGCCAGCCACGCATCCAGCTGCGCGCGCCAGACCTTCGATCCGTGCGCAAATGCCTGCACCGGGCCGTACGCTCCGCCATCGGCCAGCGCACACTTGAGGCGGGTATTGCCCAAATCGACCAGCAGTCTCATGCAGCCCTCACCGACACCTCGGCACTGGCCAAGGCCAGGGTGCCGGTGGCGCACTCGACCTGCAAGCGCCCCTGTGAATCGACGCCACGGGCGACGCCATCGAGCACCCGGTCCCCGACGTGCGCATGAATCCTGCGCCCGCGCAGCACATCGAAATCCGCCCAGCGTTGCAGTGCAGCCTCGATTCCACCATCGGCCACCTCGCTGAACATCCGATCCCAGGCCACGATCAGCGTGGCAGCCAGCAACTCGACGGAACCCTGCCAGCCCGTCTGCGCCAGATCCACGCAGGGTTGGCCGATGGCATCACGCACTTCGGGGGGCAGCGCGAGATTGATGCCCACGCCAGCCACCACGCCGTTGGCGCACGATTCCACCAGGATGCCACCCAGCTTGCCCTGCGCGGTACAAAGATCGTTCGGCCATTTCAGCCCTGCAGCCGATACCCCAAGGCTTTGCAGCGCCTCCACGGTGGCCACTCCAAGGGCCAGGGTAATCGCTGGCGGCCAGCAGCCTGCAGACGAGCGATGTGCAAGCATCGAGAGTGCCAGCGACGCGCCTCTCGGCGAAACCCACGCTCGGCCCCGTCGGCCACGGCCCTGCAACTGCCAGTCGCTCAGCACAACGCTGCGATCAGGCCATTGGCCACAGCACGCCAGCAGTTCACCCTGGGTGGAGTCCACCTGGCTACGCACCCGCAGCCGGTCGCTCCAGGTGGCAGGCAGATTTTCCAGAATGCGACCGACATCCATCCATCGGGAACCACGAAGCGCGGGGCGCCATGGTAACCGCGCGGCGATCGCAGGTACCGATCATCAAAACGCGCTACACTCCAAGGAACGAGTCGGTCGCAATCCGCCAAAGGCCGGGGGTCGTGCGACAGCAGATCGCAATGCACGCCCGGTCGCCGGCTCAATACAGGCCACCCGCCCTTCAGCGGTTCTGCCCTGCTTGGACGCGAACCCACCGGATCCACGCCATGACCATTCGTCTGTTGCTCACCTGTCTGCTGCTCCTGCTGGGAATGAACGCACACGCCGCCATGGACCGCATCCACAGCGCCAGCGGCGAATCGAGCGCACCGTGCCCGAACGCCGTGGCCGGCGACGTGGTCAACGCAGTCGAAGCCAGTCCTGCACCCGTCGCACCCAGCACCAGCACCAGCGCGGATGGCGTCGGTACGCCGGCCACCAGCACGCGCACCGGGGCAATCAACCGCCCCGGTCTGCGCTGGCATTCGTTCCTGCCGGGAATGATGAAGTAAACAGCCGCTCCGGCCGCGGGCCTGAACATCCCGCAACCCCGACGCACCCCCCGCGCGAACTACCGGGCGGCCGCGCAATCAAAGTCCTCGCCAGCGCGGATGGCCCGAATGCGGCCCTCCCCTCACTCCACCGCATTCCCGCCCCGCGCCGGCCTCACTCCAGGGCAACATCATGAAGTGGCTGTCCCGCCTGTTGGGCAGCGCGCCTCCCGCTCCGGTCGATCCCCTGCTTTGGCAACGCCAACTGGCGCGCATCGACGGAGCCGAGGCGCTCTCTTTTTCCCGCCAGCGCCGCTGGCACGACCTCGTCGCCCACTTCCTTGCCAGCAAGGCCATCACGCCCGCCGGTGGGTGTGAGCTCTCCGAGGACGACCACCTGCTGATCGCGATGCTCTGTTGCCAGCCCGTGCTGGACCTGGGCCACAAATGGCTGGGCGGTTGGCACCAGGTGATCGTCTACCCGGGCGGATTCGGCGTGCGCCGCCAGCATCTGGATGAGGACAGCGGTGTACTGCACGAATGGGATGATGAGCTTGCCGGCGAATGCTGGGAGCAGGGCCCGGTCATCCTGTCACTGGAAGATGCGATCCAGGCCGCGGAAACACCCGAATCCGGCTATCACGTCGTGGTACACGAGATCGCGCACAAGCTCGACCTGCTCGACGGTCACCTCGACGGCGTACCGCCCTTGCCCGATCGTCATTGGCGCGACCGCTGGATCGCGGACTTCCAAAGTGCTTTCGATGACTTGCAGCGTCAGGTGGAGGCGGGGCAAGACACCGTGATCGACCCTTACGCCAGCGAGGCACCCGACGAATTCTTCGCCGTTGCCAGCGAATACCATTTCACCGATCCCGCGTTGCTGGCCGAGGAAATGCCCGCGGTAGCCGCCCATCTGGTGCGCTTCTACGACGCGCGCCAAGGCTGACCGAGCTCAGACGCCCGGTGCGAAACGCACCACGAAGCAAGCACCGCCCAATTCGTTGGAACGCTCCACCGCCAGTTCGCCACGGTAGGCGCGCACCAGGTCCTGCACGATCGCAAGGCCGATACCGTGCCCGTGCACCCGCTCGTCACCGCGCACACCGCGCTGCAACAGCCGATCCACGTCCTCCGGCGCGATGCCAGGGCCATCGTCTTCCACGGTGATGAGGGTCGCCGCGCGCCGCTGCGGGGCGATGGTCAGGGTGCGGACAGTAAGCAGCACACGCCCGCGTGCCCACTTGAAGGCGTTTTCCAGCAGGTTGCCCAGGAGTTCCATGAGATCGCCCTCTTCTCCGTAGAAACAGGCGCTTTCATCGACTTCGAATTCGCACAGGATGTTCTTGGCGGCATAGACCTTTTCCAGGCTCTGCACGATTTCCTCGGCACACGGGAGGATGGGCAACGGCGCGGCGAAGGTCTGGTGACCCGAGGCTGCGGCACGCGAGAGCTGGTAGGCCACGATCTGGTTCATGCGCGCCACCTGGTCATCCAGCGTGGCACGGATCTCGTCGGGAGAGTGGCCGGAATCCATCTCACTGCGGATCACCGCCAAGGGTGTCTTGAGGCTGTGGGCGAGGTCGCCGAGGATGTTGCGATTGCGCGCGATCTGCTCACGACCCACGTCGATCAGCTCGTTGAGGCTGTCGGTCAACAGGGCCAGTTCCTGCGGATAATGGCCACTCAGGCGTTCGGCCTTGCCCGCCGTCACCTTGGTCATGTCGCCCACCACACGGCGCAGCGGCGCCAGGCTCCAGCGCAGCACCAGCACCTGCAAGGCCAGCAACAGCACGCCTGCGGCTCCGAGGTATACCCACAAGGCACGGCGGAACGCGGTCACCTGCCGGTCCATCGAGGCGGTGGTTTCGGCCACATGCACGGTGACGTTCACCGCCTTGATGTCGCTGACCTCCCAGGCCATACCCATGCTTTGCCGGAAGATGCTGCCCGACGGCGTTTCGATGGGCCCGTCGTAACGTTCCTCGCCGGGCTTGAGCGCTTCGGCCAGCGGCAGATCCCGGCCCAGCGCAGACTCGGACTCCCAGGCGAAATCATCGGCGAGGATGGCGGCATACAAACCGCTGCCGACGCTGGAGAACCTCGCATCGGGCGGCGTGTCGGGTGGCACGATATCGCCATTGCGCAACAACTCGGTGCCGCGCATATAGGCCCAGGCATAGTTCTGCAAGCGCTGGCGCTGGGTACTGCCGGCGGCCTCCACGAACGCCTGGTCGAGCGCGTAGCCGGTCAGGCCAAGGAAGGCGACCAGCCCGAGACTGGCCGCCAGCAGTTGCCGCGCCTGAAGGGAGAACGACCGGCCGAGCATGGCCGCGCAGGCTTATTCGTCGCGCGGGATGGCGAAGCGATAGCCCCGGCCGCGCACCGTCTCGATGGGCTTGAGCGTGCCTTCCGGGTCGAGCTTCTTGCGAAGCCGGCCGATGAACACCTCCAGCACGTTGGAATCGCGATCGAAATCCTGCTGGTAGATGTGCTCGGTCAGATCGGCCTTGGAAACCAGGCTTCCCGCATGCAGCATCAGGTATTCGAGCACCTTGTACTCATAGCTGGTCAGGTCGACCCCGACACCATCCACCAGCACCGTCTGCGCCGCCAGATCCAGAGTGATCGGGCCACAGTCGAGCGTGGGCTTGCTCCATCCGGCAGCACGACGTACCAAGGCGTTGAGACGAGCCAGCAGCTCTTCCACGTGGAACGGCTTGACGAGGTAGTCGTCGGCACCGGACTTCAATCCCTCGACCTTGTCCTGCCAGCTCGAACGCGCGGTCAGGATCAGGATCGGAAACTTCTTGCCCTCGGTGCGCAGCAGGCGCACCAGATCCATGCCGGACATCCTCGGCAGTCCGAGATCGATGATGCCCACGTCGAACGGCACCTCGCGGCCCAGGTAAATGCCTTCCTCGCCATCGCTGGCGGCATCGACCGCATAGCCTTCGCGCTTGAGCCGGGCTGCCAGTGTCTCGCGCAGCGGAGCTTCGTCTTCAACCAGAAGAATGCGCATGCGTATCTCCTTCCTGATTTCGGAAATGCCGCCAAAGCGGCGCCTTCACAGGAGTGTACCGGCCGTTCAGCAGGATGAATACGGGTCGAAGGTCACGCCGCGACAGCGGCGTCGAACACGGTTCAGCGTTGTTCGTCGCGCTCGCGGCGCTGGCGGGGCTCCGGCGCCGGCTCGTGACGAGGCGGCGGGGACGCATTGCGGGGGGCTTCGCCACGCGGATCGTCCCACATCACGCGCACCCGGCCCTCCGGCGTATAGACCTTGATCCGGTTGACCTCGCGACCGGCCTGGCTGCGGCGCTCCGCCGACAGCACCCGGCCGCCCGTTTCCCGCTCCACACGGTTGACCGAGCTTCGCAGATCGCTCTTCTCCGAAGCGCTAGCCGCGGTCGAACAGACCAGACAGGCCGCAGTGGCAAGCAGGAACGGCAGGACAGGCGTGGACATGGAAGGAATCACTCCAACGAGAATGCGCGCAATGGAGACGCCGCGCTCTTCAACGCATTGGAGTCTGGTGCCGATGCGGTGAATCCGATCTGAACTTTTAACGTTTTACTTACGAAACCATTCGCATTCGCATTCCTGCACGCCCGACGTTGCGTACCGCTTCAGAATATTTCTCCAACGCAGCAGCGCAGCGAGCCGCCCGCCTTCTCGATTTCGTCCAGAGCCACTGCCACCACCTCGAAGCCGCAGCGATCCAGCGCCCGGCGCGTGATCGGGTGCAGCGCGTCGGCGGCCCGCTGGCTCATGAAAACGTATCGCTCGGTCAGCGCGATGCAGTTGGCGACGAAGGCGGCCTTTTCCTCGGCGGAAATCAGGATCGCGCCCTCGCCGTAGCGCGCCGCAATCGCCCGGCCCTCGTCCGGGTCGGCGAAGCCCTCCGGGCACAGCACGACCGCGCGCGCGGCCAGCACGCTCATCACCACGTTGCCGTGGTATTCGCCGGGAGCCAGCCGGTAGTTCACCAGCTCGCCCAGGCCGAAGGCCGCGCGCATCGCCTCGGCACCGGTTTCGTCGCAGCGCTCCGACAGCCCGCAGTAGCCGATGCCGCGGCCGCGGTCGATCACCATCGAACCGGTCAGCTCGCATACGCCCGGCTGCCGGCGCAGGTCGATTTCCTCGTAGCCCAGGGTGTCGGTGAAGAAGCCGCGTATGTCCTGCCGCTCGGCCTCGGCCTGACGCACCGGGTGGCACATGTGGCCCAGCACCAGCCGCCCGCGCACGGTGCCGAAGACGTTGTTCGGAAACACCGCATCAGGCGTGGCCGGATCGCCGGCAAAGCAGATCGTGGGCAGGTGGCGCGACAGTACCCGTTGCAGCTCGCGGTGCTGGGCCAGCGCGCGCTCGGGGTCCACCCGCAGGGAGAGGTCCATGTAGGCGTTGTCGCTGGCCGACTGCTCGGCCAGGGAAAACCCCTCCGGCGCCACCAGGAAGGCGGCGCGGGCGCAGGTGGGCGCGGTGATGTCGGGAAGCGTCTTCATGCTCATGCCGCGCGGGAAAGCTCCTGCGTGGCGCACAGCGCGCGCTCGATCAGCTCGATACCAGCGCCAGGGCGCGAGGTGCCCTCGCTCAGGATCTGGCGAAACGCGCGACCGCCGGGCTGCCCATGGAACAGGCCGAGGATGTGCCGGGTAACGTGGCGCAACGCCAAACCTTGCGCGAGCTGCGCATCCACCCAGGGCAGGAAGGCCTGCAGCAGCTCCGCGCGCGAACGCTCCGGCGTGCCGGCCAGCGCCGCGTCGAGCCGATGCAGGACATGGGGATCGTGGTACGCGGCCCGGCCCAGCATCACCCCGTCGACGTGCTCCAGCTGCGCCAGCGCCTGCTCCACCCCGGCGATGCCGCCGTTGATCAGGATGCGAAGCCCGGGGCGCTCGCGCTTGAGCCGATGGACGAGCTCGTGGCGCAGCGGCGGCACCTCGCGGTTCTCCTTCGGACTCAGGCCCTTGAGCCAGGCCTTGCGCGCGTGCACCACGAAAGTGTCGCAACCCGCAGCGGCCACCGTGTCGATGAACCCCAGCAGGGTGTCGTACTCCTCCTGCTCGTCCACGCCGAGCCGGCACTTCACCGTGACCGGCACGTCAACCGCCGCGCGCATCGCCGCCACGCACTCGGCGACCAGCGCCGGCTCGCGCATCAGGCAGGCACCAAAGCGCCCGGCCTGCACCCGGTCCGAGGGGCAGCCGCAGTTGAGGTTGATTTCGTCATAGCCCCACTCGGCCCCGATCCGCGCCGCCTGCGCCAGCGCCGCAGGCTCGCTGCCGCCCAGCTGCAGGGCGACCGGGTGCTCCACCGGATCGAATCCGAGCAGCCGCTCGCGATCGCCGTGGATCACGGCGTGCGCGTGCACCATCTCCGTATAGAGCCGCGCACCCGGCGCGAGCGTGCGATGGAAGGCGCGGCACACGCTGTCCGTCCAGTCCATCATCGGCGCCACGCTCAGGCGCCACTCGCCATAGGGCGGCGATGCCTTGATTCCTTCCTGATCGGGCGCACCAGAACCTGCGGTACCACCCACAACCGATTGCGTCATTGCTCACTACCTGCCTGTGATGCGCGCAAGTGTAGTGGGGCCGGGTTGCGTCCGGCAGAAACAAGAGACTGTGCGGAGGGCACGAGCGAGGTGTCGGCCTCGATGCGGGACAGTGGGCCATCGCCATCCACCGGTGCCATAGTTGCAATATCCATCTGTCACCGGGAGGTTCGCCGTGATCGAGCTTGTGATTACCCAGCGCCAGCGCGACCTGGGGGCGTTTTTGGTGGGGCGGGTACTGCCGTTCTTCCAGCGGCGCATGGTGGGGCCGTATATCTTCTTCGACCGCATGGGGCCGAAGGAGCTTGCGCCGGGGCTCGCGCCAGAGGCGGATATCCGACCGCACCCACATATCGGGCTTTCGACGATCAGCTATCTGTTCGATGGCGAGATCACCCATCGCGACAGCCTGGGTTTCGAGCAGCCGATCCGCCCCGGCGAGGTGAACTGGATGACCGCCGGGCGCGGCATCACCCATTCGGAGCGCTTCGAGCGGCTGCGCGCGCAGGGCGGTCGGTTCGACGGGGTGCAGGCCTGGGTGGCGCTGCCGCAGGAACGTGAGGAACGCGAACCAGGGTTCTGGCACTACCGCAGCGATGCGCTGCCGGAGTTTCACGAAGACGGTGCCCATGGTCGTCTGATCGCGGGGCGTCTGGCGGGGATTGAATCACCGGTCGCGATCGATTCGCCGCAGTTCTACGTGCACTGGCAGCTGCGCGCCGGCGCGCGGGCTTCGCTGCCGCCCGAGTACCCGGAGCGCGCGGTCTATGTGGCCCGTGGCGAGGTGGAGGTCGATGACCAACGCATCGAAGCCGGCAGCATGGCGGTGCTGGCACCCGGCAAGGCGATCACCATCGCCGCGCAAAGCGATGCGGCGGTGATGGCGCTGGGCGGCGAGCCGGTCGGGCCACGCTATATCGACTGGAACTTCGTGTCCTCGTCGAAGGAGCGCATCGAGCAGGCGCGCGCCGACTGGGCGGCAGGACGGATGAAGCTGCCGGACCTGGACAACGGCGAGTTCATTCCTCTGCCGCCGCATTTTGGCGGGGAGTTGGAGGCGCGGAGCTGAACTCCAAAACGGGCGACGAGCGGCGGCGGGCGCGTACCCAAAACAGGTTTCGTGTTGCGACTGGATCAGGAGTTCCGCAGCAGGCGCTGCGCGTGGCAGGCGGCGATCCATTCCTCGTTGGTCGGCTCCACCGCAACGCGGATGCGACTGTCGGCCGATGAGATGACGGGGGCGTTGGCGGCGTTGGCGCTTTCGTCGAGCGCGATGCCGAGGAAGGCGAGGTCGCGGCAGACCCGCTCGCGGATGAAGCCGTTGTGCTCGCCCACGCCGGCGGTGAAGACCAGGAGATCCAGCCCGCCGAGCACGGCGACCAGCGCGCCGATCTCGCGCACGATGCGACGCACGTAGAGCGCCAGCGCCTGGCGGGCGCGTTCTCCAGTTTCGCCCGGATCATTCTCGTGGCGCACCACCACGCGCGGTTCGGCGGAGATGC
>CAZTXX010000018.1:0-22684 GCA_964617405.1 uncultured Aquimonas sp. | reverse complement strand
GGCGGTCGGAAAAATGTTGCCAGAGCATTAAGGCACGGAGCCGCTCATGTGTCGTTCCGTTTCGGCGCTGGCGCATGGTGCGCATTTTGCGCAATGCTTGCAGGCCCTTTCCCCGATTCCACGACGATCCGATGCGCCTGCTCGTCATCGAAGACAACCCCGCGCAGGTCGCCAACCTGTTCTCGTATTTCGAGGCCAGGGGCGCACAACTGGACGCCGCTCCTGATGGTGTGGTTGGCCTGCACCTGGCGCAGACGCAAAATTACGACGCCGTCGTTCTGGACTGGATGCTGCCGCGCATGGAAGGCCCGGAAGTGCTGGAGACTCTGCGCGCGCGAGGTGTAGCCACGCCGGTGCTGATGTTGACCGCGCGCGACCAGTTGCCGGACAAGGTGGTTGGTTTTCGCGCCGGCGCCGATGACTACCTGACCAAGCCTTTCGATCTGCCGGAGCTGGAAATGCGCCTGGGTGCGCTCATCGCCCGCGCCCGTGGCCGGATCGCGGTGCGCGAGTTGCGCGTGGGCGATCTGCGTTTCGACCTGTCCACGCTGGAGGTATGGCGCGGCGATCACCTGCTTCATCTGTTCCCGGCCTCGCGCAAACTGCTGCGGGTGCTCATGACGGCGAGCCCGGCGGCGGTAAGCCGGCAGCAGCTGGAATATGCATTGTGGGGCGACGAGCCGCCCGATGGCGACATGCTTCGGTCGCACATCTACGAACTGCGCCGCAGCGTCGATGGCAATCAACCTGCCAAACTGATTCATACCGTGCCGCGTCTGGGGTATCGCATCGTGGCTCCGGCGGATGGTCATGGCTCGCCCTAACCTGACACGTCAGATCGCGATCGGCCTGATCGCCTACGGCGTCTTGCTCAGCATCGCGCTGTTCGTGCACGGCCTGCTGGTCAACGAGCGCGCCGAGCGCATGGTCTGGCAGGCGATGCTCGATACCGAGATGACCGCGATCCTCGCGCGCCAGCAGGACGAGCCAGGCTTCCATTGGCCGAACAATGGCAAGCTGGATCTGTACGATTTCGATGCGCCTGACACGCTGCCGCCGGAAATCGCTGTGCTGGCCCCTGGATTGCACGACGAACTGGTGTTTGCCGACAACGAATGGGTGGTGCTGGTGCGTGATGATGCCAACGGTGTGAGGCACGCGCTGGCGCTGGACATCGATGGGTTCGAGGATGTCGAGTGGCGGCTGATCCAGCCGGTGATCGTGTCCTCGACGATCTTCATGTTGCTGCTCGCCATCGTGATCCATTTCGGTGCGCGCCTGCTGACCCGGCCGTTGCTGGAACTGGCCGCTGCAATCGGTGCGCTGTCGCCCGACCGGCGCGGGCAGCGTATCGCGCCGCATCCGCGTGCCAGTTCGGAGCTGGAGGTCATCGCCAACGCGCTGAACGGCTATCTGGAGCGCAGCGACAGCTTCGTGGAACGCGAGCGCGCGTTCATCGACACCGCCAGCCATGAACTGCGCACGCCAATCACGGTGATTCGCGGGGCCGCCCAGGTGGCACAGGGCGAGGCGGGTCTGTCGCCGGGGGCGGTGCGGCAACTGGATCGTATCGTGCGTACCACGATGGACATCGAGGAACTGGTGTCGATGCTGTTGGTGCTGGCGCGCGATCCGGCCCGGATGCGTGACGCATCCGAGCGCTTCCGCCTCGATGAACTGATCCCGACCATCGTGGATGACCACCGCCCCCTCTGCGAGGACCGGGCGTTGGAGCTGCTCACCGAGCCGCTGGTGCCGTGCACGTTGGTGGCTCCCGAGGCAGTGGTGCGCGTGGCCATCGGCAACCTGCTACGCAACGCGATAGAAAACAGCGACCAGGGCACGATCCAGGTTTCGTTGGATGCGCAGGCACGCGTGACGATCCGCGATCCCGGGCATGGCATGACACCGGAGGAAATCAGCCGTCTTTATGCGCGCATGGCACGAGGCGGCGGGCGCGGCGCAGGCATCGGCATGGATCTGATCGCGCGACTGTGCGAGCACCTCGGCTGGCGGCTCGACATCACCTCGAGGCCCGAGCAGGGGACCAGGGCACGACTGGATCTATCTGCCTCGCGTGCTGAATCGTTGCCTGCCGGGTCGGTTCCATAGGCGCTGCGACCCGACGGCAGCGCGTTCCGACATTTTTCCGACATCGGGGGCACGAGCATACGAGGCTGTCCTGTGCCTGCGTGGCGCCTTGCTGCGCCGCCATTCCGAATCGATGCCGACACGCCCCGTCTTCCCTCTGCGACTGCGTTGCCTGTGGCCATTCGCGTGTGTGTTGGTGTCCGGTCTGCTGCTGCTTTCGTTGTCACGGCTCGGTTTGGCACTTTGGCAAGGCGAGGCGGTAGCAGCGGCAAACGGTTGGGGGCGGGTTCTTGCCTACGGGCTGCGCGTCGACTTGGCCACGATGAGTTTGCTGCTGGGCCCCGCTGCTGCCTTGTTCCTGCTGTTGCCCGCCGCGTGGACGCGTCGGGCCGGGGTGCGTGCGGTATTCGCGGCGTGGTTGGCGCTGGCCCTGGTGCTGCCGATGGCGCTGGAAGCCGGCACACCGTCGTTCATGGCCGAATACGGCCTGCGGCCCAACCGCTTGTTCATCGAGTACCTGGCCTATCCGAAGGAGGTCGGCTCCACGTTGGTGAAGGGTCACTTGCCGGCGCTGTTGCTGGTGTCGGCGCTGGTTGTTGCCGTCTCGATATGGAGCTTCATGCGTAACCGCAGCAGGCTCGCACGGAATCCTGTCTTGCCCGGGCTATGGCCGCTGCGCGCGCTGGTTGCGATGGTGGTGGTGCTGGCAGCCGCAATGGGCGTGCGTTCCACGCTCGGGCACCGGCCGATGAATCCGGCAATGGTGGCGTTTTCCGGTAATGCCACGGTCAATGCCCTGCCTCTCAACTCCTTCTATTCGGTGGCTTTTGCCGTGCGCGACTGGTTCCGCAGGGATCCCGGCTCGCGCATCTACGACGACGCGACGCCTGACGACGCGGTGGCCGGAGCGATGCGGGACGAGCTGGCGGCGGCCGGCGCGCAGCTGGTGCAAGACGCCGATGTGCCCGTGCTATCGCGCTGGCCGGCAAGCCATCAGGGTCGGCCGCGCAACCTTGTGATCATCCTTGAGGAAAGCCTTGGTGCGCAGTTCGTGGGTCATCTCGGCGGCCTGCCGCTGACGCCCAACCTCGACCGCCTGGCCGACGAGGGCTGGGCCTTCACCCGCCTTTACGCCACCGGCACGCGCTCGGTGCGCGGCATCGAAGCGGTGGTGAGTGGATATACGCCGACTCCGTCGCTGGCCGTGGTCAAGCGCCCGCTTGCACAGCAGGACTTTTTCACCTTGGCGGCCCTGCTGCGCCAACACGGTTATGACACCACCTTCCATTACGGAGGGGAAAGCCACTTCGACAACATGCGCGGTTTCTTCCTGGGCAACGGCTTCGAACACGTGATCGAGCAGAAGGACTACAAAGCGCCGGTATTTCAGGGCTCCTGGGGTGTTTCGGACGAGGATCTCTTCATCCGCGCCGATGCCGAATTCCGTCGCAAGCACGCTGCCGGCGCGCCGTTTTTCGGCTTCGTGTTCACTTCCAGCAACCATGATCCCTTCGAGTTCCCGGAGGGGCGCATCACCCTGTACGAGGAACCGGCGGCGACGCGCAACAACGCCGCCAAATACGCCGACCATGCCCTCGGGGTGTTCTTCGATCGGGCCAGGGCATCCGATTACTGGGCCGACACCGTGTTCCTGGTGGTGGCCGACCACGATTCGCGCGTGTTGGGCCAGTCGCTGGTACCGGTCGACAACTTCCATATCCCGGGCGTGATCCTCGGCGCTGACGTGCCGATGCGGCGCGATGGACGCCTTGTCAGCCAGATCGATCTGGCACCGACCCTGCTGTCGCTGATGGGTATCGCCGATGCCACACCGATGATCGGCCATGACCTCAATCGCGAAAGCCGGGGCATCGCGGGGCGCGCCCTGATGCAGTACGACAACAACTTCGCACTGATGACCGACGACGGGCAACTGACCATCCTCAAGCCCGATCAGCCGACCGGGCGCTATGCCTATCGGCCTGGGCAGGCACTTGATTTTATTGGTGATGCCAGTGACTCGCAGGAGCGACGCGCACGCCTGTTCGCGTTGTGGGGCACGGTGGCTTACGAACGCGGCTGGTATCGGCAGCCGAAACTGAAGGCGGGAGTGCGTTGAGAGAGGCGAGAGTTCCGGCGCGGGCAGGTTAAAATCCACCTATGACCGGACTTTTTTCCACCATCGCCCTGCGCGACGCGCAACCTGAGGACGTTCCCGCCATCGTCGCCCTGGTTGAATCAGCCTATCGTGGTGATGTCAGCCGCACCGGCTGGACCACCGAGGCCGACCTGCTCGACGGCCAGCGTATCGACGCGAACGGTATCGCCGCCGACCTCGACCGCCCGCACAGCCGCATCCGCCTGGCCTCGCGCGAAGGCGAATTGCTGGCTTGCGCGCATGTGGCCGAAAACGATGGTGCGGGCTATTTCGGCATGTTTGCCGTGCGGCCGGATCTGCAAGGTGCAGGCCTGGGCAAGATCATGATCGCGGACGCCGAGCGCGTCGCACGCGAGGAATGGGCCATGGCCACGATGCGCATGACCGTGATCGACGTGCGTGCCGAGCTGATCGCCTTCTACGAGCGGCGTGGCTACCGCCGCACCGGGGCACATCAGCCGTTCCCCTACGGCGACCCGCGCTTTGGCCTGCCGCGCCGAGACGACCTGCGTTTCGAGGTGTTGGAGAAAGCGTTGTGAGCGGCGACTGGACTGCCCTGTGCCCCAGCGCCGATGTGCTGCCGGGGGAATCCCACGTGGAATGGTTCGGCGACGTGCCGCTGGTGATCGTCAACTTCGACGGCATCTTCTACGCGCTGGAAGACCGCTGCACCCACGAGGACTTCGAGCTTTCCGCCGGTCCCTACGATCCGGAAACAGGTCAGATCGAATGCGTCCTGCACGGCGCGCTCTTCGACGTGCGCAACGGCGAGGCGCTGCGCGCGCCCGCTTACGAGCCGGCCCGCCCATATCCGGTGAAGGTGGAAGACGGCATGATCTGGGTGCGCGAGCCGGATTGATCCGCGCCCCGTTGACCTGTACTCAATCGTCCTCGAAACCGTTGGCGAAGATGGACAGCGGTTCGAACGTCGCGTGCACCGTGCAGTCGGCTGTGACCGGTGCGGTGCTCCAGATCATGCCGGCGAGAGTTCCGCCGCATCCACTGACCGACTTCAGTTGGTGTCCGACGTCGGCCGCGAGCGTGAAGCTGATGGTAGTGTCGGCCGGCACCAGTTGCGGCGTATCGGGTGTGATGTTGCCCGAGCCCGTGACCTGCGGCGTCACCAGATAACTGGAGGCGGCGGTGTCGCCCTTGAAACGGTAAATCTTGCCGCCGCCATCGGTGAGGTAAAGATTGCCCAGTGCGTCCTCGCCGAAGCTGTAGGACGACATCGATGGTGTGCCGGGCATGGTTTCGATGGCCCACTGTGCCAGTGCCGGGTCCGGGTTGGCCGCGATGTAGACCTTGCCGCTGCAGTAGTCGCTGAACACGTACTGGCCTTGCAGCGAGATGATCGGCCCGCGATAGACGTAACCGCCGGTTACCGAGCAGCGTCCGCTTGAATGCGGATATTCGATTTTGGGCGGCACGCTGCCGGGTAGGCCGGTGCATCCAAGCGCGCCACCGGAGTACGTGTGGAAACCCTCGCACAGGTTCCACTGAAAGTCCTGCCCGGGGCTGCCCGCCGGCTGAAAGTCGATTTCTTCGTAGCGGCCCTGCCCCACGTCGCCGATCAGCATGTCACCGGTGAGACGATCAAAACTGAAACGGAAGGGGTTGCGCAGACCCCAGTTGAAGATTTCCGCGCAGTCGTCGGGATGGGTGGTGACATTGGCAAAGGGATTGGTGGCCGGCACCGCGTAGGGCGCGGGCTGACCGGGTGTCGCGCCACAGAAGTTGGCCGGGGCCGAGGATGTAGTGGCGTGCACGTCCAGGCGGATGATCTTGCCCATCAGGTAATAGTTCGGCCCCGAGCCGCTCGTGTCGCGACAGGTGGAAGGATTGTTGTTCGCCTTCTTGCGCCCGGTGCACTGGGCAAAGCCGTGAGGGTCGCCCTGTATCCCGCCATCACCCATCGACCAGTAGAGGTAACCGTCCGGCCCGAAATGCAGGTCGCCGCCGTTGTGGTTGGCGGCGATGTCCGGCACCCGCAGGATCACCGTGCCGATCGGGTTGGCCACGTCCGCGCTCGGGGGTGAAACCGTATAGCGCGCCAGCACCTGGTCGTTGGTGCTGCCGAGCTTCGGATCGGAGTTGGGCGCGGTGTAGGTGACGTAGAAGGTGCCGTTGTTGGCGAAGTCCGGGTCGAACGCCATGCCCAGGATGCCCTGCTCGGAAGAGCATGCCGTGCTGATATTCAGGAACGCTGGAGCCAGAAGGTTGCCGTTCTTCACCACCCGGATGCCGCTGCAGCGCTCGATTACGAACACCCGACCGCTGCCGTCGTCTGGCGCGCGTACTGCGATGGGCTGGCTGAACGTCGTGCTGGCACTCGGCCAGCGTTCCAGCGAAAGGTCGGCGGGCGTCGCCGCGCTTGCGCAAGCGCCGAAAACCAGCGCAAGAACAAGGCCTGCCAGTTGCACGATGGGGCGCATGAGTGGCTCCTTTGCTGTGGGTTCCGGGTCATACGGTAGCGCGGGTCGAGCCCTTGCGCAGACGACGCGGTGCACCCGTCAACCGCCGGCGACCAGTGCCGCCTGCACCATCAGCGTCACAACGCAGGCAATGCCGCCGAACCAGACCAGGCTGCGCATCATCGGGATCGATGCCAGATAGAAAACCCCGTGCAGCACCCGGCAGACGATGAAGGCGACGGCGAGCTTCGTGATCAGGGCGTGATCCACACCGGCGAACTGCGCCATCAACACGCCCGCGGCAAACGGCGCGAAGGCCTCGAAGGCGTTGAGGTGGGCGGCGTGGCCGTTGCGCACCCGGAAGCTCTCCTGCTTCGCGATCCAGCCGCGTGGATCCTTGTTGTTGTAGCCCGGCGCACCGGACTTGGCGATCATCACCCAGACATAGGGCAGCAGGGCGGCGATCAGGATGCACCAGTAGGCGATGGTCATGGGATTTCCTCGGGATTCAAGTCGGCGCAGTCTGGCACACGCTGCGCCTTCCGGGATCCTTCCTGCGCTCAGTCCTCCGGAGGTACATATCCGGAGGGCATCTGCGCACCTTCGCCGAACAGGAACTTCTCCATCTCCGCCTGAAGAAACGCCCTCGCTTTGGGGTCGCGTGGGGTAAGGCGGTATTCGTTGATGAGGATGGTCTGGTGGGCGAGCCATTCGTTCCAGGCGGGCTTGCCTATGTTCTCGAGCACGCGCTGGCCGAGCGGGCCGGGCCAAGGGGCGAAGTCGAGGGCTTCGGCTTCCTTCTGGTGCTTGGTGCAGAACACGGTGCGGGTCATGGTGACTCCTTCGCGGGTGGGTGGGTCAGCGCGGTCGCTGGGAGGCGAGCAGTTTGCGCACGGGAGCGGGCAGGCCGATGTCGGGCCATTCGGTGGGTGCGGCCCAGCGCAGCTCGGGGCCATTGTCGGCCACGTACAGGCGCGGTTCCACGCGGTCCAGGCGTCGGGGCTGGATGCCGAGGCGGTAGTGGCTGAAGACGTGTTCGAAGGCGGGCAGTGCCTGCACGGCGCCCGCGGTGCGCAGGTGGCGCTGGATGAAGGTATCCAGGGCATCGGCATCGGGCGCTTCGGGCAGGCTCCAAAGTCCGTTCCAGACGCCCGGGCCATCACGTTTTTGCAGCAACACCCGGCCTTGTTCATCAAAGGCCAGGAGCATGGTGCATTCGCGGCGCGGGATGGCCTTGCCGGGTCGCGGCGTGGGCAGTTCGGCCGTGCGGTCGTCGCGGCGTGCGATGCAGTCCTCGTTGATCGGGCATACGAGACAGGCGGGGGCGGTGCGGGTGCAGACGGTGGCGCCCAGGTCCATCAGCGCCTGTGTGTAGTCGGGCAGGCGTTCGCCGGGCAGCAGGCTGTCGGCGAGCTGCCACAGTTCGCGTTCAACCGCTGAACCACCGGGCCAGCCTTCGATGCCGCGCCAGCGGGAAAGCACGCGCTTCACGTTGCCATCGAGGATGGCGAAGGGCAGGCCGTATGCCTGTGCCAGGATTGCACCGGCGGTGGAGCGGCCGATGCCGGGCAGGGCGATGAGCTCGTCGAAATCGGCGGGGAGCTCGCCGCCGTGACGCGCCATGCATTCCTTTGCGGTGGCGTGCAGGTTGCGGGCGCGGGCGTAGTAGCCAAGGCCCGACCACAGCGCCATCACCTCGTCGGAAGTCGCGTTCGCCAGCGTCGGCAGGTCGGGCAGGGCGGCGACGAAGCGCTCGAAGTACCCGATCACGGTCTGCACCTGGGTCTGCTGCAGCATGATTTCCGACAGCCACACCCGGTAGGCGCTGCGCGGGTGCTGCCAAGGCAGATCGTGGCGGCCGTGCGCGTCGAACCAGGCGAGCAGGCGGGAAGAGAATCCCGCGGGTGGGTCGGGCCGCTTCGGGTTGGTGGCAAGTTGTGGGCGGGGAGGGTGCGACATCGACTGGCTCAATCGCTCGCCGCGTCGGTTCCGTCGTCGGGTTGCAGCCGCAGGCGGATGCCGCTGGCCTGGATGCCATCGATTTCGATCCGCTCGCTGGTGATTTCCCCGGCCGCCGGGGGCAGTGGCGAATAGCGGCTGTTGCCGAGCCAGAGCAGGGTGTCGTTGAGAGTGAGCGTGCCGCGTGCGCCTTCCTCGCCGCGTTGCAGGGAAAATCTGGCCGGGCCGGTGAATGCGCTGTCGCCGCTATAGGCAAGGGAGAGTTCGACAGGTTCCTGGTCGCTTCCGGGAAAGGGCAGAACCGGCCATTCCGCTGGCCATGGCTCGAAACGGCTGGAGAGTGCCAGTGCCAGGGAGCCGGCGGGATTCCATTCCAGCCAACCTTCAATATGCGGGTGCTGCATCGACGTGCCATCGAGGACCAGATCCAGCACCATCGGATCAAGGCGCAATGCCGGGCCTTGCGTGCGTGGCGTGGTCAGCAACTGGAAGGCAAAGCGCAGGTCGCCATCGCCCGAGGCCAGCCGACCACGCACGTTGAGTTCGGTCGGTTGTCCGTCGTGCAGTGAGCGCAGACTGAGGTTCAGTGCGTCGATCGTCCAGCCATCGCCGTCGATGCGGCCCTCGTGGATTTCCAGGGGTGCGTCGAGACCGGGCAGCTGCAACGGTGCCGGCGGGCCGATGTCGGCATCGTGGTCGAGCAGGGCCAGCAGGGCGGGAAGGTCGAGCCGTGGAGAGATCAGGCGCACGCCCAGCAAGTTGATCTCCTCGCCGCGCAAGGTGGACCAGGGCAGGCGAGCTTCGAGACGCGCGGTGGTCAGCAGGGGCCGTGGGGCACCGGGTACGCGCGCAGTCAATCCGGTCAGCTCCACGTGCAGATCCGGCCACAAGCCGATGTCCGCCGGCTTCTGAAGGCTGAGTTCAAGGCCGGTGGCATCCTGCGCCTTGCGCAACAGGAAATCGCTCAGCCGTTCGGGTTGCAGCAAGGTCCGCAGCGTCACCGCGACGCCGATCACCACGGCCAGGGCGACCAGCGGAATCATCCAGCGGTGACGCTTGAAGGCCATCCGCGGTCAGCGCGTGGCGAGTGATTCGGGCAGCAGGGCGTCGACGAAGGCGTAGGGATCGAAGGCGCGCAGGTCGTGCACGCCTTCACCCAGGCCCACGAAGCGGATCGGCAAGCCGAATTCGCGTGCCAGCGCAAAGATCACGCCGCCCTTGGCGCTGCCGTCGAGCTTGGTGACGATCAGGCCGCTGACGCCGGCGGCCTTCTGGAACTGGCGCACCTGATTGATCGCGTTCTGGCCGGTGGTGCCGTCGATCACCTGCAGCACTTCGTGCGGCGCGGTGGGGTCGAGCTTGCCGAGTACGCGGCGCACCTTGCCCAGTTCGTCCATCAACCCCTGCTGGGTGTGCAGGCGTCCGGCGGTATCGGCGATCAGGATGTCGATACCGCGCGCCTTGGCGGTCTGCAGCGCGTCGTACACCACCGATGCGGGATCGGCGCCATTGGCCTGGGCGATGACGGGCACGTTGTTGCGTTCGCCCCAGGTCTTGAGCTGCTCGACTGCGGCCGCGCGGAAGGTGTCACCGGCAGCGAGCATGACCTGCTTGCGCTCTTCCTGATAGCGCCGCGCGAGCTTGCCGATCGAGGTGGTCTTGCCCACGCCGTTGACCCCCACGGTGAGGATCACGAAGGGCTTGGCGCCGGTGTAGATGTTGATCGGCTCGGCGACTGGTACCAGCAGGGCGATCAACTCCCCACGCAGGGCGGCGAGAAGTCCGTGTGCATCGGAGAACTCACCCCGATCCATGCGTTGACGAAGGTCTTCGACGATCACCGTGGTGGCCGCCACGCCCACGTCGGCGGTCAGCAGGCAGGTCTCGATTTCCTCCAGGAAGTCTTCGTCGAGCGTGACCGCACGTGAGAACAAAGAAGAGAAGCTGCGTGCGAACCCGCTGCCACGCAGGCGCTCGCGCCAACCGGCGGTGGGCGCCGGCTCGGGCGGGCTCGCGGTTGCCGGGGGCGTGCCTAGGGCGGCTTGCAGGGTCCCGTGTTCCTGCGCTTCCAGCGGCGCCGGATTGGCGGGCGCGATACCTTCCGGCTGCGCCTGCGGAGTGCCCGCCGCGGTCTCGGCAGGCTTCTTGCGGAAAAATTTGAACATCTCGGGCGCGAGTGTCGGAAAATGAGCGGCATGTTAGCACCGCTCCCCTTTTCCCCCGATGAAGCGTGCGGCGTCTGCGGGGCGCTGTCATGAAGCGTCGCGGAGCCGATCCACGGCCTGGAGCCGACGCCGGCAAAGTCCGGCTGATCGGCGGGCGCTGGCGCGGCTCGCGACTGGATGTGCCCCTGGTCGAAGGCCTGCGGCCGAGCCCTGACCGGGTACGCGAGACATTGTTCAACTGGTTGCAGGGCGAGGTGTCCGGGGCGCGTTGCCTCGACCTGTTCGCCGGCAGCGGCGCGCTGGGCTTCGAGGCGGCCTCGCGTGGCGCGGGTGAAGTGGTCATGATCGAGCGCGATCCGCGTGCATTGGCGGCGCTTGCAGGATCCAGAACACGGTTGCAGGCGGAGCAGGTGGAAATCGTGGCTGGCGATGCCCTGGCCTGGCTGGCGCGCGAATCGGACCGGCAGTTCGACCTGGTTTTCGTGGACCCGCCCTTCGCCGCTGGCCTGCTGACGCGCGCATTGGCCGTGCTGGAAGGCTGGCTGGCGCCACAGGCATGGGTTTACCTGGAACTGGCACGCGCGGATGAACTCGCCCTGCCTGCAGGTTTTTCGCTGTATCGGGAAGGGCGCACGCGCGAGGTGCGCTACCTGCTGGTGCGATGCCGGACGCCTCTCCCCGAGGGCGTTGCGCCTGTTACACTCGAGCCTCCTTCCGGCGCCGACATGCCACAGGCGACATGAGCTCGATCAGGCAACGCATCGCCCTTTATCCGGGCACCTTCGATCCGATCACCAACGGCCATATCGATCTGGTGGTGCGCGCCGCGCCACTGTTCGAGACCATCATCGTGGGCGTGGCGGAAAGCCCTTCCAAGGGGCCGGGCTTCACGCTCAAGGACCGCATTGAGCTGGCGCGGGTGGGTTTGGCCAACGTGCCCAACGTCGAGGTGCGCGGCTTTTCCTCGCTGCTGGCGCATTTCGTCAAGGACGTCGGCGCCGGGGTTTTGCTGCGCGGCCTGCGCGCGGTGTCGGACTTCGAATACGAATTCCAGTTGGCCAGCATGAACCGGCACCTGATTCCCGAAGTGGAAACCCTGTTCCTGACGCCGGCGGAAAAATACGGTTTCATTTCCTCGTCGCTGGTGCGTGAAATCGCACGCCTGGGCGGCGATGTATCGGACTTCGTGCCGCCAGCCGTGCTCGCGGCGCTGAAACGCAAGTGGGGAGCCGGCGGGTGATGCGGGATTCCCGTCGGCAAGTGGAAGAATCAACCAATCGACAAGACCTGAGGTGGATGAGATGAGCAAGAAGATCGCCGTTGTGGCGCTGGTGTTCGGTGCGCTGTTCATGGCCGGTTGCGGCCAGCAGGGCAAGGACGATGCGGCGCAAAAGCAGAAGGTCGAGGCAGCCGCGCCGGCCGCGCTCGTCGTGCCGCCCAGTGGCAACACGCAGGCCTGGAAGCTGTATCTGGTGAACGTCGCCAAGCAGCACATGGAGGGCATCCGCAGCAGCCCGTTCATGTATTACCTGCCGGCGGAAGAAGCCGAGGATTTCGCCGAGCAGTACACCCGTCAGGCCGACAATGTCGCGGGTGCGGTGATGCGCGGCGTTCTGCCGGGCAACATGCTGGCCTTCGGTTCCCCCGCATCGGGCCGCATGGCCGACTTGATCGTCGAGTCCTTCCAGCATGTGCCGGCCGGCTCGATGAAGGATGTGCGCGTGCTGTTCATCGGCAACTCTGCGGATATCGAACGCGTCAAGACGGCGGTGGAGCCGAGCGGCGCGAACGTGGTGTTCCACGAAGTGAAGTGATGCGTGTGTGGCGCCGGGCCACGCGTGATGCCGGCAGGCCGTGGTTTGCTCCCGTCCAGCCGGGTGGGGCGCCGCATTGCAGGAGTGTTCCATGAAGATTGTCCAGATATTCGCCCTGGCGTTGCTGCTGTTCGTCGCGGCGCCGCAGGCCCGTGAAACCGCCGCGCCGGTGCAGCCGCGCCAGGCGGCCGTTGCCAGCGCCAACGCCTATGCCACCGATGCCGGGCTCGAAGTGCTTGCCAAGGGTGGCAACGCCTTCGATGCGGCGATCGCCGTGAGCGCCACGCTGGGCCTGGTGGAGCCCGAAAGCTCCGGACTGGGCGGTGGTGGCCTGATGCTGCTGCACCTGGCCGGGGATGGGCGCGACGTGTTCATCGACGCGCGCGAGCGTGCGCCGCTGGCCGCCACGCGTGACATGTACCTCGATGCCGATGGCAAGGTGCGCCCGAACAGTTCCATCGACGGCCCGTTGGCCGCGGCCATCCCCGGCCTTCCGGCGGGGTTGGCGCATTTGTCGCGGCAATATGGCCGTGTGCCGCTTTCGGTGTCGCTGGCCCCGGCCATCCGATTGGCGCGCAACGGTTGGGTGATGAACGAGAAGACCGCGCGCATGATTCCGTGGCGCACCGAGGTTATGTCGCGCTCGCCCGGCGCCAAGGCGCTGTTCCTGCGCGGTGGCAAGCCGGTGACCGCCGGCACCCTGCTGAAGAATCCCGATTACGCCCGTACCCTGGAGCGACTTGCGCGTGAAGGGCACGACGGATTCTATGCCGGCCCGTTGGCGCGCAAGCTGGTGGATGGTGTGCGTCAGGCGGGCGGTATCTGGACGCAGGAGGATTTCTCCCAGTACCAGGTGGTCGAGCGCGAACCGCTGCGATTCACCCACCGTGGCTTCCAGCTGGTGACCGCGCCACCGCCGTCGTCCGGCGGCGTGGCGCTGGCGGAAATCCTCAACATGCTGTCCGGTTACGACTATCCAGCCATGGATACGGTCGAGCGCACCCATCTGATGGTCGAGGCGATGCGTCGCGCCTACCGTGATCGCGCCCAATACCTCGGCGATCCGGACTTCGTCGATGTGCCGGTGGCGCGCATGACGAGCCTGGACTTTGCCGCGGGTCTGCGCGCCTCCATCCATCCGGGCAAGGCCACCCCGAGCGATCTTCTGCCGCCGGTCGGCAAGGTGTCGGCACGCCCGGACACCACGCATTTTTCCGTGATCGACACCGAGGGCAACCTCGCCGCCGTGACCCAGACGGTGAACCTCACCTTCGGCAACGCCTTCGCCGTGCCGGGCACCGGTTTCGTGCTGAACAACGAGATGGACGACTTTTCCGCCGCGCCCGGGGTGCCCAATGCCTTCGGCCTGATCGGTGACGAGGCCAACGAGATCGCGCCGGGCAAGCGCCCGCTTTCCTCGATGACGCCGACCTTCATCGGCAACGGCGAACGCGTCGCCGCCATCGGCACTCCCGGTGGCAGCCGCATCATCACCATGGTGTTGCTCGGCCTGATGGATCTGATGGATGGTGGCAGTGCACAGGCCGCTGCCGACCGTCCGCGCATCCACCATCAATACATGCCCGACGTCATCCTGATCGAGCCGGGTGCGTTGTCGACGGAAGAAATTGCCGGCCTGGAGCGCATGGGGCATACCGTCAAGGTCGCCGACTCCACCTGGGGCAACATGCAGGTGGTGCTGTGGAACCGGCTCACCGGCGAGGTGGAGGCCGGCAGTGACGGACGCTGGAAGTCGGTGGGCAAGGGCGGTCTTGGCGCGCCTTCGGCGATCTACCGCTGAAGGCAGGCATGACCCCGGGCGACCCACCTGCGGCGGAAGAGTCCCGGGCACCCGGCCCCGAGCGGGTGATGCGTGCGGCCGGGTTGGTCCTGCTGCTGATGGCGATCGTCTGGATGACGGTGCTGTTGCGCATGGCGCCTGTGCCTGTGTCGCAAACGGACTCTTCCGGTGAGGCGCCGTCGATACAGGAGGGACAGGCGCTTGCACCGCTGCTGGGTGACGAGGCCTTCGGTGTCGAGCTCCCGGCGCAGGCACTGCGGCGCGTGGTGCAGATGCTGCAATGGCGGCAGGTCGGAGTGCCGTTGGCGCCTGGCGAGGAGGTCGCGTTCGAACAGGACGGCTATCAGCGCGTGTGGAGCGAGAGGGTGATCGACTCGACCGCGTTCGACGTTCCCGAAGGCCATCTCAACCCTCCTGCACCGCCCTATCGCAGCCAGAGCTTCGGGTCCGCTCCGGTGGATCAGGGCGGCGAACGCGGTTGGCAACGCCTGTCGCCACAGGATTCCACGCTGCCGGACAATCTCGCAGCGGTATTTCGTGCCGAAGGCCTGTGGTGGACAAGTACCCCGGAGCATGAGTTGCCACAGGTGGGCGACCTGCGGGTGCGCTTCGAGTGGCTGGAATTGCCCGAACATGCGAGTGACGACGTGTCACGGCCGCGGGCTGGGGCGCAGGTGGTGCCCGATTCGGTCGATACGATAACCGTCGCCTTGCGCTGGATCGCCCGCGCGGCGGCTTTCATTCTTGCGATGCTGGGCGCGGGCCTTGCGCTGCGCGGTGCAGCGGGATTGGCGTCACCGGGTTCGGCGCTTGCCCGGATGGGAAGTGTCGCGCTGCTGGCCATTTCCGCGTGGATCGGGGTGGGCGGCGTGCTGCTCGCCCTGCTGTTTGCCCGTTTGCCCTGAAAAAGCCTATCGCCCCGGTTCCTGCGCCCTCATGCGGGTGACCCGTCGGGGTTCTTCCCGATGAACCACAGACCCGCGTACAGCTTGGGATCGATCGAGTAGCCTTCCCGCATCCGCGCGGCCAGCCAGGCGGCCGCCTGGGTTCGTGGGACCTTGTGCACCAGGATGTCCTCACTGTCGTCGCCACCGCCATCGCCGACCTTGACCAGGTCGAGGGCGCGCACGAAGGCCACCTGTTCGTTGCTCATGCCGGAAGACGAAGGACCGGTCATCAGGTACTGGATGCGGCCTGCGCGCCAGCCGGTTTCCTCCTCCAGTTCGCGCGCCGCGGCAGCTTCCACCGATTCGCCGCCCTCGATGTCGCCCACCAGCCCGGCGGGCATCTCGATGCTGCGGGCATTGACCGGAATCCTGAATTGTTCGACCAGCAGAAGATGGTCATCCGGGGTGATTGCCACGATGATGACGGCGGCGCTGGCGTTGGTGCGTTCAGCGTATTCCCAATGGCCGCGCCGACGGATGCGCAGGTAGTGGCCATTGAAAAGAGTCTCGGTTTGGTCCATCGTTCGCGCCCTTCGGCAACTTCAAAGCGCAGATTTTCGCGCGGATCGACCGATCCGGGCGAGTGCGACCACGTTGCGCGCGCTTCCGCACGGAACCTCCTGCCGTGCTTGCCTGTCAATATTGCTCCTGCTTCCAAAGGTTTCCTCATGAAATACGCGATCATTCCCGCCCTGCTGCTGGCCGCCTGGCTGTCTCCGGCGTTGGCGCAGACCGAACCGCAGGCGCCTGCCACCGAGGTCGTCGATGCCGCTCCGGCGGTGAGCCTGGATGAACTGAGGGCCCGCCTGAACGAGGTGAAGGATCCCGATTTCCTGACCAACCTGATCGCACACTACCGCCAGACCGGCGATGTGGAAGCCGAACTGGTGGCTCTGGACCGGCGGATCGCCTTGCGCCCGCACATCGGCGAATACAAGCTCGACAAGGCCGTGACCTTTGCGCGTGAAGACCGCAAGAGCGAAGGCTACGCCGTGGTGATCGAGCTGCAGAACAGCGGTTACGACTACGACCTGCGCAACGACGAACGCTTCAAGAACCTCTCCGGCACCGAGGTGTGGGAGTACATCCTCACCAATTTCGACGCCAACCGGCAGCACTTCGGCACCGGTGAGCTGGCCTGGACCTTGCCGCGCGAAGACCTGCTCCTCGAAAGCCTGGATTTCGATCCGTCACGCAAGCAGCTGCTGGTGGGCAGCGCGCGCGAGGGCAAGGTGTTCGTTGTTGACGCCAAGGGCGGGATCACGACGTTGGCCAGCACCGATGCCGAGAACGGCATGTGGGCGGTGTTCGACCTGGTGGTCGACGCCAAGCGGGGTTTCCTCTGGGTGGCTTCCACCGCGGTTCCGCACTTCAAGGGCTACAAGCCGGAGGCCGATCTGGGTCGCGCCGGCGTCTTCAAGTTCGACCTCAAGACCGGCAAGTTCATCAAAAGCTACCTGTCGCCGTCGGTGCCGGGGCAGATGTTCTTCCTGTCATCGATCGCGCTGGGAAGCGATGGCGCGGTTTATGCGGCCGATGGTGTCAACCGTGCAATCTACCAGGTGCGTGATGACCAGTTCCGCCGCATCGCGCACCTGCCGATGCTCACCTCGATCTCGTCGCTGGCGCTTTCCGATGACGGCAAGAGGCTGTATTTCTCCGATCCGGAGCTGGGCGTGCTCGGCTTGAACCTGGCGACCGGACAACCCTTCGACGTGCGCGTGCCCCTCAAGCTCACCCTGCAGGGCATCAGCGCGATGGAGACACTGGGGCAGGATCTGATCGTGGTACAGAGTGGAATGAATCCATCGCGTGTCATGCGTCTGACGCTGTCGCCGGAGGGCGACGCGATCGCCGGTGTGCGCCCGGTGGAAGCCAACAACCCCTTGTTCACCGCACCTGGCGCGGCCACGCTCGATGGCACCACACTCTATGTGGTCGCCAACGACCAGAAGGACAACTACGACCGCTTCGGCCTGCTGAAGAAGAAGGAATTGCTGCAAGGCACGAAGATTGTGCGTATCGATGTCGACCATGGCGCCGCCGGGGACGCGGCTCCCGCGCAGTGATCCCCGCTGGCGGCATCCGGATGGCTGTGAACGCCCGGCTGGTATCGGCCGGGTGCGTCGTGAGCTTATGCGGAGTGGACGAGCGCCGTCGCGCGGCGCCGGGTCAGTGGGCCGAATCTGGCGTGTTCAAGAAGATCGTCGAGTACCGCCGGGTTCCCCGCGCGGCGCTCGCCGTCGGCGATGTCCTCCGGTAAAGGCGCATCGCAGGCGATGGTGGCGAGCTGGCGCGAGAGCAGCGCCAGTTGCGTGTGTTCGCGCAGGCGGCGGGCGTGCGATGCGGCGCCACGCAGACGCAGGAAGGGCAGTTCGTCCAGGCGAAGCAGCAAGGCGTCGAGTGAGCCGAAGTGCTCCAGCAGCGCTGCCGCGGTCTTGGCGCCGATGCCTGGCACCCCGGGGATGTTGTCGCTCGCGTCGCCCGCCAGGCCCAGATAGTCGGCCATCTGGTGGGCGTGCACGCCGTGGCGGCTCTTGACCCCGGCGGCATCCCAGCGTTCGGATCGCGGATAGTCCCATTGCAGGTCGCCAGGGCCGAGCAACTGCGAGAGATCCTTGTCAGCCGAGATCAACACCCCGGAAAAGCCCCGTGCACGCTGACGCATCAGCAGGGTGCCGATCAGGTCGTCGGCTTCGTAGTGTGGATCCTTCAACACCGTCAGGCCGAGCGCCGAGGTGAATTGCTGGCAGGCCGCGAACTGGCGTTTCAGGCTTTCCGGCGCGGGCTCGCGATTGGCCTTGTAGGGCGGATAGAGCCTGTTGCGGAACGAGGTCTGCAGGGATTCGTCGAAAGCCACGGCGATGTGGGACGGGTTTTCGCGCTCCAGAAGATCCAGCAGGAACCGCGCGAAACCGTGCAGCGCATTGACCGGGTGGCCATCGCCATCGGCGATGTCAGGTGGCTGGGAATGCCAGGCGCGGAAGATGTAGAGACTGGCGTCGACCAGGTGGATCCTGTGCATCACGGGCGCCAGAACGAAAAGTGCTGTGCCGGGTCGGGTCGGGCACGTTTCCGGGCAGGCTCGAGAACGGTTCCGACATGGATGAAACCGACAATCCTCTCGCTCGGATCAAGTCCCAGGTGTGCAGCCACCGCTTCGTCGTAGGCCGCCCATCCGGTCAGCCACTGGGCGCCGAATCCCAGTGCCTGGGCGGCCTGCAACAAGGCGAAACAGACGCAGCCGGCGCTGAGCAACTGTTCGACCTCCGGCACTTTGGAGTGGGTGCGCGGCTGGGCCACCACGGTCAGGATCAAGGGTGCGTGGGAAAAGCGTGTGCGGCTCTTTTCCAGCATGTGCTCAGGGCTGTCCGGGTCCAGTTCGAGCGCGCGCCGGGCGAGGAACTCCCCCAGTGCCAGACGTGCGTCGCCTTCGATGCCCAGGATGCGCCACGGCGTCAGGCGACCGTGGTCGGGTACGCGCACGGCGGCTTCGAGCATTTGCTCGCGCTGGGCCGGCGTGGGCGCCGGTGCGCCAAGCTGGCGGGATGGAACGGACAGGCGTTGTTGCGGGAAATCGGGTGTCAACATGAATTTCGGAGAAACGGTCGAGTGGATCGGACGGATAACCGAGGAAGCGGGGGCGAGGTCACAGCCGTCAGGATAAAATGAGGCATACTCGCAACGGGGAATTCAGGAGCGGGGGCAATCAAGGTCAATCTGCTGATCCGGGCCGAGCGAGGTCCATCGAGCCCGCACAGAAGAGGTCACTATGACGGCGCCATCTCCATCCGACAAGATTGTTGACCTCAGCGCGCGGACCGCCACCGGTCGCAGCGAACCCAACGCCTTGCTCGCGGCGATCCGTGCCCGCGCGTTCAATCATCTGGCCGGCGTACTGGCCGGGATGCTCGACAAGGCCGACGACACCCTGTTCGACTTCGTGCAGCACGGCGACGGCTCACTGAGCAACCAGGACTATTTCGATGGCATGCGCGAGCTGCGCAGACAGCGCCCATCGATCGAGGAGCGCTATCTCGGCCACTTCGGCGAGGCGTTCTCGGCCCTGGACCGACGCACCCCGTGGGTGGTGGACTTGCAGCGTTCGGTGGCCGAGTCCAAGGAGTTGAGCCTGGTTTCGGATGATCAGCTCGAGGAACAGCTGGGCACCAGCATGCTCGCGAGCACCTTGTTGCGACAGTTCTCGTCGGTCACCGGTCAGATCGACCACCGCATCGGCATCGTTGCGGGCCTCGGCGAACTGGCCGACAACGCCAATCCGATCGGGCCGGCGCATATCGCCTATGCGCTGCGCCACGCATTGCAGCCCTGCGATATTTCGGTGCGCATCAAGGTGCTGCTCTTCAAACTCTACGAGCGGGAAGTCGGCCATGGTTTGGCCGGTTTCTACAACGGGATCAACGCGATGCTGGTGGAGGCCGGGGTCGCGCCGCAGATCAGGCCGGCCTATGTGCGCATGCCGCAGGCCAGTCGCGCGCCGCAAGCCGTGCGCGAGGCGGGTGCAACCGCCGCCGAGGAAGTCGCGCAGGATGGGGCGCCCGCCGGAAGCGTGGCCGGGGCGATGCAGGAGCCGTACACCGGTGCCGGGCATGGCGGCACGGTCATGGCGCCACCACCACCCGGAATGCGTTACGTGCCGGTGCCGGAGACCGCCGCCGAACGCAGCATCTTCGCCACCTTGCACGAACTGCTCAGCGGCTATCGACGGATCCAGGCGCCCGACGGTCAACCGGCAGCCGCATCGCACGCCGGTGCTGCCGATTCGTCCCCGCAGATGAGCGCCAACGAGCTGCTTTCGGTGCTGAGCCTGTTCCAGGACGAAATGCCGGCCGGCCTGCAGGAAGCGGTGAGCGATCCGGATGTTTCCATCACCCAGCACATCAAGCGTGAGCTGATGAAGGGCGCGCAGCGGCTTGGCGTGAATCCCGATTCGCGCATGGCCGCGGCGGACGAGGATTCGATCGATCTGGTGGGCATGTTGTTCGACGTGATGCTGGACGAGCGCGACTTCAATACCGACTCGCGCCAGCTTATCGGTCGGTTGATCGTGCCATTCGTCAAGGTGGCGATGCTGGACCGGCGCATGTTCCTGCAAAAGACCCATCCTGCACGGCGTCTGCTCAACGCCCTGGCCGAAGCCTGTGAAGGCAACACCGGCCAGGCGCCGCAAGAGCGCGAGCTGAAAGGGCGGGTGGAACGCACCATTGATCGCCTCGTGGCCGAGTTCAACGAAGACATCACCATCTTCGAGACCCTGGAACAGGAGTTTCGCGAGTTCATCGAGCAGCATCGCAGGCGCGTGGCCATTGCCGAGCGCCGCACCGCCGAGGCGCAGCGTGGCAAGGAACGGCTGGAGCATGCGCGTGCCACCTCGTTGCAAAGCCTGGGTGCGCTGCTCGAACGCCATCCGGGCTTGCCGCCGGCCATCGAGGCCTTCTTGCGGCGCTACTGGGCTCACCATCTGACACTTTGTTCTTTGCGCGACGAGGACGCAAGCGGCGGCAAATATGCCGAGGCCTTGGCCAGCGGTGAGGAGCTGGTCGCGCTGGCAACCCTGCCCAGCGTGCAGAACCGCGCCGATCGGTTGTTGGCGATGCGCCCGCGCCTTGCACCCATCCTCACCAGTGCCGGCTGCACGGGCAGCGCGGTGGAGGATGTGCTGGCTTCATTGCGGCACGCACTTGGCGTGGCTGCGGCAGGCGAGGACGAGACAGGCGTGGACGCGCATGACGAGCAGGTCGCGGTGAGCCTGCTGGAGCGCAATGCCCCGCCGGAAGATGTCCTGCCTGCTCCCGCCCCCGCCAGCCAGGAGGTCGCCACGCCCGAGCCCGAGCTGGAATACGACGAAGCCGACGTGGAACGGATCCGCAAGCTGCAGGTTGGCGCCTGGATCCAGTTCACCGAAGAAAACGGCGCGACGGTGCCGGCCAAGTTGTCCTGGGTCAGTCCGATCTCCAACCGCATGCTGTTCGTCAACCGTCGGGGCTTGCGTTACTGCGTCGCCTCGCCCGAGGAACTGGCCGCGATGATGGGTCAAAATCGCGTCAACATCCGCCAGAACGACGAGGCGTTCGAGCACGCCATGAGCCAGGTCCTGGGCAAGCTTCGCTCCAGCGCGCGCAACTGACGATACGGCCCGCTTTGGCACCGGCAGCCACGTGAGAACGGAACATGGCTGGCCGGCTCCGCGGGCCTGTGGGTCGTCCGACGCGGGCCGGAAAAAGATTTGCGCAACGCCATGACCTGCGGCCTCGCGATGCGGTAGGATCGCGAAGCCTGCCGAAGCACCGGCGCTTTCATCTGTGAGGAATTCATGGCGGTCACCCTGGTTGCGCTGCGCGAGCGCGCGCCGAACGAACGGCGCGTCGCACTTTCGCCTGAAGTGGCGAAGAAACTCACCGCGCTCGGTGCGCAGGTGGTGATTGAAACCGGCGCCGGCAGTGGTGCCAACCAGCCCGACGAGGTGTTCCCCGGCGTCACGGTGGAGGCCACGGCGAATGCTGCGCTGGCACGCGCCGATGTGCTGCTGACGGTGCAGCCGCCCTCGCTGGAAACCATCGCCGCGCTGCGCGAAGGCAGCATCGTGGTCGGTTTCATGCAGCCGCATGCCGATGCCGAACGGGTCAAGGCATTGCGCGACCGGAAAATCACCGCGTTCGCGATGGAACTCCTGCCGCGCACCACCCGCGCCCAAGCCATGGACGTATTGAGTTCCCAGGCCGGCATGGCCGGTTACAAGGCGGTACTCATCGCGGCCGAACTTTCCGGCAAGTTCTTCCCGATGCTGACCACGGCAGCCGGCACGATCCGCCCGTCCAAGGTGCTGATCGTGGGCGCTGGCGTGGCCGGCCTGCAGGCCATCGCCACCGCGCGGCGTCTCGGCGCCCAGGTGGAGGGCTTCGACGTGCGCCCCGAAACCCGCGAGCAGATCGAGTCGCTGGGAGCCAAGTTCCTTGATCTGGGTGTCAGCGCCGCTGGCACCGGCGGTTATGCGCGTGAACTCACCGCCGAGGAGCGTGCCGAGCAGCAGCAGCGCTTGGCCAACCATCTCAAGAACATGGATGCGGTGGTCACCACCGCCGCGGTTCCGGGGCGGCCAGCACCGAAGATCCTCAGCGCCGCGATGGTCGAGGGCATGAAGCCTGGGTCGGTGATCGTGGATCTTGCGGCCGAAACCGGCGGCAACTGCGAGCTGACCCGTCCGGGTGAAACCTGGGTGCACAACGCGGTCACCATTGCAGGGCCGCTCAATCTCCCGAGCATGGGCGCGATCCACGCCAGCGAGATGTACGCACGCAATCTCTACAACTTTCT
>CAZTXX010000017.1:0-22701 GCA_964617405.1 uncultured Aquimonas sp. | reverse complement strand
CGAACTTGCTGCCCTGGTCGTCGTAGCCGTGGATCATCTCGTGGCCGATCACCGCGACGATGCCACCGTAGTTGATCGCGTCGTCGGCCTGGGGATCGAAGAACGGCGGCTGCAGGATGCCGGCCGGGAACACGATCTCGTTCTGGGTGGCGTTGTAGTAGGCGTTGACCGTCTGCGGGGTCATGAACCACTGGTTCTTGTCCACCGGCTTGCCGATCTTGTCGAACATGTAGCGCGCGTTGAAGGCGCGTGCGGCGAGGACGTTGCCGGCAAAATCGCCACGGTCGAACGACAGGCCACTCCAATCACGCCAGCGGTCGGGATAGCCGATCTTCGGGGTGAAGCTGGCCCACTTCTCCAATGCCTGGCGCTTGGTTTCCTCGCCCATCCACGGGAGGTTCTCGATGCGCGCTTTCAGCGAGGCACTGAGATTTTCCACCAGCACCTGCATCTTGGCCTTGGACTCGGGTGGGAAGGCCACATCGACGTAGAGCTGGCCCAGGGCTTCACCCACCGAGCTGTTGAGCGTGTCGAGCAGGCGCTTCCAGCGCGGCGCCTGCTCGGCCTGGCCGCGCAGGGCCTGGCTGTAGAAGGCGAAATCCTCATGCGCGAAGGCCTTGCCGAGGAACGGCGCCGCGCTGTCGAGCTCGTGGTAGCGCAGATAGCTGCGCCACTCGTCCACCGGCACCTCGGCCAGCATCAGGTCCAGCTCACGGAAGAAATCCGGCATCGCCAGCGAGAACATCTCCGGGCGTGCCACGCCGATGGCGTCAAAGAAGGCGGTCCAGGAAAAGTTCGGGGTGAGTGCGTCGGCATCGGCCAGCGCGGTGGGCACGTAGCGCTTGGCCGGATCACGCAATTCCACACGTGCAGTCGAGGCCTGCGCCAGGCGGGTTTCCAGGCGCAACACGACATCGGCCTGCTGCGCGGCGGCCTGGGCCTCGTCGCCGGCCAGGGTGAACAATGTGGTGATGTGCGCGCGCAGCGCCTCGCGCGCCTTGGCGTAGTCTTCGCGGTCTTCCAGGTAATAGGCGCGCTCGGGCAGCGACAGGCCGCCCTGTCCGGCATAGGCGATGACCTGCTCGGAATTGCGGTAGTCGGCATTGCCATAGAACGAGAACAGCGACAGGCGACCCTGCGCCGCGGTGTCGCGCAGGTAGGCGGTGATGTCGGCGGAGTCCTGGATCGCCGCGATGCGCGCCAGAACCGGTTGCAACGGCGTGATGCCAACCTGCTCGATGGCATCCTCGTCCATGCCGGCGGCGTAGAAATCACCCACCAGTTTCTCGACGCCGGACGCCGCGCCATCCTGCATCGCACGCTCGGCCAGGAGACGCTGCAATTCCAGCGAGCGCTCCACCAGGGACTCGAAGCTGCCCCAAGTGGTGCGATCACCCGGCACCGGATTGGCGGCCAGCCAGGTGCCGTTGACGTGGGCGTTGAAGTCGCCACAGGCCGGAATCGAGGCGTCCAGATCGCCGGCCTGGAAGCGCACGAGGGGCGTCTTGAGGGTGGCCAGATCGACTGCCGGCGCGGGCGTTGCCGGTGCTTGTGTCGTTTGGGTCGGTGCGACGGATTCCTGCGCAGGCTGGCAGGCGCTCAGCGCCAGCGCGGCAGCCAGAGCCAGTGCCAGGGGGTGTCGGGTCTTGAGATTCATGGGCCACCTTCGTTTTTTCGTGAATCCGACACTCTAATGCCAGCGTGACGGAGAAAAACACCGTCGGAAGTCATGCACAGGGCATGGGTGCACGTACCGCAACCCATCACTCCAGGAAGCGCAACCTCACCTTGCCGTAGGGGCCAAACGGCACGGGAATGATCTGGTAGCCCGTATCGACTTCGATCTCACCGCTTGTGACCAGCGGGTGCACGTAGAGCACCGCGAACCGCGCTTCGACGAACTGTCTGTCCAGTGGCACAACCTGGCGCAGGCGGAAGCCGGCAACGAATCCCATGTCGGGGCGCATCCGCAGATCCTGCAAATCGGCCAGTACCCGATATCCCTGATCGAGCAGCATCAACGACGGATGAATCACGCTGAGCTCGTGATAGGTCATTCCGCCCTGCGAGTTGCCATGGATCTCGAGCGCCCGCGCACCGCTCGGGATCACGATGCATTCGGCGGCGGCATTCATGCCGATCGGCAGGGCAAGGCTTTCCCGTTCGGCATCGAAGTGGACGGCGATCCAGGCACGGGGCGCCGGCGCACGGGTACATTGCGTCTCGGGGTGGAATTCGGCACCCGTGATGGTCGCGCCCATGTATTCCATGGCGTGCCGGGTATGCGCCTGATCGCGCTTGACCTCCATTCCGGCGCAAGCGGAAAGCCCCGCCAATGCCGCCAGCATCATCACGACACGCATCCGCCCCACTCCGTCAGCTCACGATCCGTTCCGCGCCGGGCCGGGAGCCCACGCGGCTTGTGATACACCATTGCAGACGGGATCATCCACGGCAATCGGTGGCACCGCCACCAGCCAGCCCAAGGTACCAAGCCCATGTCCGAGCCCTCCATCCCGTTTGCGGCCGACGCGGCCCTGATCGAGCTCGACCACGCCAGCGTGATGCGCGAAGGCCGCAAGGCGCTGGACGATGTGAGCCTGCGCATCGATCCGGGACAACACAGCGTGATCCTGGGACCCAACGGCTGCGGCAAATCCACGTTCGTGCACCTCATCGACCGCAGCCTCTATGCGCTGGCACACGTCGACGGCCGCCCGCCGGTCAAGGTATTCGGCCAGGCGCGCTGGAACGTCGCCGACCTGCGTCGACATCTCGGCGTGGTGTCGGCCGACATGCACACCGACCTGCTCCGCCTGAAGGGCCTGGATGTGGAAGACACGGTGATCTCCGGCTTCTGGGGCACACACGGCATCCCGGCGCATCAGCGGGTGAGTGCGCAGATGCGCGAGCGCTGCGATGAAATGCTCGAACTGCTGGGCATCACGGCGCTGCGCCACCGCTCGCTGGCGACCCTCTCCGCCGGTGAAGCACGACGCAGCCTGATCGCGCGCGCCCTGGTGCACCAGCCGCGCGCACTGCTGCTCGACGAGCCCACCACCGGGCTGGACATCGGCGCTCGCCACCACTTCCTGGGGCTGATGCGCGAAGTCGCCCGGCGCGGCGTGACCCTGGTGCTGGTCACCCACCACGCCGAGGAAATCCTGCCCGAGTGCCAGCAGGTGATCCTGCTGCGACAAGGTCGCCTGCTGGCACAAGGTGCTCCGGACACAACACTGGGGGCGGAGGTGCTCAGCCACCTTTTCGGCCTGCCGCTGACCTTGCACCACCAGGCCGACGGCTATTGGCGACTGTTCCCGGCGTGACCCGGAGAGCGCTCGACGCTGCGACACACCCCATGGAAACCGGCCAGCCGCGTTGCGAACCCGATGCCGCCGCGCGGTCGTGCCGGGGACCATCTCAGTCGTTGACGATGACGCCTTCCAGCCTGCGCGCCAGTTGTTCCGCGCCCATCGGCCGCCCCAGCAGGAAGCCCTGCGCGTTGTCGCAGCCGCGCGTCGAGAGCGCCTCCAGCTGACCACGTGTTTCCACACCCTCCGCGGTAACCACGATACCGAGCGAATGCGCCATCGCGATGATCGCCGCGGTCAGGGCGAGATCGTCACGATCATCCAGCATTCCGGCGACGAAACTGCGATCAATCTTCACCCCGTCCACCGGCACACGACGCAGGTGGCTCAATCCGGAGAAGCCGGTACCGAAGTCGTCCAGCCAGATCTTCACACCCTGGTCGCGCAACCTGGTCACGTCGGCCACTACCTCGCTTTCGAGTGAGAACATCGCCGTTTCGGTCAACTCCAGATGCAGGCGCGAGGCCGGCAACCCGGCGCGGCGCAGCTCGGTCTCCACCCGGGCGACCAGATCGCCCTTGCGCAGCTGGCGTGCAGACACGTTGACCGAAACGAAGGGCGCCACGCCATCAACCATCGGCCACCGCGCCGCATCGTGGCAGGCCACGTTCAACACGAAGCGGCCAATGGCCTCGATCTGACCGGTCTGCTCGGCCACCGCGATGAACTGCTCGGTGGCAATCGAACCGCGCTCGGGATGATTCCAGCGCACCAGCGCTTCAGCGCCGATGATCCTGCCACCCTGCAATGACAGGATCGGCTGGTAATGAACCTCCAGCGCATTGTCGGCCAGTGCCTGGTGCAGCTCCTGCTCAAGCTGCATTTCGCGCTCCATCACCAGATCCATGTCGCGGGTATAGAAGCGGAAGCAGTTCTTGCCATCCAGCTTGGCGCGATACATCGCAACGTCGGCGTTCTTGAGCAGCGCCGCCGGCTGCGCGCCGTCACGCGGATACAGGGTGATTCCAGCCGACGCGCTGAGCAACATCGTCTGGCCCCCCGCAGTCACCGGCTGGCGCAACTCGGCAAGGAAGGCCTGCGCCATGCGCGCGGCGCGTTCACGGACCTCCCGTCCGTGCAGCAGCACCACGAACTCGTCGCCACCAAATCGCGCCATCTCGGCATGCCCGTCGCCCAGTGTCTTTGCGGCATCCAGGATGCGCGTGCCGAACTGCGCAAGCACATCGTCGCCGATATCGTGCCCAAGGGTATCGTTGATGCGCTTGAAATCATCCAGGTCGATGAACATCAGCGCCAACTGCCCGCCTTCACGGCTGGCCTCCAGCACCCTGGCGTTGAGCGCCTCGCGGAACGCCGCACGGTTCGGCAGCCCGGTGAGCGCATCGCCGAACGCGAGACGACGAATGTCACGATCGTGCCGATCCACGCTGTGACTCATCCGCACGAAGGCCTCTTCCAGCTCGCCGATCTCGTCGCGCCGCGCGGAAAGCAGGTAATCAACGGCGTAGTTGCCCTGTTCCATCTGCCGCGCCGCCTGCGCCAGACGCTGTACTGGGCGCAACAGGCGGTAGGAGATGATCCATGCGCTCAGCAGCACCAGCCCGAGCACGGTGAGCACCAGCATGAGCACGATGATGCGCATGCGCGCCTGTTGGTTTCGGACGTTGGCCTCGATCGCCGCCTGTGCCTGGGTCTCAAAGGAAACCAGGGTGTCGCGCAACACGCCCACCCGCACGCCACCGATACGCTCGCTCCCCAGCATGATGGGCACCGCTGCATCGATCCGCTGGCCATCCATCTGCAGCAATGGCGCGGTCGCGGTGATGGCGGCCACCGCCATCGCATCGCCCATGCGTTGGCCGAAGCGCGGGATGTCGCTGCTGCCATCATGAAGAATACGGCCCTCGCCGTCGTACACCAACACCTGCTCGACGCCCGGCAACTGGCGAGCGGAGCCGACGGTTTCACCGATCTGCACCAGATCGAAGTAATACAAGGGATTGACGATGGCATCGGCAACCATGCGGGCCACGGCCAGCGCGCGATGCTGCTCGCTCTCCTGGCTCGCCTGCTCGATGGTGCTGGCGCTGATGCGCAGCATCGTCTCCATGCCGGTTTCCTGCTGCCGCCACGCCGCATAGGCCAGCACCGCACACAGCACGCTGGCGACCAGCACGCCAAGCCAGAACCGGCTGCGCAACTTCAAACGCGAGTTCATTCCAGACGCTCACGCACAAGTTCGATGTCGGCACGCAACTCGCCCAGCTCCTGCTCGGACTGCTCGTCGATCGGCAGAAAGCGCCGGGTGCCGAAAAAGCGCGCGAGCGTTGCGGTGGCGGCCGGATCGTCGCCGGCGGCAAGCAGCACCTCGCGCAAACGCTCGCGCACCGCCGGTGCCAGGCCCGGCGCCACGACCTCGATTGCGCGCGGCACATCGCGGGTGCGATGGAAGATCTCCAGATCGGCAGAGATCCCCGGATGCCGCTGTTCGGCAAACTCAAGGTCCAGATTCGAGAAGGCTCCGGCATCCACCAGGCGCTTTTGCACCCAGGTCAGGATATTTTCCTCACGTCGCGAAAACAGATAGCCGACGCGGCCCGGGGCCGGGCGATCCAAGGGTGAGAGCAGGACGTCGAGCTCAATGCCTTCCCGCAGCAAGGCGGCGGCCGGCAGCACATAACTGCTGGTGGAATAGGCGTTCTGGAAGGCGATACTGTGTCCGCGCAACAGCTCCAGCGAGGTGATGCCGCTGCCTTTCCAGGTGAGGAACACACCGTGATAGTGCGCGCCGCCACGATCGCTCAGCAGCAGCAATTGGGCGCCGACCCTGCGCTGGTACTCGGTGGCCATGCCCGCGGTTTCGCTCACCCAGTCCACCCGTTGGCGGCGCAGGTAGCTCTGCATCTGGTGCGCATCACGTGCCATCAGGATGCGACCTTCGCGGATACCCACCGAGCGCATGCGCGGCACCACGTAATCAAGCATCGGCAACATCGATTCGGCGTGGCGCCTGGGATTGTCGCTGACGCGCCCTAGTACCAGAACCTCGCGCGCCACACCGACCTCGTCAACGTCCTGATGCGCGGGGGCTGCAATGGCGGCAAGTGGCAGCACCAGCAGCAGAAAAATCAATCGTGGCATGAAGGAATCGAACCAGGCCGCCCCAGGCAGGGCATCCCGCAGCGTAACCGAACCGATGGCGCGCCGAAAGTGCGCGTCTGCCGGGCCCCGCACCCGGATATGTGCGCCAATCAAGTCAGCCATTGCCTGGACGCTCGCCGGCCAGCCGGGCCATGCGCTGGGCATCGGAAAAAATCCCCCTCAGCACGCGCACTTCACGCTGGTCCGGCTGCGCCCGCAACAGCAGTTGCCGCAAACGCCGCATCACCCGCTCGGGGGAGCGCCCCTTGTGGAAATCGATGTCGTCGAGCATCTGGCCAAGGTGCAGGAAGAGGCCTTCCATCTGGGCAACACTCGCCGGTGGATCGTCCGGCGCAGGGCCACAGGCGGCAAGCCCTTCGCCTTGGCGCGCCAGCCATTCACGCCGCACCTCCCAAGCCAGAACCTGCACCGCCGCGGCCAGATTGAGCGAGCTGAAATCTTCCACGGAAGGAATATGCACCGCCGCGTGGCAATGCATCAGCTCCTCGTTGCTCAGGCCCGTGCGCTCACGTCCGAACACCAGCGCGGCAGGGCCGTGTGCGAGGGCATCCAGCACCCGGGCCGCGGCGGCCGGCGGTGGGTACTCGTCCATCGCCACGCTGCGTCGACGTGCGGTGCAACCCATCACCCAACGGCAATCGGCCACCGCCTCGGCAAGCGTGTCGAACACCCGCGCCGAATCTAATACCTCGTCCGCGCCAGCAGCCATGGCGCTGGCTTCGCGGTGCGGAAAGCGCTCGGGTGCGACCAGATCCAACCGGGTCAGGCCCATGGTGCGCATCGCACGCGCCGCGGCGCCGATATTCCCGGGATGTGAGGTGCCTACGAGCACGATGCGTACGCTCGCTGCGGCGGGATCTGGCTGTGACACGCAAAAGTCCCTGATGACGGAAAGGAATGCCGATCGGCAGGCCGCTAGTTTGACCGATCGCAAGCACATGCGTTGCGACGGCGATGCCGGACGTCGGCACCAACGAGCGAAAGTTCATCCGCATCCGCCCGTTCCGGGCTAAAATGAACGACCCGCCGGCCGCACGGACCGGCCGGCTCTTTTCCACTTTCGACGGACGCTTTCCGCATGCTCAAGCCCGCGGTCAACATCATGGTGAAGGCTGCGCGCGCAGCCGGAAACATCATCCTCCGGCACGTTGCACGACTGGACGGCCTGAACATCGTCGAAAAAGGCCGGCAGGACTACGCCAGTGAAGTCGACGCGATGGCGGAAAAGGAAATCCTCCGCGAACTGCGCCGCGCCTTTCCCGACCACGCCTTCCTGTGCGAGGAAAGCGGCGCGTTGGGCCAGGCACGCCACACCTTCATCATCGACCCGCTCGATGGCACCAGCAACTTCCTCCACGGCATCCCGCACTACGCGGTATCCATCGCCCTGGTGGAAGACAAGGAACCGCAGCACGCGGTGATCTATGACCCTCAGCGCAACGAGATCTTCACCGCCAGCCGTGGCAGCGGCGCCTACCTCAACGACCGCCGCATCCGCGTGACGGGGCGCAACGAGCTTGAGGGCGCGATGCTGGCCACCGGCTTCGCGCCACGCGAACGCAGTCGGCTGGCGCCGCAGCTGGGAGCGATGAGCGCACTGCTCCAGGATGCCGAGGATATCCGCCGCACCGGCTCGGCCGCGCTGGATCTGGCCTACGTGGCGAGCGGGCGTACCGATGGCTATTTCGAAGCGGGCGTAAAGCCCTGGGACATCGCCGCAGGCTTGCTGCTGGTGCGCGAGGCGGGCGGGCGTTGCTGGGACTTCCGTGGCGGCACTGCGGACGTGAACAGCGGGCAGGTCATCGCCGGCAATCTGCGCATGACCGAACTGATGCAACGGCGTATCGAGGAAAGCGGCTATTCGGCAGCATTCGACACCCGCTTCTCGCGGGTCGAATGACCCATCCGCGCTCGCTCTCCGGGTTCGGAAACGCAAAAGCCCCGGTCTTCAAACCGGGGCTTTTGTCTTGCGCCTGTCGGCAACGAAACCGGCGCGCGACTCAGTCGTCGCTGGCCTCGCCATCGGCGGCCTGACGCGGACGGTCAACCAGCTCGACATAGGCCATCGGCGCGTTGTCACCGTCACGGAAGCCGCACTTGAGGATGCGCAGATAGCCGCCGGGGCGGGACTGGTAACGCGGACCCAGCTCCACGAACAGCTTGCCAACGGCTTCCTTGTCACGCAGGCGCGCGAAGGCCAGCCGGCGATTGGCGACGCCATCAACCTTGGACAAGGTGATGAGCGGCTCAGCCACGCGGCGAAGTTCCTTGGCCTTGGGCAGGGTGGTCTTGATCAGCTCGTGCTTGATCAGCGAGGCCGACATGTTGCGGAACATAGCTTCGCGGTGCGAGCTGGTGCGGCTGAACTTGCGACCGGATTTCTGGTGGCGCATGGTGGATTTCCTTGAGATGCGATACGGGTTTGCTGGGGTCTTCCTGACACAGCATTGTTGGTCTTGTAGTGGGCATGGACCTCCTGTCCATGCCGTGCCGCCCGAAGGTCACCCAGGGGCGGCAAACGCATTCCCGAAAGACGGGATGGGCCGCACCAAGTGCGGCCCGGGCAATCAGCCCAGCATGCCCGCCTGAAGACCGGCCGGTGGCCAGTTTTCCAGCTTCATGCCGAGCGACAGGCCGCGCTGGGCCAGAACTTCCTTGATCTCGGTGAGCGACTTCTTGCCGAGATTCGGCGTCTTGAGCAGCTCCACTTCGGTACGCTGGATCAGATCACCGATGTAGTAGATGTTCTCGGCCTTGAGGCAGTTGGCCGAGCGCACGGTGAGCTCGAGATCGTCGATCGGACGCAGCAGCACCGGATCGATCCCCGCTGCACCCACCTGCTTGCTCACACCACGCTCGCGCTGGGTGAAGTCGCCAAACACCGAAAGCTGATCGGTAAGGATGTCGGCGGCGGTGCGCACGGCTTCCTCGGCGTCGATCGCCCCGTTGGTTTCGATCGTCAGCACCAGCTTGTCGAGGTCGGTGCGCTGCTCCACGCGGGCGCTTTCGACGTCATAGGCCACCTGACGCACCGGCGAGAACGACGCATCGAGCAGCAACTTGCCGATCGCACGCACTTCCTCGTCGGGACGACGGCGCGCCGAGGCCGGCTGGTAACCGAAACCGCGCTCGATCTTCAAGCGCATGCTGAGCGCCGTGTCCTTGGTCAGATGACAGATCACGTGCTCGGGGTTGATGATCTCGACGTTGTGATCGACCTTGATGTCCGCGGCCGTCACCACGCCGGGGCCCTTGACCTCCAGCGAAAGCACGGTCTGATCCACATGGTGCATGCGGATCGCAACGTCCTTGAGGTTGAGCAGCACCTCGAGCACATCCTCCTGCAGGCCTTCAACCGTGGTGTACTCGTGCAGCACGCCATCGATTTCCACCTCGGTGACGGCAAAACCGGGAATCGAGGAGAGCAGCACGCGACGCAGGGCATTGCCAAGAGTGTGGCCGTAGCCGCGCTCCAGCGGCTCGATGATCACCTTGGCGTGATTCGGGCCAAGGCTTTCGATATTGGGGCCGCGCGGGCGCAGCACCTGGGTGGCAGTAACTGACATGGTCGCTTGCTCCGATTACTTCGAGTACAACTCGATGATGAGCGCCTCGTTGATATCCGAAGGCAGGTCGCCGCGATCAGGCACGGCCTTGAACAGGCCACTGAACTTCTTGGCGTCGACTTCGACCCAATGCGGGGCGAGATCCATTTCCTGGGACAACGTGAGTGCTTCCTGCACCCGCAACTGGCGCTGACCGCGCTCGGTCAAGGCAATCGCGTCGCCAGGACGGACCTGGTAGGAAGGCAGGTTCACCGCCTTGCCATTGACCGTGACGCTGTTGTGCGAAACGAGCTGACGCGCGGACGGGCGCGTGACCGCAAAACCCATGCGGTAGACGACGTTGTCGAGGCGGGTCTCGAGCAGCTGCAAGAGGTTCTCACCCGCGTTGCCCTTCTTGGCCGTCGCCTTCTTGTAGTAGTTGCGGAACTGGCGTTCCAGCAGGCCGTAGATACGCTTGACCTTCTGCTTCTCGCGCAGCTGGACGGCGTAGTCGGACAGCTTGCCGCGACGTGCGGTGGCGCCGTGCTGGCCGGGCTTCTGCTCCAGTTTGCACTTGGAGTCGAGCGCGCGCGCCGGGCTCTTGAGAGAGAGATCCGCGCCCTCGCGACGGGCGAGCTTGCACTTGGGACCGATATAACGTGCCATGGTCTGATCTCCTTAGACGCGGCGCTTCTTCGGCGGACGGCACCCGTTGTGCGGGATCGGCGTCACGTCGATGATGTTGGTGATCTTGTAGCCGACATTGTTCAGCGAACGAACCGCCGACTCACGGCCCGGGCCCGGGCCCTTGATCTGGACTTCCAGCGTCTTCAGACCATAGTCCAGCGCGGCCTTGCCGGCCTTCTCCGCCGCGACCTGGGCTGCGAACGGGGTGGACTTGCGCGAACCACGGAAACCGGCGCCACCGGAAGTGGCCCAGGACAGGGCGTTGCCCTGACGATCCGTGATCGTGATGATCGTGTTGTTGAAGGACGCGTGCACGTGGGCGATACCGTCGGTAACGACGCGACGGTTCTTCTTCTTGGGCTGTTTGGCCTGCTTGTTCATGTCCGGTCCTTACTTCCTGATCGCCTTGCGCGGGCCCTTGCGGGTACGTGCATTGGTCTTGGTGCGCTGACCACGCAGCGGCAATCCGCGGCGATGGCGCAGGCCGCGATAGCAGCCAAGGTCCATCAAACGCTTGATGTTGATGCCGATCTCGCGCCGCAGGTCGCCTTCGACCACGAACTTGCCGACCTCGGCGCGCAGGCGCTCGATGTCGCCCTCGGTGAGGTCACGAATCTTGGTGCTGACATTCACGCCAGCCGTTTCACAGACTTTCTTCGACCGGGTACGCCCGATGCCGTAGATGCTCTGCAGTCCCACCCAGACATGCTTCTGGACGGGAAGGTTTACGCCCGCAATGCGCGCCATTACGCGTTCTCCAATGGTATTTTTGCTGTTTCCAGCACAGTGAGCCGGAAATTTTAGCATGGCTTCGGGTTGACAGGAAACCCTCTCGGCATAATGCCGAGAAGGCCCGGCCCGGGGAGCGTGCCCGGGCTCCGGCGTCGGCCCCCGCCCTGCCCGCCGTGAAGCGGGCGTCCGCGCTACTCCAGCGCGGACGTCAGGCAGAAGCTCATCCGCGCGCGAAGCCGCCGCGCGAACCGCCCTTGAGATTGGATTTCTTCATCAGGCTTTCGTACTGATGGCTCATCAGATGCGCCTGGACCTGCGCAGTGAAGTCCATCACCACCACCACCACGATCAGCAACGAGGTGCCGCCGAAGTAGAACGGAACCGCCCAGGCCGCACGGAAGAATTCCGGCAACAGGCAGACCGCTGTCAGGTACAGCGCACCCCAGGCGGTCAAGCGGGTCAGCACACCGTCGATGTACTGCGCCGTGGCCTTGCCCGGACGGATGCCCGGAATCAAGGCACCGGATTTCTTCAGGTTGTCGGCCGTCTCCTGCGAATTGAAGACCAGCGCCGTGTAGAAGAAGGTGAAACCGATGATCATCGCGGCGAACAGCACCATGTGCAGCGGCTCACCAGGAGCCAGTGCAGCCGACAGGTCCTGCAGCCAGCGCGATTCCGTACCCTGCGCGAACCAGCTCGACGCCGTTGCCGGGAACATGATGATCGACGATGCGAAGATCGGCGGAATCACGCCCGACATGTTGAGCTTGAGCGGCAGGTGCGAGCTCTGGTTCATGTAGGCCTGTCGCCCGCCCTGGCGGCGCGCGTAGTTGACCGTGATGCGGCGCTGACCCAGCTCGACGAACACCACGAAGGCGATGACAAGCAGCACCAGGGCCAGAACGGCGATCACCGAGAACGGCCCCAACTCACCATTACGGGCAAGCTCGAGGGTTCCAAGCACCGCGCCCGGCAGGCCCGCCACGATACCCGCGAAGATGATCAGCGAGATGCCGTTGCCAACGCCCCGCTCGGTCACCTGTTCGCCCAGCCACATCAGGAACATCGTGCCGGCGGTAAGCGACACCACGGCGGTGAACAGGAAACCCGGGCCCGGCGAGAGCACGATCGGGATTCCCGATCCGGCGCCCGAGGACTGCAAGGCATAGGCCACGCCATAGGACTGGAACACCGCGAGCAGGATGGTGCCGATGCGGGTGTACTGGTTGATCTTGCGCCGTCCGGACTCGCCTTCCTTCTTGATGGCGAGAAGGCTGGGGAAGATCTGCGCGGCCATCTGCATGATGATGGATGCCGAGATGTAGGGCATCACGTTCAAGGCAAACAGGCTGAAGCGCTCCAGCGCGCCGCCGGAGAACATGTTGAACATGTCCACGATCGTGCCCTGCTGCTGCTCCATGAAACGCAGCATGGCCTCGGAATCGACGCCAGGCACCGGCAGATAGGTACCGAGGCGGTAGACGATCAACGCCCCCACCACGAACATCAGGCGTTGGCGCAGCTCGGTGAACTTGCCCGAGCCGGCCAGCGCAGCGGCCATTTTCGATGCCTGCGACAAGGGATTACTCCTCGATGCTGCCGCCGGCAGCTTCAATGGCGGCCTTGGCCCCGGCCGTCACGGCGACGCCCTTGAGCACGATCTTCCTGTCGATCTCGCCCTTCTTCACCACCTTGGCGTATTTGGCGGTGGAAGGCACGAGCTTGGCGGCGCGAAGCACGGCGAAGTCGATCACTTCCGCTTCCACCAATGCCAGCTTGTACAGCAGCACCTCGGCGGTGTCCTGCTTGCTCTTGGAGCGGAAGCCGACCTTCGGAAGGCGGCGCTGCAGCGGCATCTGGCCGCCTTCGAAACCTGCCTTGATCTTGCCCTTGCCGCTGCGGGCATAGGAACCCTTGTGGCCGCGGCCGGCGGTCTTGCCGAGCCCGGAACCCACGCCACGGCCCACGCGGACGCGCTCGCTGCGCGCACCTTCAGCCGGCTGGAGAGTATTGAGACGCATTGTGCAAACTCCTTCGATTACTGCTCAACGCGAACCAGGTAATGAACCTGGTTGATCAGGCCGCGCACGGACGGGTTGTCCGGCAGCTCGCGCACATCATTGATCTTGCGCAGGCCCAACGCCTTCACCGACAGGCGGTGACGCTGCTGGGTGCCGCGCAGGCCCTTGACCAGACGAACCTTGACGGTCTTGTTCTGCTCAGCCATGACGCAGTTCCTCCACGCTCTTGCCACGCTTGGCGGCCACCTGTTCCGGCGACTGAACGGCCTTGAGGCCCTTGATGGTCGCGCGGACAAGATTGATCGGGTTGCGCGAGCCGACCGCCTTGGCAAGGATGTCCTTGACGCCAGCGGCTTCGAGCACGGCACGCATCGCACCACCGGCGATCACGCCGGTACCTTCGGATGCCGGCTGCATGAAGACACGCGCCGCACCGTGATTGGCTTTCACCGGATACCAGATGGTGCCCTGGTTGAGCTGGACGTTGACCATCGCCCGGCGCGCGTGCTCCATCGACTTCTGGATGGCAACCGGCACTTCACGCGCCTTGCCATAGCCAAAGCCCACCTTGCCCGCGCCGTCACCCACCACCGTCAGCGCGGTGAAGGTGAATTGACGGCCACCCTTGACGGTCTTGGAAACGCGGTTGACGGCAACCAGCTTTTCCAGCATCCCATCATCGTTGTCGCGATCATTTGTGCTCATTGATTCTGTAGTCCATTGCTTACGGCATCAGCCGCTTGTAGTTGTGGGTGGAGCATGTGATAGGTAATTCGTGATTCGTGATTCGCAAGGTCAAGAGCCTGCAGCACGATGCTCTTTCGAATCACGAATGACCAATCACGAATCCCGGATCTTAGAACTGCAACCCCGCCTCCCGGGCGGCGTCGGCCAGGGCCTTGATGCGGCCATGGTAGCGGTAACCCGAGCGGTCGAATGCCACGGCGTCGATGCCGGCAGCCTTGGCCTTCTCGGCAATGACCCGACCGACCTTGGCGGCGGCATCCTTGTTGTTCAGGCCCTTCAGGCCTTCACGCAGCGAAGCCTGAGTGGTGGAAGCGGCAGCCAGAACCTTGGCGCCGTCGGGGGTGAAGATCTGGGCGTATAGATGCTGACCGGTGCGCAGCACCGACAGGCGGGCGACGCCCAGCTTGCGGATGTGCGAACGGGTGGTCTTGGCGCGACGCAGACGAGCGGTATTCTTGTTCATGTGGAATCCTGATGAAGCTGAAGGAAGTGGGTTTCGAGCCAGGCGCGGAACTTCGACAGCGCCACGCCGGCGACGCGAAGCACTCAGGCCTTCTTGGCTTCCTTGAGGTTGATCTTTTCACCGGAGTAGCGCACACCCTTGCCCTTGTACGGCTCGGGCGGACGCATCGCGCGGATCTTTGCGGCGATTTCGCCCACCGCCTGCTTGTCGGCACCCTTGACGAGAATTTCCGTCTGCGTGGGAACTTCCAAAGTGATACCCTCGGGCGGATTGAACACCACCGGGTGCGAGAAGCCCAGCGACAGGCTGAGATCCTTGCCCTGCATCGCGGCGCGATAACCGACGCCGACCAGTTCGAGCTTCCGCTCGAAACCTTCGCTGACACCGGTGACCATATTGGCCACGAGGGTGCGCAGGGTACCCGCGAGCGCCACGCCATCGTCGGTGGCCGGGTGCATGGTCAACACGCCGTCATCGAGCTTGACGTCGATGTGCTGCGGCTGCGCCAGGCTCAGGCTGCCCTTCGGGCCCTTGACGGTGATCTGGCCATCCGCGGAGCGGAATTCCACGCCCTTGGGCAGGACGACGGGTTTTTTGGCAATACGAGACATTCGGGCGTCCTCCGTCAGGCAACCAGGCAGATGACTTCGCCACCAACGCCCGCTTCGCGCGCCTGGTGATCGGTCATGATGCCCTTGGAGGTGGAGATGATGGCGATGCCGAGGCCGCCGAGCACTTTCGGCAGGTCGTTCTTGCCACGGTAGGCGCGCAGGCTGGAGCGCGAGGCGCGCTGCAGGCGCTCGATCACGGGCCTGCCCTGGTAGTACTTGAGCGCGATTTCCAGCTCCGGCTTGGCACCGGGGTTGATGACACGCGCGTCAAGGATATAGCCCTCGTTCTTGAGAACGTTGGCGATTGCGACCTTCATCTTGGAAGACGGCATCTTCACCGTCTTCTTGCCAACCGCTGCCGCGTTCTTGATGCGGACCAGCATGTCGGCGATGGGATCAGTCATGCTCATGTGTGTTTTGCCTTATGAGTAGCACCGATATCCGAAGATATGGAGTGGAAGTGAGGAACGGGAAATCGGGAGCGGAGAAAAACGACAAACTGCCGCCTTCTCCCCGCGCCCTATTGCCGATTCCCGGTTTTTGTCACCAGGACGCCTTGCGCAGGCCAGGCACATCGCCACGCATGGTGGCTTCGCGCAGCTTGTTGCGGCCCAGGCCGAACTTGCGGTAGACACCACGCGGGCGGCCGGTCAATTCGCAACGGTTGCGCTGACGCGAAGGGGAGGCGTCACGCGGCTGCTTCTGCAGCGCGGCCTGCGCATCCATCTTCTCCTCGTACGAGGCGGTCTGGCTGGAGATGATCTTCTTGAGTTCGGCGCGCTTGGCGGCGAACTTCTTCGCCAGCTTCTCGCGCTTGTTCTCGCGGTTCACCATGCAGATCTTGGACATCGTCGTTTTCTCGTGATACGTGATTTGTGATTCGTGATTGGCAGGAGCCGGATCCGCAGGTGGGCTTTGGCCCCACGCGCATCATGCCTCACGAATCACGGCTTCATCAGTTGCGGAACGGGAAACCGTAGGCTTCGAGGAGAGCCTTGGCTTCTTCGTTGGTACGGGCGGTGGTGGTGATCGCGATATCCATGCCGCGGATCGCGTCGATCTGGTCGAAGTCGATCTCCGGGAAGATGATCTGCTCCTTGACGCCCATATTGTAATTGCCCCGGCCGTCGAACGCACGTCCCGAAACGCCGCGGAAGTCGCGCACGCGCGGCAGCGAGATGTTGACCAGGCGATCGAAGAACTCGTACATGCGGTCGCGACGCAGGGTGACCTTGCAACCGATCGGCCAACCGTCGCGGATCTTGAACGAGGCCACCGACAGGCGGGCCTTGGTCACGATCGGCTTCTGGCCCGCGATCTTGGCCATGTCGGCCACCGCGTTTTCCAGCACCTTCTTGTTGCCCACCGCCTCGCCCACGCCCATGTTCAGCGTGATCTTGGACAGGCGCGGCACCTGCATGATGTTCTGGTAACCAAAGCGCTCCATCAGCTTCGGCACGATTTCTTCTTTGTAGATCTTCTCAAGGCGGTTCATTGCAACATTCCTCAGGCGTCGACCGCCTCATTGCTCGAGCGGAACACCCGAATGCGGCGTCCATCCTCAAGCGTCTTGATGCCAACGCGCTCGCCCTTGCCGGTGCGCGGGTTGAAGAGCTGCACGTTGGAGATGTGGATCGCGGCCTCGCGCTCGACGATGCCGCCAGGCTGGTTGGCCTGCGGGTTGGGCTTGGTGTGACGCTTGACCAGGTTGACGTTGGAAACGAACACCCGATCATCTGCCACGCGCAGCACGTCGCCGCGCTGACCCTTGCTCTTGCCTGTGATGACGACGACCTGGTCGCCCTTGCGAATACGGTTCATGACAATTCCTCGACTGTGCCTTACAGCACTTCAGGCGCCAGCGAGACGATCTTCATGAACTTCTCACCGCGCAACTCGCGGGTGACCGGTCCGAAGATGCGCGTGCCGATCGGCTCGTGCTTGTTGTTGAGCAACACCGCGGCGTTGCCGTCGAAGCGGATCAGCGAACCGTCGGGACGGCGCACACCCTTGCGGGTACGCACCACAACGGCGTCGTAGACCTCGCCCTTCTTCACCTTGCCGCGCGGGATCGCGTCCTTGACGCTGACCTTGATGATGTCGCCGATGGCGGCGTAACGGCGCTTGGAGCCGCCGAGCACCTTGATGCACATCAACTCCTTGGCACCGGAGTTGTCTGCTGCATCGAGGAAGGATTGCATCTGGATCATGGCTGGTTCCTCCCTGGGTCAGACCGCGGTGCGCGAGACGATTTCGACCACGCGCCAGGTCTTGGTCTTGGACATCGGACGGGTTTCCACCAGGCGGACGACGTCGCCTTCCTGGCAGGAGCCCTCTTCATCGTGCGCATGCAGCTTGGTGCTGCGCTTGATGTACTTGCCGTACAACGCGTGCTTCACCTGACGCTCGACCAGTACGGTCACCGTCTTGTGCATCTTGTTGCTGACCACGCGGCCTTCGACCGTGCGCTGGATCTGGTTGTTGTCGCTCATCTCGGCCGCCTTACTTGTTCGCGCCCAGCAGGGTCTTGACGCGCGCGATCTCGCGGCGGACCTTGCGGACTTCGTGGGTCTGGGTCAGTTGACCTGCGCCCTTCTGCATACGCAGGTTGAACTGCTCACGGCGCAGTTCAAGCAGCTGGGCGGAAAGGTCTGCAGGGGACTTGCCACGCAATTCCTTGATACTCATCAGCGCACCGTCCTTGTGACAAACGTGGTCTGCACCGAAAGCTTGGCCGCTGCCAGACGGAACGCCTCGCGCGCCTGGTCTTCCGACACGCCCTCGATTTCGTACAGCATGCGGCCCGGCTGGATCGGAGCGACCCAGAACTCGACCGCGCCCTTGCCCTTGCCCATACGCACTTCGATGGGCTTCTTGCTGATCGGCTTGTCGGGGAACACGCGGATCCAGAGCTTGCCGCCACGCTTGACGTAACGGCTGATCGTGCGGCGGGCCGCCTCGATCTGGCGCGCGGTCAGCTGACCGCGGGTGGTGGCCTTGAGGCCGTACTCGCCGAAGCTGACGGCAGAGCCGCTCCAGCTCAGGCCCTCATTGCGGCCCTTGAAGGCCTTGCGGTATTTGGTTCGCTTGGGTTGCAGCATGGCTCAATACCTCACCTGGCCGACCGAGGGGCGCGCTCGGCACGCTCCGGACGATCGTCCGTCTTTTCCTGGGCGGTCTGGGTGTAATCAAACACCTCGCCCTTGTAGATCCACACCTTGATACCGATGATGCCGTAGGTGGTGGACGCTTCGGCGAAACCGTAATCGATGTCGGCACGCAGGGTGTGCAGCGGAACGCGGCCTTCGCGGTACCATTCCGACCGGGCGATCTCGGCGCCGTTCAGGCGGCCGGACACGTTGACCTTGATGCCGAGAGCGCCAAGGCGCATGGCATTACCGACCGCACGCTTCATCGCACGACGGAACATGATGCGGCGCTCGAGCTGCTGGGCGATCGATTCGGCCACCAGCTGTGCGTCCATCTCGGGCTTGCGCACTTCGGCCACGTTGATGTGCGCGGGAACGCCCATCATCGCGGAAACTTCCTTGCGCAGCTTCTCGATGTCCTCGCCCTTCTTGCCGATCACAACGCCCGGGCGGGCAGTATGGATCGTGATGCGCGCGGTCTTCGCGGGGCGCTCGATCTGGATGCGGCTGATGCCGGCCTGGGCCAGCTTCTTGCGCAGCATCTCGCGCACCTTGAGGTCGGCCGCCAGGTATTCGGCGTATTCACGCTTGTTGGCGAACCACTTGGAGTTCCAGTCCTTGGCGATGCCCAGGCGGATTCCGATCGGATGTACTTTATGACCCATGGGAATTCCTGCGTCCGTTTATTTGGCCGAACCAACGACCACGGTGATGTGGCTGGTGCGCTTGAGAATGCGCGCGCCACGACCCTTGGCGCGAGCGCGGAAACGCTTCAGCGTTGCGCCCTCGTCCACGAAGATGCGGGTGATCTTCAGCTCGTCCACATCCGCGCCGTCGTTGTTCTCGGCGTTGGACACGGCAGACAGCAGCACCTTGCGCACCACATGGGCGGCCTTCTTGTCGCTGAACTGCAGGAGATCGCTGGCGCGACCGACCGGCAAGCCACGCACCTGATCGGCGACGAGACGAACCTTCTGTGCGGAGATGCGCGCACCGCGCAGGATGGCTTTGGTTTCCATCGTCATGCTCCTCACTTGGACTTCTTGTCGGCGACGTGACCCTTGAACGTGCGGGTCACCGCGAACTCGCCGAGCTTGTGCCCGACCATGTTCTCGTTGATCAGCACGGGGACGTGCAACCTGCCATTGTGCACCGCGATGGTGAAACCCACCATCTCCGGCAACACCATCGAACGACGCGACCAGGTCTTGATCGGGCGCTTGCTGTTGGTGGCCATCGCCGCCTCGACCTTCTTGAGAAGGTGCAGGTCGACGAACGGGCCTTTCTTGAGTGAACGTGCCATGGCCTGATCCTGTTACTTGCGACGACGCACGATGAGGTGCTCGGTGCGCTTGTTGTTACGAGTCTTGTAGCCCTTGGTCGGGACGCCCCACGGGGTGACCGGATGACGGCCACCGGAGGTGCGGCCCTCACCACCACCATGCGGGTGGTCGACCGGGTTCATCACCACACCACGGACGGTGGGGCGAATGCCGAGCCAACGTGTGGCGCCGGCCTTGCCGATCTTGCGCAAGCTGTGCTCGGAGTTGCCCACTTCACCGATGGTGGCGCGGCAGTCGGCGGGAACCTTGCGCATTTCGCCGGAACGAAGACGCAGCGTGGCATAGCCGGACTCGCGCGCCACGAGCTGAGCAGAAGCACCGGCGGAACGGGCGAGCTGGGCCTTCTTACCCGGGCGCATCTCGATGCAGTGCACCGTGGAACCGACCGGGATGTTGCGCAGCGGCAGGGTGTTGCCGGTCTTGATCGGCGCGTCCTTGCCCGCCATCAGCTGGTCACCCACCGCGATGCCCTTGGGCGCGATGATGTAACGACGCTCGCCATCGGCATAGCACAGCAACGCAATGTGCGCGGTGCGGTTCGGATCGTACTCGATACGCTCGACGCGGGCGGGGATGCCTTCCTTGTCGCGCTTGAAATCGACGATGCGATAGTGCTGCTTGTGGCCACCGCCGCGATGACGCGTGGTGATGCGGCCCATGTTGTTGCGCCCGCCGGTGCGCGCCTGCTTTTCCAGCAGCGGCGCATGGGGCGCACCCTTGTGCAACTCGGGAGTGACGACGCTTACCTTGCCACGACGGCCAGGAGAGGTCGGCTTGTGTTTGATCAATGCCATGGACTGCTACCTCAGGGCTTGGCCATCACGTCGATCGACTGGCCATCGGCCAGCGTGACGTAAGCCTTGCGCCAGTCGCCGCGGCGACCGGAACGGAAACGGAAGGTCTTCTTCTTGCCCTTCACGGTAAGAAGGTTGACATCATCGACCTTCACCTCGAAGAGCGACTCGACCGCCGCCTTAACATCGGCCTTGGTGGCCTCGCGGGAAACCTCGAACACGTACTGGTTCGACACTTCCTGCAGGCGCGCGGCCTTTTCGGACACGTGCGGCGCACGCAGCACGGTCAGGATCTTTTCGCTGCTCATGCCAGCCACTCCTCGATCTTCTTGAGCGCGTCAACGGTAACCACCACGCTGTTGGCGCGGACCAGGGCTACCGGATCCAGACCCTGGACGTCGCGCACTTCCACGTAGGGAAGGTTGCGGGCCGCCAGATACAGCGCCTCGCTGCCTTCCTCGGTGACGATCAGCGGACGCTCTACACCCAGGTCCTTCAGATGGGATACCAGCACGCGCGTGCGGGGCTCATCCACCGAGATGCCGGACACGACGCGGATACGATCCTGACGCACCAGTTCGGAGAAGATGGAGGCCATCGCTCCGCGGTACATCTTGCGGTTGATCTTCTGCGCATAGCTGCGCGGCTTGGCGGCGAATGTCACGCCACCACCCACGAAGATCGGCGCGGTCAGCGCACCGTGACGGGCGCCGCCGCCCTTCTGCTTCTTGGACTTCTTGGTGGTGCCACTGACTTCGGCGCGAGTCTTCTGGGCCTTGGTGCCGGCACGCGCGGCGTTGCGGTAAGCAACGACCACCTGGTGCACGAGATCCCGCTTGAATTCGCGACCGAAGACCGCCTCGGACACCGCGACCTTCTCGCCACTACCGACGACTGCGATTTCCATGTTCTGTCTCCTCAACCTTTCGTCGTCGGACGGACGATCACGTTGCCGCCCGGCGCGCCAGGAACCGCGCCACGAATGGCGATCAGGCCGCGCTCGGCGTCCACCTTCATGACTTCCAGGCGTTGCGTGGTCTGGGTACGGTCACCCATGTGGCCAGCCATCTTCTTGCCGGGGAAAACCCGGCCCGGCGTCTGGCGCTGACCCAGTGAACCCGGCGAGCGGTGCGACAGCGAGTTGCCGTGCGTGGCGTCACCCATGGTGAAGTTCCAGCGCTTGATGGTGCCCTGGAAACCCTTGCCCTTGGTCACACCCTGAACGTCGACGATCTGTCCGACGGAGAAGATGTCGGCGCGAACCTCGCCCCCGACCTCGTACCCGTCCAGCGCATCAACGCGGAACTCCCACAGCCCACGACCGGCTTCCACCTTCGACTTGGCGTAATGGCCAGCCGTCGGCTTGTTGACCAGCGCAGCGCGCTTTTCACCCGCGGTCACCTGTACGGCCTGGTAGCCGTCATTGTCCTGGGTCTTGATCTGGACGATGCGGTTCGGCGTCGCTTCGATCAGGGTCACCGGCACGGACTCGCCGTTCTCGGTGAAAATTCGACTCATGCCGCACTTGCGGCCTACGATCCCGATGCTCATGGTTTCTGCCTCAGTACAGCTTGATCTGAACGTCGACGCCGGCCGCGAGCTCGAGTTTCATCAAGGCATCCACGGTCTTGTCGTTCGGATCGACGATGTCGAGCACGCGCTTGTGCGTGCGGGTTTCATACTGGTCTCGCGCGTCCTTGTCGACGTGCGGCGACACCAGGATGGTGTAACGCTCTATCTTGGTCGGCAGCGGGATCGGGCCGCGCACCTGCGCGCCGGTCCGCTTGGCCGTCTCGACGATCTCGCTCGCGGAACGATCAATCAAACGATGATCGAACGCCTTGAGCCGAATCCGAATCTTCTGGTCCGCCATGACCTATCCTTGAGTGTCTTGAAAGAACGTCGGGAGTGCGGTCGTTTGCCGCATTCCCCGTTTTTTTGTTTCGCCGCTTTCGCGGAACCGTGGTTCCCCGAAAAACCATCCTGGGAACCTGGATCCCCGCTTTCGCGGGGATGATGCTCGAACCATCCGCGCGCCAAGGCGCGCGGGGTCTCACATCACTTGATGACCTTGGCCACCACGCCGGCGCCGACGGTACGGCCGCCTTCGCGAAT
>CAZTXX010000016.1:21105-23283 GCA_964617405.1 uncultured Aquimonas sp. | reverse complement strand
GGTATTCGGTGCCGTCGACCTTGACCTCGGTGCCCGAGTACTTGCCGAACAGGACGGTGTCGCCGACCTTGACCTGAAGCTTGCGCACCTGGCCGTTGTCGAGCGGCTTGCCTTCGCCCACGGCGACCACTTCGCCGCGGATCGGCTTTTCGGTGGCGCTGTCGGGGATGACGATGCCGCCAGCGGAAACCTTCTCTTCTTCCAGGCGCTTGATGATGACGCGGTCGTGCAGCGGGGTGAGTTTCATGACAGTCCTCTTGCCAAGTTGTTGATTGATGGGATGTACCAGCGGCTTGTCAGCACTCACTGGTGACGAGTGCCAATTTTAGCCGAAACAAAAACCGCCGGGGAAGCGGATGCGACGTTAGATGGGGATGCGGTTCGGCGGTTCAAGGGTCGAGCGTGATTTCCGAGGCTGCCCGATGCAGATGCACTGGCTGACGAGCGCCCCGGAGGCAATGGGTCCGGCCTTCACCAAGGGGCGGCGCCAGCCCGGGCGGCACATGGCGGGTCAATCAACCCGCCAACCCGCAGCCTGTGGAAATCCGCATTGTCGCGGGCCACAGGCACACCTCGGGTTAGCCGGAGGGGCATCCCGGCCTGCGTGAACATGGGGCCGGACTCACGGCATACTGCGCCCATGTCCTGCCCTTTCCCGTGTCGCCAGCTGGCTGCCCTGCTGGCACTGTCCGTCCTGTTGCTTGCGCCGCTGGTGGCACGGACGGCGTCGATTTCCCAAGCACCGGTACTGCGCCCGATCACCACCGCCCATGGCCTGCCGCTCGACAGTGTCAACACGGCCCTGGTGACAAGTGACGGGTATCTGTGGGTGGGTACATTCGGCGGGTTGGCACGATTCGATGGGGAGCGTTTCACCCAGTTCGTGGCATCCAGCAGCGCCCTCCCGAACAATACATCACCTGTGCCGACCACTGGCCCCCCCAGCAGCCGCATCACGATGTTGCTGGAGGATGCCGATGCGAACCTGTGGATCGGTACCGAGGACGCGGGTGTCGCCGTACGCACCCCGGACGGCTTCATCCAGATCGACGCCTGCTCGCGGGAGTGCCAGGTCAACGACCTGGCCGAATACGACGGCGCGATCTGGGCGGCCACGGAGGTGGGGCTGTGGCGCATCGACCCGTACACGTTCCGGGCCACATCCGTCATTCCAGATGCGCCATCCGCACTTGCCATCACCTTCACCCGCAGCGGAGCCGCGTTCGTTCTCACCCAGCACAAATTGGCCCGATTGGCGCCCAACGGAACCCTGCACTGGGTCGCTTCGTCGGTTCCAATGCACGACCTCAGCACCACCAGCGCCATGGCCGACGACGATGGCGTGTTGGTCGGTTCAACCCAGGACCTCTACTACTACGACCCGGCCACCGACACATGGCACGGGTTCGGAATCGGACCAACACTCACGCTCAACCGGATGCGCGACGGCAGCATCCTCGCAGTGGAAGGCAATGGCACGCTGTGGCGCATGGCACAAGGCCGCGCGCCCGAGCGCGTTGCGGACCTGCCGGCGGGCCTGCCCTACAGGGCCACGCAGGATGCCCAGGGCAACCTGTGGCTGAGCACGCCCACTGACGGCCTGGTTCAGCTTCGTACCCCGTGGATCGGCACCCTGAACGATGCGGAGACGCCTCGCCGCGCACCAGGCCGGGGCATTGCACCCGACGGAAATGGCGGGTTCTGGTTCGCCCACGCCTGTGGCGGGCTGCGGCACTGGCATGCCGACGGCACCATGCAGGATTGGAGCGAGCGCCTGCCGTCGGAAGCCCGGTGCGTGGAGAGCGTCCTGCGTCTGGCCAACGGCGAACTGCTGTTGGGCACGGTCGGCAGCCGGTTGTGGCGTATTCGCCCTGGCGAGATACGGATCGAAGAGCTGATGCGATGGCCGAGCCAACAGCCGGTGCGTGCAATCTTCGAACGCACTGACGGCAGCTTGCTGGTCAGCGCCCATCGTGAAACCCACCTGTTGCGGCGCAATGCCGACCAGAGCCTGACCAGCGAACCGATCTCGGCACTGAACGGGCTGCTGGTGCGCCAGATCGTCGCATCGAACCGGGGTGGCTACTGGTTCGTCGGCGATCACGGGGCGGTCCGGCTGGAGCGCGACGCCATCGTGGAACGATGGACGCCGGAAGAAGGTCTGTCGAGCCGCTTTGC
>CAZTXX010000016.1:0-21005 GCA_964617405.1 uncultured Aquimonas sp. | reverse complement strand
CTGCGCATCCTGCACCCGGCACCCTGGTACCAGCGGCCCTGGGTCTGGCTGATCTCCACGCTGATCGCTTTGCTGCTCCTGCTCGACACCACCTGGCAGTACCCGCGCCGCAGGTCGGCAGCAACCGACCAGGCCTGATCCTCACCGGCGTGCAGGCGGCTCCAGACGCTGCAAACAACGCGCCAGTGCGGTGAACCAGAGCGCCGAGCCACAGCCAACACCCAGCGTGTTGGCCAACGCATCCATCGCATCTGCGCTGCGATATTGCGGCATCAGGGCGCCCTGCGCCCATTCCAGCGAGACGCCCAGCCCCACCAGCCCGACGGCGGCGACGACCATGGCAAGGCCGGTTTCAAACAGTTGTGTCGCCGCGAGGGCAAGGCCGAAATAGGCGAGGAAATGCAGCAATTTGTCGGAATCCTCCGGCATCTCCATCGCAAGCGGCGGCGGGGGAACCAGCGAAAGCACGATCACCACGATGATCGCGGCAATCCACAGCCCCAGCCAGAAACGCGGCCAGCGCAGCGTGCGCATCACAGCCGCCAGCGCAGATCGCCCTGGATGAAGGCGTGCGCCAGATCCACCCCGCGCGCAAAGCCCATCACCTGGAAGCTCTCGCCCATGGCACCGGGCAGGGTGAGTTGCTTGACCTGCTGCGCCAGACCATAGCGGGTGGCCTCGTCGGGTGCGATCGAATACAGCGTTTCGAAGCATTCGGCCAAGCGGTTTCCCATCAGGAACGATGCCTGCGAACAGTAGCCGGCCAGCTCGAAACCGGTGCCCACTCCAGCCTCGGCCAATGCGGTGAAATCCACCGAGGCCGTCAGGTCGGCCAGACCCGGCCACAGGAAGGGATCGTCCACGAGGTGATGCCGGTAGAAGCCGCGCAAACTGCCCTGCGCGCGCTCGGGTGCAAAGAAATCACGTCGCGGATGGCCATAATCGACGAACAGCATCGCGCCCTCGCGCAGCAGGCCGCCGACGGCCTGCACCCAATAGGGAAGCTGGGGCAGGATTTCCGAGCGCAGGCCATCGGGCAACGGCCCACCAAGATCGCGCTCGACGTGGCGCACTGCGCCCTCGAGAAAGGCGTCGGCGGGCTGATCCACCCGGATGAAGTCATCCTGCGCATCGAGCACCACGTATTCCTCGAACAACTCCCCGTCGCGCAATGCGAACCGCGTGGTGGGCAAGGCATCGAGCACCTCGTTGGCGAACAGCACGCCGCGCCACTCCTGCTCCGGCGGCGCGTTCAACCAGTGCACGCGCTCGAACAATGCCACCGGCAAGTTTGCCGCCAGATGCGCACGCTGTCGTTCACGCAAATCAGCCGAAGGCTCGAGGATGTCATAGCGCTGCGGCACTGCATCGAGCAATGCCAGATGGATCAGCACATCCTGCGCGAACGCGCCGCTGCCACCGCCCAGTTCCAGGAAGCGCGCACCGTTGAGCTGACCCAGGACAGGTGCCACCGCCTCGGCCACGCATTGGGCGAACAACGGCCCAAGTTCGGGCGCGGTGACGAAGTCGCCGGCGCGCCCGAACTTTTGTGCGCCGGCGCTGTAATAGCCCAAGCCCGGCGCGTACAGCGCCAGTTCCATGTAGCGCGAGAACGCGATCGCCCCGCCCTCGGCGCGGATCACCGCGCGGATCAGTTCCACCAGCGCCGCGCTGTGTTCGCGCGCTGCGGAGTCGGGCTCGGGCAATTTGGACAAGACAGCACCTCCATGCGAAAAACGGCGCCTATGGTACGTTGCGCGGGGATGTTTCGCGCTGCGTGAACAAGACCACGGCCCGCCGAACCGGAAAAGGAGATGATGGCGCCATGAATCCGCCCCGCCCCGTCGCCCTGGTGACCGGCGCCGCACGCCGCATCGGTGCCGCCATCGCCACCGCCCTGCATGCCGCCGGCTACGACCTCGCCCTGCACTACCGCCACAGCGCCGATGCGGCGGCCGCGCTGCAAAACTCGCTGGAGGAAAAGCGCCCGCACAGCACCGCCTTGCTGCGCGCCGATCTTTCCGACATCGCGCGCCTGCCATCGCTCGTCGACCGCACCGTGCTGCGCTTTGGCCGGCTCGATGCCCTGGTCAACAACGCCTCGGCCTTCTTTCCCACGCCCTTCGGCGAAACCACCGAAGCCTTGTGGGATGCGCTGATGACCACCAACGCCAAGGCGCCGTTCTTCCTCGCGCAGGCCGCCGCCTTCCACCTGCGCGAAGCACGCGGCGCGATCCTCAACCTGAGCGATGTCTATGCCGAGCGCCCGCGCGCGCGCCATTCGGCCTACTGCATGAGCAAGGCCGCGATGAGCATGCTCACCTATTCCCTGGCCCAGGAACTGGCCCCCGATGTGCGGGTCAACGCCATCGCACCCGGGGCCATCCTCTGGCCCGAAACCACCGAGGATCCCGACCTACAACACACCACGCTCGCCCGCACCGCCCTGCGCCGCACCGGCACCCCGGCGGAAATCGCCGAGGCCGCGGTGTTCCTGCTCGATGCCGCAAGCTACACCACCGGCCAGGTACTGCGCGTGGACGGGGGCCGCTGGCTGACGATCTGAAAGCCCGCTGCATATCGGGAACTGCATGCCGCATCGCAGGCGGAACTCCGATGGCCCGCAGCCTGCGCGACCACCAAACTCAACGAAGCGCAGCACAGCGGCCGGACCCGTCGGCCTCGACCCTCTCCCGCGCCGGAGCCGAGGTCGGACATGACGCCAGATATCGCTCGAGCCACTGATCCTGTTCCCACAACACGTGCATGACCGACTCGCGCGCCAGGTAGCTGTGGCTCTCCTGCGGCAGAAGCACGAGACGGGCGGGCGCACCCAGCGCGCCGAGTGCCGCGAAATACCGTTCGCTCTGCATCACCTGGGTCGCGGCATTGCCGTCCTCCTGACCGTGGATCAGCAGCAGCGGGGTTTTCATGGTTTCGGCGTGCAGGAACGGCGACATTGCCAGATACGCTTCAGGCGCCTCCCAGAGACTGCGCTCCTCACGCTGGAAGCCGAACGGCGTGAGCGTGCGATTGTAGGCACCGCTGCGGGCGATGCCGGCGGCGAACCAGTCCGTGTGGGTCAGGAGGTTGGCGACCATGAAGGCACCATAGGAGTGCCCGCCAACGGCGATCCGAGCCGGGTCGATGCAGCCCAGCTCGACCGCAGCATCAATCGCCGCGCGCGCGTTGGCCTTCAGCTGTGGCAGGTAGGTGTCGTTCGGCTCGCTGTCGCCCTCGCCGATGATCGGAAACGCCGCCTGATCCAGCACCGCGTAGCCGCGAGCCGCCCAGAATACCGGCGACTTGAAGTCCAGTCGCGGGAACCGCCGATTGTCGACAGCCGTCTGCGCGGCACTGCTTCGGGTTTTGTATTCGACCGGGTAAGCCCAGATCAGAAGTGGAAGCTTGCGGTCGCTATCGCAACCCTGCGCCGGCAGGTAAAGCATGCCGCCAAGGGACAGCCCATCGCCGCGCGTGTAGGGCAAAACCCGTTGCGTCACCCCGGCCAGTGGCGAGCCGAGTGGCCCGAAGTGCGTCAACCGCGTGCCGGGAACGCCGGGTTCAAGCCGACGCAGATGGTAATCCGGCTGCTCGACGGGCGACTCGATCCGCAGCAGCAGGCTTCCCGTCCCCTCGCCGACCTGGGCGATGGCGGTCTCGACCTGGGCAGACGGCGCCGATTGGTAGGTGCGACTGCGGTTGCCGCTGTGCAGGTCGATGCGATCCAGGAAGGCCACCTCTCCGTCGGCGCCGACGCGATTGCCGACCAGCCAGGCATGGCCTTGTTCAAGGCGCAGCACCGGCTCCGCGAAACGGCCGGCCTGTCGTGAGAAGACACCCGGATCGGAGGCGGCATCCTGAAGGTCCCGCTCGATGAGAACGCGTGCAGGCTGCGAACCGTCCGGAGCAAACGCGTAAACGCGTGTCTCCCGTGTATCCCACCACTCGTCCCGCGCAACGGCGTCCTGCGCTGTGCCCCACAGGACTTCGCGCAGCCGGTTCTTCGTTTCCAGCAGCGTGCGGGGAGGTTCCTCGAACGGCGCGTCCCAGGTCACGAGCGCATCGCGAGACGGTGCGACATGCGCCGGGTCACCACCATCCAATGCCTCGAACCAGACCAGGGTTGCGGGCGCATCGGCGCGCCAGTCGATGTTCCTGCGTCCGGGCGGCACCGCCATGCGCCCACGCGGCAACGCCTCGGACAGTGGCCTGTCCGAAACCAGCAGGAGCTCTTTTCCGGCACGATCCAGCAGGGTGTGCCGTAACGGAAACCGGTCCAACGGGGCACGGTGGGAGAATGGGCGCTGCAGGGTCTCGGCCAGCAGCAGGCTGCCATCGGGCGAAAACCGGAGATCCCGATACAGCCCCGGCCCGGCCCAGTGCGTGGCCCGACCGCGAAGCGGCACGCGCATCAGCCGCGAGCTTGCCATCGCCTCGAACTGGCGCTCGTCCGCCGCGCTTCGCAGCAAGTCCTGGAAGGTCCGGTTCGAGACCTTCCTGCCGCCGCTTTCCTGCACCAGCGGGCCTTCGGGCAGCGTCTCCTGCGCGTCTACACGTGGCTTCGCTGTCGCCTGGACCTTGACCAGCAGCGCCTGACCGTCGCGGAACCACACCAGAGGATTGCCCAGAGTCGCGTTAACCCCACCGGCCAGCAGGCGGCGCGCACGCATCGTGTGTGCATCGGCGACCCAAAGCTCGGCACGATCCGCCGCCACCTGGACGAAAGCGAGGTGGCGACCGTCCGGCGACCAGATGACATGGGCCAGGCGCGCTTGCGCGGGCAGGCCGGAAATCGCCACCGGAGAAGGATCGGTACCAATACGCTGAATCGAGAGCGCATGTGCCGGATCCAGCCGGATCGGGCGGTTGTCGCTCAGGGTGATGGTATGGGCCACCGCGTTGGCCGGATCGACGCGCAACCCGGCCAGCCGCAGGTCGGGCCGAGACAGCCATGCGAGGCTCTCGTAAGGTTCCCGATGAAGGTAGGCGATGGTTGCATTGCGCGGATCCAGCAAGGCCTGCGGCGTCGGTGGCATATCGGCCAGCGCCCTGATTTCCTCCGGCGGCAGCTGGTACCCGACGGTGCCCTGCGCGTTCGCACGCAGCCAGCCGGCACCGGTCAGCACCGCGGCCAGCACCAGCAACCCGCATCGCCACCCACCGCGATTTTGCGCAAAGCCCGATGGCGTCACGTCAGTCCTCCCCCCCTTCTGAACGCAGCGCCGTGCGGCAATGCTCATAGAAGGCCTCCACCAGAGGCTTGTCCCGCGCGCTGCTGGCCGACATGAAGACGTATTCCTGTTCGATGTCCGGGGTGAATCGCCGGCTGACGACGCCGGTCCAGGACGAGCGGCGTGACAGCAACTCGTTGACCAGTGCAATGCCGATACCCTCGGCCGCCAAGGCACAGGCCGCGCCGACGTTGTGCGCATCCATCCGCACGTTGGGGATCTTCCCGGCATCGCGAAACGCCCGATCAATCCGCATGCGCGTATGACTGGTGGCGTCCCCGACAAAGATGAGCGGCTCACCGGACAGCTCACGCGGCCCGATCGGGGCTGTCCCCCGGGCCAGCGGATGCTGCGGGGAGATCACGCATACCGTCGGACTGACCAGCAAGGGGCGGATCCGGATCCCCGGATGGTCGATCGGCAGCTTGCCGAAACCGCAGTCCACCGCCCGCGTGGCCACCTGGTTCATCACCGTTGGTCGAGTGCGCGAATCGATATCCATCCGGATCCCCGGGTGCAGCGCAAGAAAGCTTGCGACCAGCTTCACCAGGGGTCCCTCCGCGAAACTCGGCGGCGCCACGAGGCGCAAACGCCCCACATTGGTTTCACGGATATCCCGCGCCAGATCGGCTATGCGCTCGATCCCGGCCAGCGCCAAGGTGGCCTCCTCATACAGCAGAAGCGCATGGGACACGGGGAACAGGCGTCCCTTGCTGCGGTGAAACAAGCGGAACCCCAGATCGCTCTCAAGCTGCGACAGCAGGCGACTGGCCGCCGGCTGGCTGATTCCGAGGCTCCGTGCCGCCGCCGTGACCGAGCCAAGACGAATGATTTCCCGGAACACTTCCAGGCTCTTGATCTGCGGCACCGCCATCACGTGCTCCCGCATTCAGCCACTGTCGGCATTCACCCTATCCGATCCGAGCGTCCACTGGCCGGCCCTCATCACTCCAGTTCCACCACGGGCAACAGAAGCCGCGAATGGTGCTGCCGATCCATATGGATGCGGTTGTGCGCGACCTTCGATTCCGACCAGCGTCCCGGCGGCGCGTCCGTGTTCGGGTTGAGGTCGAAGTGGGGGAAATTGCTGCTGGAAACATCCAGTCGGATCCGGTGGCCGGCAAGGAATCGGTTGGCGGTGGCGAACGCCTCGACCTCGACCTCGACGATCCTCCCCGACTCCAACATCTCCGGCCGCTCCCAGGAATTGCGGTAGCGCAGGCGCAGGATGCCGTCCGTGAGGTTCATCGCGAACCCCTGCGGCCAGTCGCCACCTGTGGGGTACTCATCGATCAGCTTGATCGTCAGATCGCTATCCAGGCAGTCGGAGGAAACGAACAGCCGGGCCCGGATCGGTCCCGCCACCACGACATCGCGAACCAGCGGCGCACTGCGGAAGCACAGGACGTCGGGCCGCTCGCCGATGTCCGCACCACTGCCGGTGCAGCCGAAGAAGCGGCTCTCATCACGCTGGTCGAAGGCGCCCGGCAGCATCAGCGCGTCCGCGGAGGTGATCGCACCACCGATGGTCGGAACCGGATCCTTCGGATCGAAACAGATTTCCATGGAAGCTTCATCATCACCCGGCGCGGCGGGCATCAGACTCCCGTTTGCGTGCAGATGCCAGGCCTCCTCCCGGGTGCCGGGCAACGGCCAATCCGGCGCGAATACCCAGCGGCCACCATGTTCAAGACGACCTTCCGGATCCCTGCGGCCACTGCCACCTCCCATCACGAAGATCGAGACCCGTCCACGGGCAAACGGATCGTCGCTGCTGCGCGCCAGCAGGAAGTCGTACCAGCGCCGGCGCAGTTCGAAGAACGAGCAGCCGAATACCGCATCCAGCGTCGCGTCAGGCCCAAAGTCGACGTCTCCGGAAAAGCGCCGTGATCGCTGCCCATGGGTCCATGGGCCCATGATCAGGTGCACCGGGCCGCGTTTGCGCGCCGACAGTCCCAGGTAGTTCTCGGTGGCCGTGCGCACATAAGGGTCGTACCAACTCGACATGTGCACCATCGGCACGTCGGCATAGGCATCGTGATGGTCCTGCGCGCACAGGGCAGGCTGCCGCCAGTACGGCCCGAAATCGCCCTGCTCCCATTGCTCGAACAGGTAATCCTCATATTCCGGCGCGGCGCTTACCGGCGAGCGGCCGCGCGCCCACGGCATGCGGTGGAACCACTCGCGGATATCCTGCGCCTGCAGGGTCGCTTCGCGTATCGGATCATGCCGCGTTTCAGGGCTCAGAAGCGCATGCTTGAACGCCCAGGTCGCCTGCTTGAGCTCGAACGCACCGCCCTGACGGATCCCGCCCTGATAGGCATTGGAGAACCCTCCCGAATCGATGAACTGGGCCGCGAGGCCCTCGGGGGACAGACAGCCCAGCGCGGTCTGCACGTGGGCGCAGTAGGACAAGCCCTGGGTCAGCACCCGACCATCGCACCAGGCCTGCGAGCGCAGCCAGGCGAGCGTGTCGAAACTGTCCTCGGCCTCGGCCGTGTACTTGGTGAAGCCGCCCTCGGAACCGTAGCGGCCACGACAGTCCTGCATGGCCACGGCGTATCCGTGGCTGGCGAACCAGCGGGCGATGGCAGGTTTGGACAAGGGCTGGTCGCCCCCGGCAATCAGGTCCGATCGCGCGGTGCCACACTTGTCATAGGGCGTGCGCTCGAGAATGCACGGCCAGCGCGTCGGCCCGGTACCCGTGAGCGACTGCGGCAGGTACAGATCGGTGGCCAGATGGATGCCATCGCGCATCGGCACACGCAGGTCCAGCACCTCGCCCACCGGATGGGGGCCGGGCTCAAGGCCGCAGACCGGGCTGGGCGGGATGGGATCGAGGTGTCGCATGGCGCGCTCAGTAGCCGATCCGCACGGCGATCAGCAGGAAAGCCATGGCGACCAGGCTCAGCGCCAGTGTCAGTGGCAGCATGAAGCGGACCCAGCGCCCATAAGGCACCTTGGCCATCGCCAACATCGCAAGCATCAGGCCGGAGGTCGGGCTGACGGTGGCCATCAGTCCGTTGCCGAACAGGTAGGCCAGCACCACCGTGTTGCCGCTCAGGCCCGACAACTGCCCGATCGGCCACAGGATCGGGATGCTGATGGCCGCCTTGGCCGAGGTGGACGGAATCAGCACATCCAGTCCCGCCTCGGTCACCATGATCGCGAGCGAGGCCGCCCACGGCCCTTTCCCCTGGATCACCGACGCCATGGCATTGACCACGGTGTCCAGCACCTGACCATCCTGGAGCAGGACGTGGATCGCACCGGCCAGGCCGATCAGCAGCGATGGCAGCACCATGCCCTTGATGCCCTCGATAAAGGCATCCGCGCTGCTGCGCGCGCCCAAGCCGCCCACCACGGCCAGCACCACGGTCACCGCCAGATAAAACGCGCTGAGCTCGTTGTAGTGCCAGTGCCAGGTGCGCCCGGCAAACACCATCAGCACGATGGACAGGCACAGCAGTACCAGCACGCCCAGATGCCGGCCCGACAACGGGTTTTCCTGGACGTCGAACGTGGCCCTGGCAAAGCCGCTGCGCCGGATTCGCCAGAGCAGGTACGGAATGCCCAGTGCCATGAACACGACCAGCACCGCCAGCCGCATGCCGAAACCGCTGAACATCGGTTCGCCCACGATGCCTTGGGCGATGGGCAGGACCACGGGATTGCTGACCGAAGCGATATAGCCGAGCTTGGCGGCGATCAGCAGCATACCCACCGCAAACAGGCTGTCGAGTCGCAGGCGCTCGGCCATCGACAGGAGCACCGGCAGGACGACGAGGTATTCGGAGATCAGCCCGAGGAACGCGCTGCCTATGGCCAGGGCCGTCATCAGGACCGGCGCCAGCAGGTAGACGTTGCCGCCCGAACGGTGCACCAGGCGATCCAGCCCGGCATCGAGTGCGCCGGTTTGCTTGAACACGCCGAACAGGCCGCCCACGAACAACACCATGAAGATCAGCGGTGCGTTTCTCACCAGTCCGCGGGGAATCGCGTGGAACACGGCCATTACGCTCGCCGGGCTCGCCGCCTCATCCGCCACACCCACGCCCAGCACATGCCCCAAATCACGGGACTTCTCGATCACCGAGTAGGTGTCGGGAATCACCCGTCCATCGGCCCGCTCGAACGCACCCGAGTCCAGAACCCAGGTCAGCACCGCGCTGAGCACCAGCACCGACAACAGCATCAGGACCGGATGCACGTCCAGCTTCCAGCGTGATCGACCGGGGCGCGAAATCGCGGGTTGAGGAACCTGGGACATGTAAGACGAATCTCCGAATCGCGGTCTAGCAAAACCGATCGCGGGCGATACCGACCCCATCAGGTATCGCCCAAGCGCCAAAACAAGGCTATACGGTCACCCTGTCCTCAAAAATCAAACGAGGCCTTCAGGTAGTAGAAGCGTCCGATCGGGTTGTAGGTGCTCATGTCGAAGTTGAGATCGCCGCCGTTGACGTAGGAACGCGGTGGATCCCGGTCGAACAGGTTCTGGACACCAAGCGTCCACTTGAGCGGCCACTTCTCCATCGCGTAGGCACCCCAGACGTTGTGCGTCAGGTGCGAAGGGATCCGCCCGAAAGCCGGCGCCGGGCCTTCGTCGGTGCGGCCGATGTAGTACGCGCTCCAGTTCGCCGACCAGGCGCCCTTCGACCAGTCCACCCGCGTATTGGCACGCCAGCGCGGGAAGCTCTCACGTGCAATGTCCGACATGCCCGCCCGGCGCGATAGCCGGACCTCACCGTTGGGCAGGGTGTCGTAACGGTCATAGGCACTCAGTCGCGTCAGCGTCAGCATCAACTCGAAGCGACCAAGGTCTCCCTCGGGCAACTCGTAGCGGAACGTGCTGTCGATACCGCTGGTTTTGATCCGGTTGAGGTTGATGGGACCGTCGCTCAGGTTGATGATCTCGCCGGTGCCCGTGTCACGACGGATGAAGTTGCACCGCAACCCGGTATTGGCGCACAGATTCAGCAGATTCTGCGAGCCGAAGTTGGAAATGGCGTCGTCCAGGTCGATCTCGTACCAGTCCAGCGACCAGCTCAACCGCTTCACTGAAGACGGCGTGTAGATGAAGCCCACGCTGCGGTTGGTCGAGGTCTCGGGCATCAGGTCCGGGTTGCCACCGACGGTGGAAATGATCGCGCCACCGGCAAAGTTGGACTGGTGGTAGCTCGTCGGTACACCCGCGCAACCCGGCAGGCTACCGCCACCGTTGTTGCAAGGATCCACGGCCGGCAGGTTGGTCGTGCGCAGACCGGCATACAGCTCGTTGATCGAGGGCGCGCGGAATCCTTGCGCCCAGGTCGCACGCAGCATCAGGTCTTCCACCGGCCTCCAGACCAAGCCCGCCTTGCTGTTGGTGGTATTGCCGAAGGTGCTGTAGCGCGAGTGCCGGCTGGCCAGGGACAGCTCCAGTTGGCGCGCGCCCGGCATATCAGCCAGCAACGGGATGTTGAACTCGGCATAGGCTTCCTTCAGATCGTAGGAACCGCGCGTCGGCAGCCGGGGAGCCGATGTCGTGCGCCGGTCGTAGCTGATGAATTCGGGCGCCTGATTGATATAGGGGCTCGGATCATCCCAACCTTCCTCCTTGCGGTACTCGACGCCTGCGGCAAAAGCCAGCGCGCCGGCCGGCAGCTGGAACAGGTCGCCGGTCAGGTTTGCCGTGAAGTCGCGCTGCCGAGTGCCGTTGTAGTCGATACCCACCGCGCGGATGTAGTCGGCCATTTGCGGTGTGATCGCTCCGAACACGTTGAGCGGCACGCAATCGTGTGCGGCACACCGATCGTTCGGCCCCAATGCCAGCGCAACGCGATCAAGATCGATCTGCCCATTTGAAATCCAGCGCGCCTTGTTCTGCGCCCAGGTGTAGAAGGCGTTCCATCTCCAGGCATTGGAGAACTCACCCTCCAGGCCTGCAGCCAGGCGCGAGGTGTTGACCTTCTGCGTGTTGAGGCGCGGCCCCACTTCTTCCATCATCCGGACGACTTCGAAGCTGGTGCCGCTGCCGCGAAACTCCACCCCGAACGGGTTGAAGGGATGATCGGCGGGAATGGTCATGCCATCACCGCCACGAATTCGCGGAGTGGCCGCGGAAAAGCGCTGGCTGGACTCGCGCGAATTGAACATCCCCTCGAGCACCAGCGTGGTGGTTTCTCCGATATTGAATCGGGTCTGACCATAGGCACCCTTGCGCTCGAGTGGACCGACCAGCGTGGTGTCGGGCTTTTCGTTGTAGACGTCCACGCTTGGATTGTCGGGACGAAAACCGGTTCCGTCCCATACGAACGGCGCGGTGCCCAGATCCCCAACCGGAATGCTGTTGCGGAATCGACCCGTCGGCGTGTTCCTGCTGAAGCCGCGCAGCGGTTCCATCGCGAAATCCCGCTCGCGCACCAGGATCTCCTCGGTATCTGCCACCGTGGCGGTCAACAATGCCGAACCCCAGTCACCGGAGCGGCCCCAAAGAACATCCTCGTTGTGAGTGAAACCGTCGCCTTCGTCCGTGATGCCGAGATACGCGCTGAGGCGCAGCCCATCGTAGTCGGCGAAGGTGACGATATTGATCACGCCGGCGATGGCGTCGGCACCGTAGATGGCGGTCGCGCCATCGAGCAGCACCTCGATGCGCTCGACGGCGGCCAGCGGGATCGTGTTGAAATCCACGAAGTCACGGAAACCACGAGTACCCGCGCCGTTGACCCAGCGCCGCCCGTTCACCAGTACCAGCGACCGGTTCGGGCCCAGGCTGCGCAGGTTGATGGAGCTGGACCCATGGCTGGTACCACCCGACCCGGTGGAGTTGAAGCTCGAGCCCACCGCGGGTAGTTTTTGCAAAAGCTCGCCAATCGAAATGATGCCCGAGGCTTCGATTTCGGCACGTTCCACCGTGAAGACCTGGCTCGGCGCCGTCTCGTCCACGCGACGGATGCGCGAACCCACCACACTGACCGCGTCCAACGTATGGACCTGTGACTCATCTACGGCTGCGGCTTCATCGACCACCTGTGCCATCAAGGCCGACGGCGCAGCCATGAAAAACAATGTTCCCGTGAATGCGATGCCCGCGAGTCCACCGCAACGACGTTTCCCAATGACACCCCTGCCCTTGTTCATGACCTTCCCCTCGATACCCCAACAAAGAGGCTCGCATCCGAGCCTCGTCCCGTCATCGAGTAATCCACACGCAGGAAGGTGATGCAATCTTATTGGTGGATCTCATCAGCCTATGCATTATTTGCATGGCAACCTGTCGACCGACCTAAGGGAGTTGAAGTACGCCTTTGACGCGGACCCAGGAGCATCCGCGGGCTCGCCTCAGTCCTCGAACCCGTCGAAGAAGACCCCGGCTGTGTCGAACTCGTAGGCTCCGATGTCGATCGGGCCGGATACGGGGCGCAGCGCGGCAGCCGCTGGATGCACATACTGATAACCCGGCTGAAGCGATTGCCCCGCGCCCGCACCGGGTGCGGCGCCGGCATCAATCACCGCACCGGCGGTGGGCAGCAGGCGATAGTCGTACTGCGCCGGATCCACGAACAACGCGGCGCTGCCGGCATAGTTGTGGTCGAGCACGGTGCCGGCGTGGGAGGTGATCGTGCCGGCCCCATGGAAGATGTTGTTGCGCGCCAGCGGCGCTTGGCTGGTGCCGGCGTGGATGCTCATGAAGGTGCCGGCGCTGCGCTGGTTGACAAAGGTATTGTTCACCACGAAGAGCCGGTGGTCGGCGTTGGCTCCCGCTCCTTCGCTCAGGTAGTCGAGCATCGCGCCGTTCTGGCTGGTGGCGGGCTGCTGGATCAGATTGCCGATCACGAAGGTCAGCCCGCCATTGGGAAGGGAGAGCTCGTAGCTGGCGGTGGCGCCGGTCTCGCCGGTGAGCCGGCTGTAGAGGATGTCGTTGCGGGCCGCGCGCGACTTCAGCAGGTGCCCCACGACCGCATGGTGCGACCAACTGTGGCGGAACACCAGGTGCCCGATGTTGCCGATGTAGAGATTGTGCGAATACCCGTCGCCATGGCCGTTGTGGGAAAACTCGCTGTACTCGATGGTGATCGTGCTGGCGGGATTGGCGCTGGTGAGGATGCCGTTCTCGTTGTGGTGGAAGTAGACCCCACGCAGGGTGAGGTTGGTGCCCTCCTGGCGGATCGCCGCGCCGTTCCTGTCGGGCACGGTGCAGCCGGACAGCTCGACGTTCTCGATCGTGGTGTCGTTGCCGGCGATCACCCAGATCGCCTTGCCCTGCGCATGCTGGCCGTTCGCGGCGATGTGGGGACGGCCATTGACACCTCGCAGGGTCAGGCCGTTCTTCGTCCAGGTGCAGACATCGCCGGCGTAGCTGCCGGCCGCATCCACTTCGATGGTGTCACCATTGGCGGCAGCCGCGATCGCCGCACAGGGTTTGGCAAAGGGCTGGCCGGGACCGACGCGAAGCGTGGCGCCGGCAGCCACGGCCGGGGCGGCAAGCAGCAGCGCAAGAACAGGAAGGGCTGGTTTCATCCTTGAACTCCCGGTGTGCCGGCCGATCACGCCATGCGCGCCATCTCTCGCGCCGGATCACCCGCGCGAGCCAAGGCTTTACAGCACCAAGGCTTCCACAGCCGCCGGTGTGGCGTGGTCCGCGTGCTCACGCCATAGCGCGGCCAAGGCCTTGTCTGACAGCGGGTCGATGAATTCCGGCACCAGCATGGCCAGGGGCTCGAGCACGAAGGCATGCCGCAGTTCCGGTCGCGGCAGGACCGGGCTTCCGGGTGCCTGCTGCACCCGGTCGCCGAGGAACACCAGGTCCACGTCGAGGGTGCGGGAGGAAAAGCGCGGCACGTCGCGGCGCCGGCCATGCGCGTCTTCGAGCTGATGGAACAGGTCGTGCAACTGCACCGGGTCGAGCCCGGTTTCGAACGCCGCGGCGGCATTGAGGAAGTCCGGCCCGTCGAACCCCACCGCGCGATAACGCAATACCGGTGAATAACGTATCCCGGGAAAGGCCGCCCGCAGGTCGCGCGCGGCGGCGCGCAGGTTCGACTCGGGATCGATATTGCTGCCGAGGCTGAGCAAGGCCAGTGCCATGGGCGTTCCAGGAGGGGATCGGGGCAGGCGCGGATTCTATCGCCGCTGCGGGCTTTCGCCGTTTTCCGGCAACGCCAGATGGCTCAGACCACTCTTGAGGTCATGGCCGCTGGGCGTCTGGAAGACCCGCAGGCCGAACTCGGGCAATACCGCGAGCAGGTGGTCGAAGATGTCGGACTGCACGCCTTCGTACACCAACCAACGGGTATCAGCGGTGAAGCAGTAGATTTCCAGCGGCAGGCCGGTGCTGCCCGGCTGCAGCTGACGCACCATGATGGTCATGTTGCGGTTCACCCCCGGATGCGCCCGCAGGTACTGGTCGACATAAGCGCGGAAGGTACCCAGGTTGGTGAGCCGGCGACGGTTGGCCGCATCCCTTTCCCCCCATTCGCCCAGTGCCCGGTTCCAGTCCGACAACTCGTTGGCCTTGTTCTCGAGGTAGTCGTCGAGCAGTTGCAGGCGGCGAAGGCGGGCGTTCTGCGGTTCGTCGAGAAAGGCAACCGAAGTCTGGTCGAGATGCAGCGCGCGCTTGATCCGCCGTCCGCCGGACTCCTGCATCCCGCGCCAGTTGCGGAAGGAGTCGGACAGGAAGCGCTTCATCGGGATGGCGCTGATGGTCTTGTCCCAGTTCTGCACCTTGATGGTGTGCAGCGAAATGTCGATCACATCGCCATCGGCGCCCACCGCCGGCATCTCGATCCAGTCACCCACGCGGATCATGTCGTTGGAGCTGACCGTGACTCCGGCCACCAGTGAGAGCAGGGTGTCCTGGAACACCAGGATCAGCACGGCCATGATCGCGCCCATGCCCGAAAGCAGCAGCAGGGGCGAGCGGTCGATCAGCACCGCTACGATCAGCACCGCGGCGATCGCGTAAACGATGATCTTGACCAGTTGCAGGTAGCTCTTGATGGTGCGCTTGCGCGCCTGCTGCCTGCGCTCCCAGGCAAGATTCACCAGATCCAGCGCCTTGCCGATGGCCAGCGCCACGGTAAGGATGATGAAGGCGGTGCCAAGGACCTGGATGGCCTGCACGATGCGTTCGGGCACACCGGGCACCATCGTCACGCCACCCATCAGCACCAGTGCCGGCACGATATTGGCCAGGCGCGGGATCACGCCCATGCGGAACTCGCGCGGTTCGCCGCCCTCCACACGTGCCACCAGCGCGCCCAGCATATGGCGCAGCACCCGCAGCAGCACCTTCTTGGTGAAGAAGTTCGCCAGCCAGGCCGCCGTGCACAGCAGCGCGATCACGATCGCCACGTAGAGCCTCGGATGAGGCGCAAGCGCGGCCTGGGCCGCTTCGATCCAGTCCATCATTCCACGCTTTCCCGATAGCGCACGATCTTCACGCCCACGGCGCGCGCGCCGCGTACCGCACCGGGCTTGCTGAGCTTGAGTTGCACCCGGCTGACCGGGAACTCGGAGAGCACCAGTCCGGCCACGCGCTCGGCCAGGGTTTCCACCAGACCGAAGCTGCTGGCCTCGACATAGGCCATCACGCGCTTGCTCACCGCCTTGTAGTCGAGGGTGTGGGCGATGTCATCGCTGGCCGCCGGCACGCGGTTGTCGAAATCCATCTCGATGTCGAACCACAGCGGCTGGCGGATGCGTCGCTCCCAGTCGTAGATGCCGATCAGGGCTTCGACTTCGAGTTGTTCGATGAAAACGCTGTCCACAACACTCCCCGGGCCAAGCCCGTTGTCAGGTCGCCACCAGCCTATCGGCCACGGCGAACGATTGCCAAGCCGCCCAATACCCGTGCCGCCTATTGCGCCTGCGGCAACATCGTGCGCAGCCAACCTTGCAGCAAACGCTTTTCGTGGCGCAGGGCATCATTTCCAATCGGGCCGGAGCCTTGGAGGAATGCAGGATCGCGCAGGCTGGTTTCGCCTTCACTGATGACCAGACCGGAGGCATCGGCACGCCGCCAGCTCAGGTCGATGCGCGGTGGATAGAGGTCCTTCACCACGCGCACGTCCTGCATCTGCACCGAGCGCCAAGGCTCGTAGTCGCCGGCCAGGTCAACGTCCTTCAGGGTCACCTGGAAGGATTCGCCCTGAGGCAGGCGGCGCGCGATGGATTTTTCGAGCCAGGTGGCCAGTTCGCGGATCTGCTGCTCGGTGGTGCGCCGCGCGGTGCCGTGCAGGCGCTTGACCTCGCGCATCGTACCCGGATCAAGCAGTTCCACCTGTGCCGGCGCCGACGCATCCACACTCGTGGCCTCTGCCGCCTGCAACCGCGGCGACGACAAGGCCAGCGCTGCCAGCAGCAGGCCCGCTATGAGGAATTGGTTCGTTTTCATCCAGTTTCTCCTCGACATCAGTGCGCGGCCAGCACCGCGCGCAAGCTGTTTCCGTGGCGCCAGGCCCGCAGGTTTTCCGCGCACTGCAACAGCAGGCGCTGACGTGCCTGACGGCTGGCCCAGGCGTTGTGCGGGGTGACGATGAGGTGGGGAATGTCGGCGGCCAGCAACACATGGCCTTCGCGCGGCGGTTCCACGTCGAGCCCGTCGATACCGGCACCGGCAAGGTGCCCCGACCGCAAGGCATCGATCAGCGCCTGCGCATCCACCAGGCCGGCGCGCGAGGTATTCACCAGGAACGCGCCGGGCTTCATCCGCGCCAGGGCATCCGCATCGAGCAGGTGGCGGGTGTCCTCGGTCAGCGGACAATGCAGACTGACCACGTCGGCACGGGAGAGAAACTCCAGCCACGGCACGGTATCGGCATGTGCTGGGCGACCGGGAATCCGCGCGCGGATCACCTCCATGCCGAAAGCACGCGCCAGGCGTGCCACCTCGGTGCCGATCACGCCTTGCCCGACAATGCCGAGGGTTCGCCCGGCCAGTTCCAGGATGGGGAAGTCCATCAGGCAAAACCCCTCGGCGCGCTGCCATGCCCCCGCACGCACCAGGTCGCGGTACTCGGGGAAGCGGGTGTGCAGCGCCAGCATCAGCATCAGGGTGTGCTGCGCCACGGCCGCGGTGCCGTAATCACGGCAGTTGCACACGGTGAGCCCGCGCAGCGCGGCGGCGGTCAGATCGATATTGTTGACGCCGGTGGCCGTGACCAGCACCAGCTCCAGCTGCGGCAGGGCCGCCAGCGTCGCTTCATCGATGAGCGTCTTGTTGCAGATGGCGATATTGGCACCGGCCAGACGCGAGGCGACGTCCTGCGGCTCGGTGAAATTGTGCAGCGTGAGCGAGTCGGCGGCCTCGGCCAAGGGCGCGAGATCAAGGTCGTCGCCCAGCGAGGCGGCGTCGAGGAATACCGCTCGTGCCGCGCGCATGGTGGAGGTTTCGGACGGAGGCATGTGCAACGCGCCATCTGGAGGAAGAACAGCAGCCTATATCGCGACGCCCGAACGCGGGTTCAATGCTCCAGCAACGGCGGCAGGGGGCAATGCAGCACCGCGCACAGGGTGCGGAGCAATTCGGCCTCGGCCACGCTGACCATGCCGTCATGGCTGATGCTGGCGACCAGTGCCTCGACCAGCAAGGCCTTGCCCATGGGTTCCACCTGGTCGAGCAGGGGCAGCACGCGCTCCAGCGATGCGACAAAATCCTCAGGCGGCGCGTAACGCGCGGCAGCGCCGGGGAACACCTGGGCCATGCCGGCGACAAAGGCGCGCTGCGCAGCCAGGGCGCCGGCATGGCCTTGCTGCGCCAGCACTGCCAGCAGGGTTTCCACCTCGGCGCGCAGCTGCACCAGCTTGCGCCGGCCACTGGCGGCATGGCGCGAGGGATCGAGCGATTCGACCACCTGCAGGCGCAGCAGGCGCCCGAGGCAGTATTCGGACAGCGTGACGCGGCCATCGAGGCCGATCAGGCGCTCGCAGCATTGCAGGAAGCGCGCCAACTCCGGGCGCGGACGTCGGCGCAGCACCGGAAAGGCCAGGGCGGCCAATGGCAGGCGCAGCATCGGATGCAGGATCGAAACATCGGCGTGGAGCTCCGCCGTCAATCGCGCCGTCGGCGCATCGATGATCTGTGCCACTTCCGCAAGCTGGCGCTGGCGCAGTCCGGTGTCGGCATCCAGCAGCAGGGCGAGCACCAGCGCCATGGCCTGATCGTGCCGGCGCGCCAGTTCACGCAGTTCGGCAGGCAATTCCACGGCGATCTCGCCGGCGCGCTGGAAATCATCGGATGCCGGAGTGCCGACCTGCGCGACCACCTTTTGCGGGCTGACCGCGATCTGCTCGGCCATCGCCGGCAACGCGGCGGCGGACAGACGCGAGCCGTCGGGCGCAAAGCCCAGCGCGAGGTCTTCCTCCGCGGCGTTCGGGGGATTGAGCATCCAGCGCGCCCGCACCGTCTCGAAGGCCTTCGGATCAAACGAGGGATCGACCGCCTTGATGCGTTCGAGGATCGGCGGATGGGTGGCAAACCACGAGGAAAACCCCAGGCCCTCGCCAAACAGCATATGGCTGACCTCTTCGGTGCCCGCGCCGGTCAGGCGCGAGCCGTCGGACAGCCCGGCGATCTTCTTGAGCGCACCGGCGATGCCATCGGTCTGGCGGGTGAACTGCACCGCCGAGGCATCGGCCAGGTATTCGCGCGAACGCGACACACCGGCTTTGATCAGACGCCCGAAGAACAGTCCGATGTAACCGGCCAGGGCCAGCGCCGCGCCGATCATCAGCACCGCGGCCACGCCGCGCGAATCACGCCCGCCGCGCACGTGCATCAGGATGCGCCGGCCGATGATGCTCAACACCATGATGCCGAACAGCACGCCCATCAGGCGGATGTTGAGGCGCATGTCGCCATTGAGGATGTGGCTGAATTCGTGCGCGATCACGCCTTGCAGCTCGGCGCGGTTGAGCCGGTCCAGCGCGCCACGCGTGACCGCGATGGCCGCGTCGGCGGGGCTGTAGCCGGCGGCGAAGGCATTGATGCCGGCTTCCTCCTCCATCACCCAGACCTGCGGCATCGGCACGCTGGAGGCGATGGCGATTTCCTCCACCACATTGCGCAGGCGGCGCAGCGAGGGATCGCGGGTGTCCTCGGCCACCGGCATCGCGCCCATCGCGCGCGCGACCTCGGCACCGCCGCCACGCAGCATGGCCACGCGCACCAGGCTGGAAACGCCGATCACCGTCAGTGCCAGCACCGTCATTCCGACCACCAGCGCCGGATCACCGAAGACCAGGAACACCATCAGGTCCAGCGTCAGCACGATGCCGAGCGTGGCCAATGCGAACAGCACCAACAGCCGCCGCGAGGACGTCCTGGCCCGTTGCTGATGTTCGAAGAAATTCATCGTGCGCACCTTTGTTCCTCGGCCGCCGACACGAGGGCCGGCGGCCGGAGGATCAGTTGAACGACACCTTGGGCGCTTCGCGCTTGTGTGCCTCGTCGGCGGTGATTTCCAGCAGCGCGGCGGGCTGGAAGTTGAACATGCCGGCAATCATGCTGCTGGGAAACATCTCGCGCTTGTTGTTGTAATGCATCACCTGGTCGTTGTACGCCTGACGCGCGAAGGCGACCTTGTTCTCGGTGCTGGTCAGTTCCTCGGAAAGCTGGGCCATGGTCTGGTTGGCCTTGAGGTCGGGATAGGACTCGCTGACCATCATCAGGCGGCCCAGTGCCGCACCCAGGCCATTTTCGGCACCGGCCAGCTGGGCCATGGCACCGGCATCGCCCGGCTTGGCCTTGGCGGCACCCAAGCCGGCGACGGCGGCGGCGCGCGCGCGGATCACCGCTTCCAGGGTCTCGCGCTCGTGCGCCATGTAGGTCTTGGCCACTTCGACAAGGTTGGGGATCAGGTCGTAGCGGCGATTGAGCTGCACGTCGATCTGCGCAAAAGCGTTCCGGTACGCGTTGCGGCCTGCCACCAGGCCGTTGTAGAGCGCGACGACGAACAGCACCAGCGCGAATGCGCTGCCGAGGATGACAAGCAGGAAAAGCAGGATGGCGGACATGGAATCTCTCCTGGTGGGTGACGCCCGATGGCTCCGGTTCCGGAAACATCGAAAAGGCGAGCTAAACTGCCACGGATCGGACCTCTTGCAAAACAATGGCAATCCAGCGCGTTCTCTCCCGACTATCCGGCATGGCATTTGTGACGGCCCTGGCCTGCATGGCAGGTGCGCCGGCAGGTGCGGCCGCCTCAAAGACGTCAGCCGCCATCGTATCGGCCTCCAGCGCCCCGCAGGCACCGGCGATACGCCTGTCGGACGCCGAGCAGAAAACCCTCGCGACCCGGATCGAACAGCTTGCCGCGCGTGTGCTGAGTGACGGCAACGGCGTGGGCATGGCGGTGGCCATCGTGCAGGACAATACCGTGCTCCTGGAACGCGGTTTCGGGGTGACCGAGGTCGGCGGCAACGAGGCGGTCGGCACCGATACCGTGTTCCGTCTCGCCTCGTTGTCCAAGGCGTTCGCCGGCACCGTCGCGGCGATGCTGGTGCAAGAGGGCGCGATGCAATGGGATTCGCGCATCATCGATCACCTGCCGGCGTTCAAGCTGCGCAACATCCACTCGGCCGAATCCCTCACCGTCGGCGACATCCTCAGCCATCGCGTCGGCTTGCCCTACAACACCTTCGACCGTCTGCTGGAACAGGATGAGCCCTATCCGCTGCTGGTCGCCAAGCTCGGCGAGATCGACCCGGTCTGCGAAACCGGCGAATGCTATGGCTACCAGAACATCGCCTTCAGCCTGATCGGCGACATGGTGTTCGCCACCACCG
>CAZTXX010000015.1:17156-24428 GCA_964617405.1 uncultured Aquimonas sp. | reverse complement strand
TCTCTACGACGCCGATTACTACGGCGACGAGCTGCCGTTCTGGATGGAGGTGGAAACCTCATCCGACACGCGGCTGCCGCACCTGGTCGTGCCCTATACCCTCGACGCCAACGACATGCGTTTCGCCACCCCGCAGGGTTTCAACAGCGCGACGCAGTTCTTCGACTACCTGCGTGACAGCTTCGATGTGCTTTATGCCGAAGGCGCCGACACACCGCGCATGATGTCGGTCGGCATGCACGCGCGCATCCTGGGCCGGCCCGGGCGCTTCATCGCGCTGCAGCGCTTCCTGGACCATGTCGCCGCACACGACAAGGTATGGGTGTGCCGGCGCGTGGACATCGCCAGGCACTGGCGCGCACGCCATCCGTTCAGCCGCTGAAGGCCGAGGTGATGGGTATCGGGCAGCCGCTGCCGAACGCGCTGCGCGACAAAATCGGCCCGGGTGCGGACTGGGCGCGCTTCCACTCCGAGATCCGCAGCAGCCGCAGCACGCGCTGCACGGTGTCGGCATCGAAGCCGGCGGCGGTCAGTTCGGCGGCCCCCATGCCGTGTTCCAGATGCTGGTCGAGCAGGGCGTCGAGCACCTCGTAGGGCGGCAATGAATCCTCGTCGCGCTGGTCGGGGCGCAACTCGGCGCTCGGCGCGCGTGAGATCACGGCGGTCGGGATGCGCTCGCCGTCGCCTTGCGCATTGCGCCAGCGCGCCAGTCGGAAGGCCTCGGTCTTGTAGACGTCCTTGAGCGGCGCATAGCCGCCGCACATGTCGCCGTAAATCGTGCAATAACCCACGGCGTACTCGCTCTTGTTGCCGGTGGTGAGCAGCAGGCCGCCGAGCTTGTTGGACAACGCCATCATCAGCAGTCCACGACAGCGGCTTTGCAGGTTTTCCTCGGCCAAATCGGGTGCGCGGCCTTCGAACAGCGGCGCCAGCGTGTCCAGCGCCGCGGCGAAGGTGGCCTCGATGGGCAGGGTGTGCAGGGCCACGCCCAGCGCTTCGGCCTGCACCATGGCCAGATCGTTCGACAGCGCGCTGGTGTAGCGCGAGGGCAGGCGCACGGCGCTGACGTTCCCGGCCCCCAACGCGTCCACCGCGATCGCCAGCACGAGGGCCGAGTCCAGCCCGCCGGACAAGCCGACCCAGGCGCGCTGGAAGCCGTTCTTGCGCGCATAGTCGCGCGTGCCGAGCACCAGCGCGCGCCAGCCCAGCGACTCGCGCGAGGCATCGCCTTCGGTTTCTCCCGACACGGGGATGAAGCTGGTCGTGCCGGGGTCGAAATCGGCCAGCTGCCAGGCTTCCGCAAAGGCGGGTGCGGGCGGATGCGGTGCGCCGCCCCCATCGACCAACCGGCTTGCACCGTGAAATACACGCGCGTCCTGCGCTCCGACGCGGTTGACCCAGGCCAGTGCCAGCCCCGATTCCGTGGCGCGCTGCGAAAGCCGGGTGGCGCAGTGCTGCAGGCTGTCGTGCACGTAATGGGTTGCGTCGGGCAGGAGCAGCAAACTTGCGCCTTCGGTCGCGATCTTCTCCGCCACACCTGGAATATCGAGGGCGCGGCCATCGGCCAAGGCGACCTGCACGCCGTTCCGCATGAACGCGTGCCATCGCGGCGTGCTGTCGTCGGTGGCCTGGGCGTCGAGGGTGGTGACGATGGCGCCATCGCGCAGCAGGCTGATCGCCTCACGCGACGCGTCTTCGTGCCACCGTGGCCAGCCCACCACCGCGTCGATGCCATGCACCCGGGTCGCGATGGATTCAAGTTCCTTGCGGCATTCGGCCAGCAGCGCGGCATTGCGCGAGAGCGCCAGCAAGGGGCCGCCGGACAGGGCCAGGGCGGGAAACACCACTACGTCGGCGCCGTGCATGTCGCGCGCCTCGGCGATCAGTTGCGTGATCCGCCGGGCATTGGCCGCAATGGCGCCAAGCGGAAAATCGAACTGCGCCAGGGCCAGGCGCAGCGGGCGGTCCGTGGTCATGTTCAGACGTATCCCGCCAGCACGAACAAGGCCAGCACCACGATCCAGACCACCAGGATGCGCCAGATCTGCGCCATCGCCAGGTGCAGTGCCGAGGCGGCAGGTGCGTCGGCAGGGGCTTCCACCGCGTCCTGAGGGTCGATCTGCATCTCGGCCTGGGCATCGCGCTGGGCCTGTTGCACGCTGGCCCAGGCGGCGGCGTCGATGAACCCGGAGGAAAAGTCGATGCCCGCATGCCGGTGCGTCGCATGCCAGACCCGCCAAGCGCCGTAAACCGTGTCGAAGTGGCCCGCGACCGCCAGCGCCAGCGTCATCAGATGGGCGACCGGCCAATCGAGGATCGCCAACAGATGCTGCCACGCCGCGCCCTGCGCCGGCGGCAGTTGTACGGCGGCCTCACCCTGGTTGGCTCGTTCCGCCAGTCGATAGAGCAGGGCACCGAACGGGCCGAGCAGCAGGAACCAGAACAGCACCCCGAACCAGCGTCGGCGTGCACCGGTGAAGGTCGCCAGCGTCCAGCCGCAGGCATCGTCGTCGGCGAGCGGCCTGCCATTGCCGGCCAGATGTGCCAGCGCACGCTGGCGCGCCTCGGTATCCGGGGCCTCGTCGATCGCCTCCACGTCCTGGTCGAGGTCGCGCGGTCCCCAGCAGTAGACCAGCACCGCCACGGCAAAAAGAAAACCGGCGATACCGTAGAGGCGTGCGTCCAGCACTTGCTGCAACCACGCGGTGAGGCCGAGCGGCAGTGCCAGAGCCAGCAACAGGGCGAAAGGCGAAGCGAAGGCCGTGCCCATCTGTCGGCCAAGCCAGCCGAGCCAGCGCGTGAACCAGCCGAAACGACGCAGTCGGGCCAGGGAAGGAATGGCGTGGCCCAGCAGCAGCGCCAGCACCACGGCGATCAGGGTGGCAGACATGGGAACTCCCTTGGATACGCGCGTGAAGCCTTGCGCCCGGTCCCCGATTCTATGCGCAAAGCGGGGCTGGCATGAACGCCGCGCGTCCGGATCACCCCTCGCGCGGCAGGTGGGCGAGTACCGCTTCGCCCAAGGTATCGGCCAGCCAGTCTTCGATCAGGCGTCGGGAAATGGAGATCGGCGGTGGCAGCCGCACCTCGTCACGGGCGATGGCATCGACCAAGGCATCGGCAGCGAACCAGCGCGCGTCCTCCAGCTCATCGCCAACCTGGATTGCGGGGTTGTCGGCGACCGCGCGGAACCCGACCATCAGCGCACCGGGAAACGGCCAGGGCTGGGAGGAGTGATAACGCACGGTACCCAGGGTCACGCCGGATTCCTCGCCGACCTCGCGACGCACCGCGTCTTCCAGCGATTCGCCGGGCTCCACGAATCCGGCCAGCGTCGACCAGCGCCGTTCCGGCCAACTGCGCTGGCGCCCGAGCAGGGCGCGGTCGCCGTCCGAGACCAGCACGATGATCGCCGCGTCGGTGCGTGGAAACTGCTGCATCGCACAGGCGGGATTGCGGCATCGCGCGCAGTGGCCGGCGCGTACCAGCTGGGTGGGCGCGCCGCAGGCACCACAGTGGCGGGCACGGCTTTGCCAGAGCAACAAGGCCTTGGCATAGGCGAAGACGCCGCTTTCGAATGCCGGCCACAGCGCTGCCGCGCGGCGCAGGCCGATGGGCGGCGCGGGATCGCGTTCGGAAGCGAGCAGCCGCTCGGCGGGCAGGGCGAACCAGGCCGCTTCGCCCGGGTTCTGGCCGAGAAAGCTCGCGTCCTCGAGGCGCGCCTCACCCAGATCCGCGCCGCGCAGCCAGCGCGGGCCGCTGTCGTCGCCGGGGCTGTGCCCCTCGAAGTCGATGATCGCCACATGCGCCTGCGGCCAGGCCGCGCGCAAGGCTTCGGGAGACAGGCGGATCAGTTCCGCACGATCCAGCGGCAGGCCGGAAAAATGGTTGCGCAGGCTGGGTTCCGAGGGGTCCACGGTGCGCGCCGCCCTGGTGTCAGGCGGAGAACGAGGAGCCGCAGCCGCAGGTGGTCTTGGCGTTCGGGTTGCGGATCACGAACTGCGCACCCTGCAGGCTCTCGGCGTAATCGACCTCGGCGCCTTGCAGGTATTGCAGGCTGAGCGGATCCACCAGCAGGGTGGCGCCATCACGCTCGATGGCAAGATCGTCCTCGGCCTGTTCCTCATCGAACTCGAAGCCGTACTGGAAGCCCGAGCAGCCGCCGCCGGATATGTAGACGCGCAGCTTCAGCCCGGCATTGCCTTCCTCGCGGAGCAGCTCGCCCACCTTGGCGGCGGCCAGGGCGCTGAAGCTGATCGGGGCGGATGCAACCGGGGAAAAGGCGCCGGGCAGGGAAACGGACTGGGTGTGCATGGGAACAAGGATAAATGAAACAACAGCTGACAGGTGGAGGTCCGGGGCGGGGTTCTCAAGCCTTGCCTTTCTTTTCGGCGGATGCCTGGTCGGCCGCGCCGGTGTCGTTGGCGGGGCCGGCGAGCTGCTTGGGCGTGCCATCGTCGTGGATCAGACGGCCGGTGAGGGTGGCGCCGGCTGCCATTTCCACCACCGCGTAATGGATGTTGCCTTCCACCCGTGCGGTCGGGCCCAGTTCGACCCGTTGACTGGCGTGCACATCACCGACCAGGCGACCGTTGACGATGATGACCGGTGCCCGTACCTCGCCTTCGATATGGCCGCCTTCGGCCAGTGTCAGCACCGCGCCGGCGGTATCGCCCGCGACCACGGTGCCGTGCACCGCACCTTCGATATAGAGCCCGCCACTGAATTCCAGGTCGCCGCGGATGCGGACCTGGGAGCCGATCAGGGTTTCCACGGTGCCGGTCATGCGGCTGGATTTTTTCTTGCTGTCACCAAAAACCATGGATCAGGACACTCCGGAAGAAGAGGGTTCACTCCAGGGGATGACCTGTTCGGCGCGGCCCTGGTCTGACTGCAACAGCACCCGGACGCGGTGCGGCAGGAAGTTCGTGGGCAGCGCGATGCTGCCTTCGATTTGCTGGAAATACTTGAACGAGAATGTCTGCGCCGGTGCCTCGGGGTTCTGCAGCAGATCACCCCACTCAAGGGTCTGCAAGCTTCCATCGAGGCTGCCTTCCACCTGCAGGGTGAAGTTTCCCTTGCTGATGGCGGCCTTTTTCAGCGTCTGGGTCAGGGTCAGATGATAACGCCAACCGCCATCACCCAACGGCTCGAAGCTGAGGCTGTGCACCGCCAGCGGCTGGCGTTGTGCGCTGGCGCCGACCAGGCGTTCGAAGAAGGCCACATCGTTGCGCAGCGAGGCCAGTTCGCCGTCGCGCTCGGTCAGGGTTTCCTGCAAGGTGCGGGAGGCGTCGCGTTCCACCTGTTCGGAGCGTTGCAGGGTGGTGACTTTCTGGTTGAGCCGCTCGATGCGCTGCAATGCCCGCTCATGCTCGGCCTGCAGCGTGGCGTGCTGTTCCCGCAACGAGCCGGTATCCGGGGAGGCCGGTGCGCCGCCGATCCGGTAGGCCAGTCCGACCGAGGCGACCCATGCGGCGACCAGTACCAGCATTCGCCACGGGCGATGCCGGGACTGCTCGGTGACGACGAGTCGGGGGGTGGGTCTGGAAGCCATGGGCGTGCGGGGCGGCACGGATTTGAACGGTCGGCCAGTTAGCCACCGTGGCGCGGGTGCGTCAACCGAACGCCGCCTTATACTGAGCGCTGTCACACGATTTCCCGCATGGTGTCGAGGTCGTGCCGGCCGGTCGAAATGACGGGGCGAAGCATGGATCAACCACGAAGGCGGGCACGGCTCGCGAGCACGGTCCGGGTGCGGGCGTCGCAGATGGAAACGAAGCGTTGGGAGGGTTCCCCGGAACCAGGGAGGCGGTGATGACGGAAGCACAGGTGTTCGCCTTGGGCATCACGCTGGCGTGGCTGGCCGGCATCCGTGCCTATCTGACGGTGTTTGGTCTGGGTCTGGCAGGCTATTTCGGCTGGCTGGAGCTGCCAGGCGCGCTGGCGCTGTGCCAGTCGCCATGGGTTCTGGGAGTCTCCGGCCTGCTGGCGGTAGTGGAGTTCGGTACCGACAAGATCCCCGGGATCGATTCGATCTGGGATCTGCTGCAGACCCTGCTGCGGGTTCCTGCCGGCGCCTTCCTGGCCAGCGCGGCGTTGGCCGGCCCGGATGGCGACATGAGCATGGGCTGGGCGTTGGCAGGTGGTGCCGCGGCGCTGGCCAGTCACGGCCTCAAGGCCGGCACCCGCGCCTTGCTCAATGCCTCGCCCGAGCCGGTAAGCAACCTGCTGACCTCCAGCGGCGAGGATGCGCTGGCATTGGGTACGCTGGCTTTGGTCTTTGCACATCCGTGGCTGGCGTTGGGCATTCTGCTGGTCTGCACCCTGGGCGTGGCCCTGATGGTTTTCTGGGTGGCGCGTCGGCTGTGGCATTGGCGTGGCCGGCGCCAGATGACCAGCCGTTCGTGAAACATGTTTTCTGCCGGCGGCATCCTAAATTTGCACAAACTCTGACAGCAGCAATCCGGCACGGGTATAGTTTCGTCAAGTCAGGGGGAGAAACCACGTCGCACCATGCACTTGCAGGCCGATCAGGCAAACGGGGTGTACCGCTCCCCGGTATTTGCCGCCTACCACGCCCAGCGACTCCACGAGCTGCATGCCCGGCTTGAATATCTGTGCAACACCGCCTGGGACGTCAACTGCGCCTGGTTGCTGCGACACGATCTCGGCGTGCTGTTGCAGCAGGTCGGCGAGGTCGAGCCCGAGCTCGATGTGACCGCGCTGCTGGCGCTGGGAGATGCGATGGGAGCGGCGCTCGGGCAATCGACCGCACCGGATGACGAGTCGCTCGCCACGTTGCGTGCGCTGCGCGACATGCTGATCCCGCCGCAAGGCGCAAACTGGATGAGTTCGCGCGAGGTGCTCTACAGCGAAAATGGCCGCGTTGAACTGGCTCCGGTGGGCTTCTGGCGGCGGTGGACGGACGATGCGAAGGCGCCTGCCTGGTCGGATGCCGAATCAGCGCGCGGTGATGGCGACGACCGTGAAGACACGTTCGGTTTCGGCAATCTCGATGTGGACGCACTGATGGCTGGTGGCGCTGGCGCGCGACTGGAAATCGTGCACGAACGTATCGCCAGCGAGTTTCTCGAAAGACCCGAAGTGGCCCCTGATTTTGAGCCTCCCGATGATTTCATCGATGCGGAGGAGACCACGGCTTCGGGCGAATATGACTGGAGCCTCGATACGTCCGGCAGCCGGCAGGCTGCGCCGGACCGCTCGCTTGATGCCTATTTCGACGTCACCCGCGAGTCGGCTCCTGCCACCGAG
>CAZTXX010000015.1:0-17056 GCA_964617405.1 uncultured Aquimonas sp. | reverse complement strand
GCGCATCGAGCAGATGCTGCGCGCCGATGCCGACAGCCGCTATCGCATCCTGATCGTGGAAGACGACCGCGCGCAAGGACTGTTCGCCGAATCGATCCTGCGCAACGCCGGCATGGAGGCCGAAGTGGTGGAGGACGGACTCAAGGTCATGGACGCCCTGCATCGCTTCCAGCCCGACCTGGTGCTGATGGACCTCTACATGCCCGATTGTGACGGTGCGGAGTTGACGGCACTGATCCGTGAACGCGATGAATTCGTGCACACGCCGATCGTGTTCCTTTCCGGTGAAGTGGACGAGGACAAGCATTACGAGGCGCTCAGCGCCGGCGGTGATGACTTCCTCTCCAAACCGATCCGTCCCAAGCACCTGATTTCCGCGGTCACCAACCGCGTGCGGCGGGCGCGCTCGATCCGTCAGCGCTCGGCCCAGGCGGCCCGGCCCGAGCCGTTCGACAGTGGCACCGGCCTGCATTTCCGCGCCGCGATGCTGGAGCGGCTGGAACAGGCGCTGGTGCAGATCGAGCCGTCGCAGCGCCGCGGTGGCGTGATGTTCCTCGGGGTGGAGGACGTACCGGCCCTGCGCCAGCGCTTGGGCCTTACCACGGCCGAGGAACTGCTCGAGGACGCGGCACAATTCGTGGTCGGGCAGCTTGGCAGTGGCACCATGGCCTGCCGCTATGGCGATGGCTGCTTCCTGATCTTCGATGCCGAGGCCGATGCCGGACAGTTGCGCGCCAATGCCGAGCAATTGCGCGAGGCGGTGCGCCTGCACACCTTTGAAACACCCCGCGAGCAGATCAACCTGCGCATGGCCGTGGGTGTCGCCGATCTGCGCCTGCCCTATGCCGATGCGGTTGCGGTGCTGAATGCCGCCGAGCACGCATCGCGCGACGCGGAATCCGAAGCGCAACCCGTCGCCATCCTGCCGGAGCCGGGTGCGGTCGATCCCGATCGCAAGAACCGGTTGTTGGCCATGCTGGGTGGCGAGCCCGATCCGACGCGCCTGGATCTCGACTTCCAACCCATCGTAGCGCTGCAAGGTGGCGAGCAGGCGCAATACCAGACCCTGTTGCGCCTGCGTGGGCCCGACGGCAGCGTAGTCGCGGCGCGCGAACTGTTGCCGGTGCTGCGTGAGTCGGGTCGCCTTGCCGAGTTCGATCGCTGGGTCCTGGTGCGTGCGCTGGAGGTGATCGCCAAGCGCCTGGCAATGGCGCGGCCGGTGACCCTGTTCGTCAACCAGTCGATCGAGGCCTTGTGCGGGGAGGGTTATGGGCGCTGGCTGGCCGAGAAACTGGGCGGCCCCGGGCAGCTCGGCGAGTCGCTGGTGATCGAGGTGGACGCCGACGAGATCGGCTTGTCGCTCGACACCGTGCAGTCGGTCTGTGCCGACCTGGTGATGCGTGGAGTGCGTTTCTGCCTCAACCGTTATCGCGGCAGCGAGGATCAGGAGGGCATGCTGCACGTGTTGCCGATCGATCTGGTGAAATTTGCCCCGGACATCATCGCCGGCCTCGGTGCCAGTGAGCGCCGCAGCGGATTCAACGCCCTGGTCGACCATGTCCACGAACGCGCGCTGGGCGTGATCGCGCCGCGTGTGGAAGACACGCGTACCGCCGCCGTACTGTGGATGTCGGGCATCGACTACATCCAGGGCAACCTGGTGCAGTCTGCGGGTCACTCGCTGGATTTCGACTTCGACGCGGCGGTGTTGTGATGAGCTGGACCCGGGCGATCACCCTCTTCGGATGCGGCATCGGGCTGATCGCGGGCCTGCTCGCGTTGACCCTGCCGCAACACGCGATGGCACTGGCTCTGGTGGCGGCCCTGGGCGCCGGGCTTGGCATGTCGGCCACCCTGGTGGCACCGCGTGGCGACGTGGAAGGCGAGGGTGCCACGCCGTTCGCCTCGGCACGGGCAGGCACCGAGGCAAGCGGCAGTCAGGCCGAGGCTGTGGATCTGCGCGCCGAACTGGAGAAGCACCGCGCGCTGGAGCAGGAACTGATCCGTGCCAAACAGGAGGCCGAGGCGGCCACCATGGCCAAAGGCGAGTTCCTCGCCACCATGAGCCACGAAATCCGTACCCCGCTCAACGGCGTCATCCCGTTGCTGGAACTGGTGCTGTCCACCGACCTGACCCACGATCAGCGTGATTATCTGGACACCGCTTACGGTTCGGCGCGCGAGCTGCTGCGCATCGTTGACGACATCCTTGACTACTCCAAGCTCGACGCCCAGAAGCTGCAACTGGAGAACGTCGGCGTCAATCTCAGGGAGCTGGCGGTTGGCGTATTGCGCCTGATGGAAAAAAGTGCCGAAGCCAAGGGCCTGCGTCTGGGGCTCGCGCTTGATCCGAAGGTGCGCCTGGCGGTGCGTGGCGATCCGGTGCGTCTGCGCCAGGTGCTCACCAACCTCGTCAGCAACGCGATCAAGTTCACCGACCGTGGCAGCGTGAGCCTGCACATCACCCAGCCAAGTTCCACGCGCACCCGCAACAAGCTGCGTTTCGAAGTGCGTGACACCGGCATCGGGATCGCGCCGGAAGCGGCCGCCCACCTGTTCCAGGCGTTTTCCCAGGCCGATGCCTCCACCACCCGCACCTTCGGTGGTACCGGGCTCGGGCTGGCGATCTGCAAGCGCATCATCACCCTGATGGGCGGCGACATCGGGGTCGATTCGGTGCCCGGCAAGGGTTCCACGTTCTGGTTCGAAGTGGCCCTGGACAAGGCGCTGGGCGACATCGAGGGTCGCGCTCCCGATGCGGAGCAGGCCCGCGTCCTGCTGATCAGCGCCAACGCCCGCCAACAGCGCCGTCTCGGCACGATGATCCAGCAATGGGGCATGCAACTCACCCAGGCGGCCAACACTCAGGAGGCCATCGCGCGCCTGCGCTCGCTGCGCGCAAGACCCGATCTCCGCGACTTCGACCTGGTTCTGGTGGATGTCGCCTCGATTCCCGCCACGGTGCTTGCCCTGCATCGCTCGCTGGCGCGCGAAACCCGGCCCGGACAGACCGCCCGCATCTATCTGCGTGGCGATGAGAGCTTGCCGCAGGAACTGGAGGCCAGTGCCGACTTCCACGTGCTGGCGCGTGACGGGGATGAGGCGTCACTGCGCGTGGCCATCACGCGCCTGCTGGAGGCCCGTGAAGATCTGGAGGAAGCGCCACAGGGGGCCGAGGACGCGTCAGTCGACGCCGCATCGGCGCCCGAGGAGGCGGCACAGACACTCGATGCGGGTTCCCCGCAGAAACCTGCCGCCGACACCGGCTCGTCCCCGCTGACCGCGCACGAGTCGGAGACCGTTGCCGAGGTCGGTTTGCCGGTGACGGGCGTTGGCGCGCCACGGAAACCCGCGCCGCGGCCTGTCACCGCCGTAGCGCCCGCCACGCCGCCCACCGAACAGTCGGGTCGTGTGCTTCTTGTGGAAGACAATCCGGTCAACCGGCAGGTGGCGCAACGTCTCCTGAGCCTGGCCGGCATCGCGTTCGACAGCGCCGAGAACGGCAAGGAAGCCCTCGACAAGATGAACGCCGGTGGCTACGACGCGGTGCTGATGGATTGCCAGATGCCGATCATGGACGGCTATACCGCCACCCGGCAGCGCCGACAGCATGAAAAGGCGCACCGCATGACGCGCCTGCCGATCATCGCGATGACCGCCAACGCGATGCTTGGCGACCGTGAGAAATGCCTCGATGCGGGCATGGACGACTACCTCACCAAGCCCCTCAATCGCGCGCTGCTCGAATCCCGCCTGCGGCACTGGATCGCCACGGTTGCACCGGCGGCGCAGGGAGGTGCCGCGACGAATGCCGCGCCACCAGCCCCGGCGCCGATGCCGCTCCCAGGGCCCGTGGTTGCCGCGTCGCCACGCGTGATACCCCGGGATGCGTCATCACAGGCATCTGCGCAGCCGCCGGTGGATCGGGAGATCCTCCAGGAACTGCGCGATGTCATGGGCGCCGAGTTTGATTCCCTGGTGCAGGTTTTCCTGAACGATGCTCCCGACGTGATCGGCCGAATCCGCAAGTTCGCCGACGAAGGCACGCATGCCGCGCTCGCGGCGCCTGCCCACACCCTAAAGTCCACCAGCGCCAATCTCGGCGCGATGGTGCTCTCGGCCATGGCTCGTGGGATCGAGCAGGATGCGCGTCAGGGGCTGGTGGTCGACGCGGTGAATCGGGCCACAGCGCTGGAAGCCGAGTTCGAGCGCGTTGCGGTCGCGTTGCGCGGCGAGACTGCCCGCGCCGGTTGAGGTTGCGGGCCTCCAGGTGAGTCCGCTTCCACCCGGGAAGCAGGTTGTGAGGCGAGGTATCGCCGGGCGGCTGTCGTGGGGTTCCGACGTTCTGGTATGGCTTTTCCTGCTGTTCGGTCATGCAGGAAGCGCAAACGCCCACACCGGCCAGATCAAACCCGAAGACTGCCCGCAGTCTCCCCGACACGATCAGCCCAGGCCGGGGGTATCGGCCAGCCGCCTTCCAGCGTGCCTTGCAGCGCGCGCCGCAGGTCGTGTTCGTCGTATTGCGGCGCCAGCAGGGTGATGAGTTTCAGGGTGTAGTTGCGCGGTACCCGTTCGCGCGGCAACACGGCCCAGGCCATGCAGGCGGAAAAGTGCTCGTCGGCAGGCAGTTGCACCAGATCCGCGTCGTCCTGGGGTGAGGCCGCCATTTCGGCCAGAATGCCGATGCCAAGCCCGGCGCGCACATAGGTCTTGATCAGGTCGGCATCACGCGCGGTGAAGGCGATGCGCGGTTCCAGCCCGGCACGTGCGAAGGCCACGCGCAGCGAGGACTCGGGTTTGAGCGAGGACTCGTAGCTGACGATCGGCTCACGCGCCAGTTCACCCAACGTGGGCGCGCGCTGCAGGCGCGCGAGGGCATGGCCACGCGGCACCATGACCACCCGGCGCCAGGAGTACAGCGGCACCGCGACGCCGCCTTCCGGTGGGCTGCCCGAGCTGCTCACCAAGGCCAGATCCGCGCCGCGCCCCAGTTCCGCGAGCGCCTCGCCTTCGCCGGTCGGCACGATGTGGATGCTCACTTCGGGAAAATGCCGGCGCAGCGGAGCGATGACCGGCGGCAGCACGTAGCGCGCCTGGGTGTGGGTGGTGCCGATCGCCAGCTCACCCTGGATTTCGCCACGCAGGTTGGCAGCCAGGGCGCGGATATTGCCGGCCTCCAGCAGCACCTTGCGGGCCCGAGCGATCACTTCCACGCCCGGCGCGGTGATGCTGTCGAGGCTGCGGCCCTTGCGCAGGAAGAGCTGGAATCCCAGCTCGTCCTCCAACTGCTTGAGCTGCTTGGACAGACCCGGCTGGGTGGCATGCACCCGCTCCGCCGCCTGGGTGATGTTGAGGCCGGCGTCGGCGATCGCGACGAGATAGCGCAGCTGGGTGAGGGTCATGTCGACAGGGTATGAGCAGGAAAATCCGCACGCTAATGGCCGTGTGGCGGGGGCGTCCAAGAACGGCTGGGAGCGATCATATAACCAGAAGGCATGAGAATACGTGATCCGGCCATTTTTCCGGCGCGCCCGCGATACCCACCATGTGTCGACCCGGGCAGCACCCGCACCCCATCAAGGAACACCCCATGGCTCTTTACAACTCCATCGTCGACACCATCGGTCGCACCCCGATCGTGAAACTCAACCGCCTCGCGCCCGCGGATGTCACCGTCTATGCCAAGGTCGAGGCCTTCAATCCCGGCGGCTCGGTGAAGGACCGCCTGGCCCTGGGCATCGTGCTCGATGCCGAGCAGCGCGGTGTGCTCAAGCCCGGCGACACCATCGTCGAGGCGACCTCGGGCAATACCGGCGTGGCACTGGCGATGGTGGCCGCGGCGCGCGGTTATCGATTCGTCGCGGTGATGACCGAAACCTTTTCCATCGAACGCCGCAAGCTGATGCGCGCCTACGGCGCCAAGGTTCTTCTCACCCCGGCCGCCGCCAGGACCACCGGCGCCGTCGCCAGGGCGCGCGAGCTGGCTGAAAAGCATGGCTGGTTCCTTGCCAGCCAGTTCGCCAACCCGGCCAATCCGGCCTATCACCGCAATACCACCGGCGCCGAGATCATCCAGGACTTTGCCGGCAAGCGGCTCGACTACTTCGTCTCCGGCTGGGGCACCGGCGGCACCTTCACCGGGGTCGGTGAGGTGCTGCGGCTGGCACGCCCGGAAGTGAAGATCGTTGCGGCCGAACCGGTCAACGCCTCGCTCCTGGGTGGCGCGGAGTGGAAACCGCACAAGGTTCAGGGTTGGACCCCGGACTTCCTGCCCGCGGTGCTCAATCGCGAGCTGCATGACGCGGTGCTGCCCGTCAGCGACGAAGAGGCGCTGGCCACGGCGCGCCAGCTCGCCAGCGAGGAGGGCATCTTCGTGGGCATTTCCTCCGGCGCCACGGCGGCGGCGGCGTTGCGCGTGGCGCGCGATGCGCCGGCAGGCTCGGTGGTGCTGACCATGCTGCCCGATACCGGCGAGCGCTATCTGTCCACGGTGCTCTTCGATGGCGTCAACGAAGGTTCCGACGACGACTGGTTGGCCTCGCTGGGTTGAAAAAACCTGGGGCTGCCGGCCAACGAGCCGGCAGCCGGCCTCTCAGCCGGTGTTCTGGATGCCGGCGCTGATGCCGTTCACGGTGGCCACGAGGGCCCGATAGTTGGCGTCATCGGGACGCCCGTCGGCGCGCCAGCGGCGCAGCAGGCTTTGCTGCAACAGGTTGATCGGATCCACATAGGGATTGCGCAGGCGGATCGAGCGGCGCAGGCGCGGGTCATGCGAAAGCAGCTCGTCGGTGCCGCGCAGCGCCAGCACGGCGTCGCGGGTGCGCTCGAACTCGGCGCGGATGCGCGGGTGGAAGTCCGCATGGCGCGCGGACTGGCGCGAATAGCCTTCGAAGATGCCCAGGTCGGCCTTGGCCAAGGCCATTTCCAGATCGTCGACCAGCGTAGCGAAGAAGGGCCAGTCGTTCACCATTTCGGCCAGCGTCTCGCGCCCCCAGGTCTGGATGCCGTGCGCCAGTCCCGTGCCCACGCCATACCAGGCGGTGAGGTTGCCGCGCGTCTGCGCCCAGGCGAACACCCAAGGGATCGCGCGCAACGAGCCCACGTCGCCACTGCCGGCTCGCTTGGCCGGGCGCGAGCCCAGGCGCAGGCGTTCGATCAGGTCGATGGGTGTGGCTTCGCGAAAGTAGGTCGCAAAGTCCGGGTCGTCGTGCACCAGGGCGCGGTAGGCCGCGCGAGACACTTGCGCCATCTCCCTTGCGCGCTCGCGCCAGAGCCCCTCGCGCGGTTCCGGTTTGCGTGGCCGCAGGCTGGCGCGCATCACCGCACCGAACACCTGCTCGAAATTGCGCAAGGCGAGCGCCCGGATGCCGTAACGCCGGTGGATCACCTCACCTTGTTCGGTGACGCGCAGGTGGCCATCGACACTGCCGCGCGGTGCGGCGATCACCGCATGCTCGGTCTTGCCACCACCGCGGCTGATCGATCCGCCACGGCCATGAAAGAACACCAGTCGCACACCGAATTCGTGGGCCACGGCGAGCAGGGCGATCTGCGCCTGCTGCAAGGCAAAGCGCGAGGCCAGCATGCCGGCATCCTTGGCGCTGTCGGAATAACCCAGCATCACCATCTGGCGGTCGCCGCGTGCGGCCACGTGGGTGCGGTAGCGTGGTTCGGACAGCAGCGCGCGCAATACCTCGGGTGCGGCCTGCAGATCGGCCACGGTCTCGAACAACGGTGCCACATCGAGCGCGTTGTCGGCTTCGTGGTCGCCACCCAGGCGGGCCAGCGCCAGCACCGCCAGCGCGTCGGCGGCGCTGCGGCTCATGCTCACGATGTACGGCCCGAGCGCCGCGCTGCCATAGCTGCGCCGCGCCGTGGCCAGTGCGCGAAACACCGCCAGCGCGCCACGTGCGGGTTCCGCGAGGGTGTCGATATCCAGTGCCGGCGCCGGTTCGGCCAGTACCTCGACCAGCCGTGCGGCACGCGTGCCGGCATCGGCCGCGGCGAACCCGGGCTCACCCAGAAGGATCGCCAGCGCCTCGTCATGCACCGCCGAGTCCTGTCGCACGTCGAGCGTGGCCAGGTGGAAGCCGAAGGCATGCAGCCGTCGGCGCACCCGCTCCAGGTTGAAACCCCCGGCATGCACGCCGCGGTGGGTGGCGAGGCTGTCGGCGATCAGGCTCAGGTCATCCGCGAATTCGTCGGGACCGGTGTAGGCCTGTGGCGCGCCGTCGATGGTCGCGGCCAGGCGGGCGTCGATCAGGGCCAGCAGGGCGCGGTAGGGCATGTCGGCGTGCCGCGGGCGCTCCTGCGCCGCGGCTTCCGGGAATCGCAGTCGATAGTCCTCGATGCGTGCCAACACCTCGGGTGCGATACCGGCGCGTTCGGTCGATTGGCTGAGCAGGCCGGACAGGCGCACCAGGTCGCGCCGGTAGGCACCCAGCACCATCTGTCGCTGGCGTGCCAGGGTCGACTGGATGGTTTCCGCACCCACGTTGGGATTGCCGTCCATGTCGCCGCCCACCCACGAGCCGAAGCCGAGCAGGCGCGGCAAAGGCAGGCGCTGGCCGTAGACCGATTCGATGGCCTCGTCCAGGACTTCGTGGAACACCGGCAGCACGCGATAGATCACCTCGGACAGATAGAACCCGACGTGCTCCAGCTCGTCGGCCACGGTGGGTCGGGTGGGTGGGCTTTCGGCGGTCTGCCAGGCGGCGGTGAGGGCGGTGCGCATGCGACCGGTTTCGGTGCGGCGCTCCTGCGGGGTGAGGCTCGGGTCCATGGAAACGATCAGGCCACGGACAAGGTGTTGTTCCTTTTCCAGCAGGGCGCGGCGCATCGCCTCGGTGGGATGGGCGGTGAACACCAGCTCCAGTTGCAGGCGCGGCAGCCACTGGGCGAGGGTGTCGAGATCGACGCCGTCGGCCTTCAGTCCCTCCAGCACCGCGTGCAGGCTGCCGGGCTGCGGGGCGCTGCCGGCGCGCTGGTAGTCGCGTCGGCGCCGAATGCGGTGCACGCGTTCGGCCAGGTTCACCGCATTGAAATAGGCCGCGAAGGCGCGCACCACCGCCTCGGCGGTAGCCGGGGCCATCGTGTCCAGCAGTTGTTGCAGCACGATCTCGTCGTCGCCGCGTTCGCGCCGCCGGATGGCTGCGGTGCGGATCAGTTCGATCAGGGCGAGAAAGTCCTCGCCGCGCTGCTCGGACACCATCGATCCGACCAGCGCGCCGAGGCGGTTCACATCATCGCTGAGGGGCTGGTCGACGGCGGCAAAGGCGACTTCGCGCAGTGGTGCGGTGTTGGATCCGGAGGGTGTGGGCATGGGGCTGAGGTGCTGGGGAACGGCGGAAGATCGAAACATTCACCGCTGTGCTCGCGCATGGCGGAACCATGAAGTGTAACGCGCCGCGGATATCCGGTTTGCGCTGCCTCAGAACCATTCGATCAACGAGATGCCCAACCCGATATAAGTGGATGCGTGGTTGTAGTCGATCAGGCTCTCGCCGTAACCGCTGAAGAACTGCACGTGGCCGCGCAGCGGGCCGTCGAGCGGGAAGCCCCAGTCGACCTGCAGGGAGCCGTGCGAACGATCTCCGCCGCGCAGCGAGTGACGCACGATGCTCGATATCTCATGCTGGCCGCGCCGCCAGACGAGCATCGCGTCACCACGCCCGATGTAGTCCTCGATGCCGGGGTTGTTGTCTTCCCGGCTGCCCTCCGGGACGCGCCACCAGGGACGCACCACCAGGGCCCAGTTCTCGCGATCCAGCCCGATGGTTCCCACGATGCGGTTCCAGCTGCGCGAGCGCGGGTCGCTCTGCCCGTTGGACTGGTGGTTGATCCCGATCGCGGCCATGCGCCCGTTCCAGCCGGCGACGTGGTAGCGGTTGCGGAACACCAGCATCAGTTCGGGTTCGTAGTTGGTTTCGCGGAACGGGCGTGAGGTTTCACTGTTGAACATCTGCCAGCGCGAGGTCTGGGTATAGGCGCCCCACAGGTCCCCGTTGTCGCCGAACAGGTTCTCGCCGAGCTTGGCTTTGAAGCTGACCTGGAACTTGCCCTCGACCGGCTGCACGTTTTCCCAGTCGGTCACGCTGTTGGCAGGATTCGGCGATTGCGGCAGCGGATTGGTGCGTGTGGCCCAGAAGAAGGGCAGGGCATAGATCGGTTTGTAGGCACGCAGGTTGAACACGCCGAACTTGGAATCGCGTGCCAGTTCCCAGCGCCGGTCCAGCATCGAACCGCGGCCGGCGTTGGCCAGCGCGATGGTGACGTCTTCCAGCGGCATGATCTCGCTGTTGTCGCCGCTCTTGCGGGGCGCGCCCGCACCGGTGTCGGTATCGGAATTTTCCATTGTGGCGGCCAGCAGGGCCAGCGCTTCGGCGGCGGCACGCGCGGTCTCGTCCGCCGCCCGGGTGTCTTCCGGTTGCAGGCGGTAGAAGGAGTCGTAGCAGGCAAGTCGCTCCAAGTCGGAGGCGATGATCGCGCAGTTTTCCGGTGCACCGGAGGATTGAGCGAAGGCCGGCAGCGCGATCAACCAGAACAACGACAGGCAGCGCACGGGCCATGCCATGGCGTGAACGATGCCGTCAGGCGCTGCGCGGGCAGGCATGTCCGCTTTCCGGCGCCACGTCACCCAGGGCCACCGCCTCCAGCTGCGCGGGTTCCAGGATACGCAACTGCCGGCCCCGCACCCGGATCAGGCCTTCGTCCTGCAGTCGGGTGAAACCGCGACTGACGGTTTCGATCACCAGCCCGAGGAAGCGTGCGATGTCTTCGCGGCTCATCGGCAGGCTGAACTCGTCGCCGGGATGGCCCAGGGCGCGGTAACGCTCCGACAACCCGTGCAGGAACAGCGCAATGCGCTCCTGCGCCTGGCGCCGGCCGAGAATTTCCAGGTGATCCTGGTCGCGTCCGACACTGCGCCCGATGATCCGCAGCATCTGGCTCTGGAAGCCCGGAACCAGCCTGCATACCGATTCCAGCGCGTCGATCGGCACTTCGCATACCGTGGCCGGGCCCAGCGCCTCGGCTTCGCAGCGGTGCTGCCCGCTGCCCAATGCGTCCAGCCCGATCAGCTCGCCCGGCAGGTGGAAGCCGATGATCTGCTCTTCCCCGCCATTGCTGATGGTGACTGTCTTGAAGCTGCCGTCACGTGCAACATACAGCGCCTGTTGCGGATCGCCCATGCGGAACAGGCGTTCACCGCGCGTCAGCGGCCGCCGCTTGTGCACGACCTCGTCGAGCCGTTCCAGATCGTCATGGTTGATGCCGGCCGGAAAGCAGAGCTGCTGCAACGAGCATTGCGCGCAACTGCGGCGCAACTTCGCCAGGTCGAGAATGACGCTTTGGTTCATCTGGCATCCCGCAGAGGGTGCGGCAAGGCGCCATATGTTGCCAGAAGTGCGCGGGGAACGGGGTTTTGCGCGTCGAATGTGGCCTTCGCGCAGCCTCCCGCCTGCAGTTTGAGGCCCGCCGGCGCGCCGGTCCCCATGCGATACTGGCGCCCATGCGACCCGGTGGCTGACGGATCATCGGGCGTTTCGGAGAGTGGAATGTCGATCCTGATTCGCGAGGTGCGCGAGCATGAGCTGGAAGCCGTGCTGGCGCTCAACAATGCCGCCGGCCCCGCCATCCTTGCACTGACGCCGGAGCAGGTGCGCTTCGCGTTCGCCGAAGCCGCGTATTTCCGCGTGGCCGAATCCGGTGGGCGCCTGGTGGGCTTTCTCATCGCCTTCGACCATGCCAGCAGCTATGCCAGCAGCAACTACCGCTGGTTCAAGGAGCGCTATTCCGAGTTCCTCTACATCGACCGGGTGGTGATCGCCAGCGCGCAGCGCGGTGGCGGCATGGGACGCATCCTCTATGCCGACATCACCAGTTTCGCCGAGGTGCGCGCCCCGACCTTGGCTTGCGAGGTCTTCCTCGAACCGCGCAACGACGCCGCTCTGGTGTTCCATGGCACCTATGGATTCCAGGAGGTCGGTCAGCGTGTGATGGACGAAAACGGCTTGCGCGTGTCCATGCTGGCCAAGCAGCTGGAATGCTACCCATGGGTGAAGAAGCGCTGGCTCGACGGGCCAGGTTTGCCCGATCTTCCCTGGCTGGCCGCTCGCCCGCATGGCCCGACGACCGCCGACGGGGTGGCCTGACGATGACGCACGGAGCCTCTGACTACGAACAGGCCGGTGAGCTGAAGATGGGGCAGGTCGGCATCGCCAATCTGCGCATCCGCAGCCTTGATCCAGTGCGTCTGGGCGAGGAAATGCGCGAACGGGTGCAGCGCGCGCCCAACTTGTTCGCCCGTGCTGCGGTGGTGGTCGATCTTGGTGCCCTGTCGCCCACTCCTGATCTCGCATCGGTGAGCGCCGTGCTTGCCGCCCTGCGCGAGGCGGGCGTGCTGCCGGTGGCGCTGGCCTACGGCACACGCGAAATCGAAGCCCTGTCCCTGGGGCTGGGCTTGCCCCTGCTGGCCAAGTTCCGCGCCCAATATGAAAACGATGCGGTATCACCCGCGCCGCCGCCAGCGCGCGAGCCCGCCACCGCCGCTGCCCCGCCGCCCGCCACGCCGAGCGTGCCATTGGCCCCGGCGTCTGTGGTGTCGCAAATGCACGTCGTGCCGGTGCGTTCGGGCCAGCAAGTCTATGCGCAAGGGCGCGATCTTGTGGTCGCCGCCAGCGTGGGCGCGGGCGCCGAAGTCATCGCCGATGGCTCGGTACACGTTTATGGTCCGTTGCGCGGACGGGCCCTGGCGGGCGCGCAAGGGGATGAAAAAGCCCGTATATTCTGTCGCGAGTTTCACGCTGAACTGATCGCGATCGCCGGGCGTTACAAGGTGATCGAGGAAGTTCCGGCTGAGCTTCGTGGCAAGGCGGTGCAGGTCTGGCTGGAAGACGACAGCCTGCGCATGGCGGAAATGACCTGATGCCGGCGGCATCCGCCCGCCCCTACCGTGCGGGGTGTAGACGCCCCCGCGATTCCCGAATCACCCATCCAGCCCAATGGAGAGCCTCAACTTGACCCAGATCATCGTCGTTACGTCCGGCAAGGGCGGCGTGGGCAAGACCACCACCAGTGCAAGCCTGGCTTGCGGATTGGCGCAGCGCGGCAAGAAGACCGTCGTGATCGATTTCGACGTGGGCTTGCGCAATCTCGATCTCATCATGGGCTGCGAACGGCGCGTCGTATACGACTTCGTCAACGTCATCAACGGCGATTGCAGTCTCAAACAGGCCCTGATCCGCGACAAGCGCTTCGAGAACCTCTACGTGCTCGCCGCCTCCCAGACGCGCGACAAGGACGCGCTCACCCAGGACGGCGTGGAGCGCGTGCTCAAGGACCTGGCGGACGACGGATTCGATTTCATCGTGTGCGACTCACCCGCCGGCATCGAGCGCGGCGCCTTCCTCGCCATGTACTTCGCCGATATCGCGGTGGTGGTGGTGAACCCGGAGGTGTCCTCGGTGCGCGACTCGGACCGCATCCTGGGCCTGCTCGCGGCCAAGACCCGCAAGGCCGAGCGCGGCGAGAAGGTGAAGGACAGCCTGCTGCTCACGCGCTACAACCCGGCGCGGGTGGAAACCGGCGAAATGCTCTCGATCAAGGACGTGGAGGAAATCCTCGGCCTGTCGATCCTGGGCGTGATCCCCGAGTCTCCCGACGTGCTCAATGCGTCCAACAAAGGCGAGCCGGTGATCCTGGATGGCGAATCTCCCGCCGCACAGGCCTATGAGGATGCCGTGGCGCGGCTGCTGGGCGAAGATCGCCCGCTGCGCTTCACCCAGGTCGAGAAGAAGGGCTTCTTCTCCAAGCTGTTCGGAGGTTGATCCCATGGGTCTGTTCGATTTCCTGCGACCGAAGAAAGACACCGCGAGCATCGCCCGCGAGCGCCTGCGCATCATCGTTTCGCAGGAGCGCAGCGCGCGCGGCGGCCCGGACTACCTGCCGCTGCTGCGCCGCGAACTGCTCGAGGTGATCCGCAAGTACGTCAGCGTGGACCTCGATGCGGTGAAGGTGGATCTGGTGCACGATGGCGAGCACGACGTGCTCGACATCTCCGTCTCGCTCGCCGAGGGCGGCGACCAGACACCGGCCTGACTGGCCTCAAGCCATTCCGGGTGAGGCGTGCACAAGACCGATGACGCCGCCGTGTTGTGCGTGGCCGAAGCCGGCTTCGCACCGCTGGCGCGGCTGTTGGCCGGTTTCGGACTGGAACTGGTGGAAGTGCCGGACGGTGCGGCCATTCCCGGCAGCTACTGGGGCGAGCCGGAGGCCGGCATCATCGGACACCGGGTCTACGTGCGCGGCGACACTCCCATGCATTCGGCCCTGCACGAAGCCTGTCACCTGATCGTGCTGCCGCCCGAGCGCCGTGCCCAGGTGCATACCGATGCCACCGACTCCATCGCAGAGGAAGACGCCACCTGCTACCTGCAGATCACCCTGGCCGGGCGCCTGCCCGGTGTGGGCAGCGCGCGCCTGATGGCCGACATGGATGCCTGGGGTTACACCTTCCGCCTGGGCTCGGCACGCGCCTGGTACGAACAGGACGCCGAGGATGCCCGCAACTGGCTGATGGAGCACCTGCCGGGCGTGGTGTGAGCGGTTTTGAGAAGTGTGTCACGGCCTGGGGTGGGTGATTTGCTCTGGGTCAAGCCCTCGTGGTGTCGAGCCACCAGAATCAGGGGCCTTTTCTTTCCCAAGCTGTTTGCAATGGCTCATATTCTTTTCGAGCACGGTGGTCATCGTTGCATCGTGTTCAACGACCTCGTTCGCAGCGATGATGGTGTGCAGGCGAACCAGTTCCTAATCACCCATGGCCGTGCATCGGCTCTGCTGGATCCGGGTGGCGGCCTTTTGTATACCCCGCTTTCCCTTGCGGTGGCGCGTTACGTGCCGCTCAAGGAGTTGACCTGGATCCTGGCCTCGCACCAGGACCCCGACATCATCGGTGCGGCCGACCGCTGGCTGATGTATACCTCGGCCCAATTGGTTTGCTCCAGGCTATGGGGGCGCTTCGTGCCTCATACCGTGCCTGGCTACCAACAGAACGCTCATTCGGACCGCTATCTGCTGTTGCCCGATGAGGGTGGACGTATCGAAATGGATGGCGGCCACCTGTTGGCCGTGCCCGCCCATTTCCTGCATTCGGTGGGAAATTTCAGCTTTTACGATCCGATCAGTCGCATCCTTTTTTCGGGCGATACCGGCGCCTCGATGATCGGTACAGGTGAGCCCTATGTGCCGGTGGAGGACTTTGAGTCTCTGCGGCCGCGCATGGAGGGCTTCCACCGGCGCTACATGGGTTCGCGTCGGGTGGCGCGTCTATGGTGCGACATGGTGCGCACCATAGACCCGGTGATGATCGTGCCCCAGCACGGTCTGCCGCTGCGCGGTCAGGCGATCCCCGATTTCCTGAGCTGGTTTTCGACGCTGGAATGTGGAATCGATCTGCTGGGCCCGGAGAGTTTCCAGGTTCCTGCCTGACGAATGGCGATGACCTCCCCGCGTGGAAAGTGGCTGACTGATCGCTGAAGCGCGCGCCCGCCATCGGTGCCGCGGTGCGTTCCATGACTGATAGCCCATGCGCGCCTTGCGCGTGCTCCGTAGAATCGAAAGGATTGCCCGCGCGCCGGGCCGTGTCCACGGACGGCGCGCGGAATCCCGTGCCGTCTCCCGGTGCCCGTTCGTCCGTTTTCCGTCCCGGTGTCACATGCCCTCGAAGTCCCGTCTCGTCCCCCTTTTCTGCGCGTTGGCATTGGCCGCGCTGCTGCCCGGTTGCAAGAAGGAAGCCGTCACCGGTGGCTTCCAGGGGCCGGCGGCGTCGGTGGTGACGGCCACGACCGTGGCCGCGACGGAGTGGCAGGACGAAATCCAGGCCCTGGGCACGGCCCAGGCCAATGAATCCCTCACCCTTACCGCCAAGGTCACCGAGACCGTCACCCGGGTGAACTTCCAGGATGGCGACTACGTGGAGGCGGGGAGTGTGCTGGTCGATCTTTCCGGCCGTGCCGAGGTGGCGCAACTGGAAGCGGCGCAAGCCACCTTTGTGGAGGCCAGCAAGCAGTACGACCGTCTCGCCGAACTGGTGAAACAGGGAACCATCCCGCGCAGCCAGCTCGATACCCAGCTTTCGGTGCGCGACGCCGCCCGCGCGCGCGCCGACGCGATCCGCGCGGCACTGGCCGATCGCATCATCAGCGCGCCGTTCGCCGGTGTACTCGGGTTCCGGCGCGTCAGCCCGGGTGCGCTGGTCACACCCGGCGCGGTCATCTCCACGCTCGACGACATCCATACCATCAAGCTCGACTTCCCGGTGCCGGAAACCTATTTCGGCCAGATCGCGGTCGGCCAGAGCGTTCGCGCACTCAGCCCGGCATTCGTCGGGCAGACCTTCGAGGGTCGCGTGACCGCCGTGGGTTCGCGTGTGGATCCGCTGACCCGTGCAGTGACCGTGCGCGCCGAAATTCCCAACCCTTCCGGCCAGCTGCGCCCGGGCATGCTGTTGACCGTGCGTTTGCTGCAGCCGCCACGGCGCGCTTTGGTGGTGCCGGAAATTTCCGTGTTGCAGGTGGGCACGCGGGCCTTCGTGTATCGCATCCTCGCCGATGACACGGTGGAAACGGTTGACGTGGTGACGGGTACGCGTCGGCGTGGCGAGGTGGAACTGCGTGAAGGGCTGGCCGAAGGCGACCGCATCGTGATGGATGGCACGGTCAAGCTGCGTCCGGGCGCCAAGGTGCGCATCGTCGAGCCGGGCGGCACGCCGTGATGGCGCGCCTGCCAGGGAGAACTTCGCGATGATGATTTCCGACCTCTCGATCAAGCGCCCGGTGCTGGCCACCGTGATGAGCCTGCTGCTGATCGCGATGGGCCTGATGGCCTTCACCCGGCTGACCCTGCGTGAGCTGCCCAAGATCGACCCGCCGGTGGTGTCGGTGGGCGTGACCTATCCCGGCGCCTCGGCGGCGGTGGTGGAAAGCCGTGTCACCCAGATCCTGGAGGACGCCGTATCCGGCATCGAAGGTGTCGAGATGCTGGAGTCGAGCAGCGCCAA
>CAZTXX010000014.1:0-24677 GCA_964617405.1 uncultured Aquimonas sp. | reverse complement strand
CAGCACCAGCACCAGCACCAGCACCAGCACCAGCACCAGCACCAGCACCAGCACCCGAACCGGAAGTCGTGCTCGAATCCGTACCGCTGCTTGCACGCCTGCCCGCGGCGGAGCGCGAGCAGCTCCCACCGTTGCGCCTGTCGATGCACGTCTACGATCCCGATCCTGCGGCACGCTTCGTGCTGATCGATGGCCACCGCCTGCGACAGGGTGAATCAGTGGCCCAGGATGTCGTGGTCGACACGATCCGTACCGATGGTGTGGTACTGGACATCCGCGGCCGTCGCTTCCTGCTGGCGCGGCCCTGAACCCGGGTACGTGTGAGGATCTCGCATGTTCATCCACGTCCCGTCGCGCCGCCGTCCCTCGCCGCCCTGGGTCACGCCCCTGCTCGTGGTGGCCTGCATGGCGGTTTGGATCTGGCTCGCCACCGGTGACGCCACCGCACGCGGCCCCTTCCTGCAACGCTGGGGCACCGTGCCCGAAACCCTCCTGGCCGGTGAGGCCGGCTGGCACGCCATCCGCGATGGCCGCATCCTCAATCTGTTCTCGGCCATCTTCGTGCATGCCGACTGGCTGCACCTGGTCGGCAATCTGCTGTTCCTGGTGATCTTCGGTGTGCCCTCCGAGCGCGCCCTCGGGCCGTTGCGGTTGTTACTGCTGTTCCTGCTGTGCGGCGCACTGGCCAACCTCGCCGCCGCGTATTCACTGCATGACACCCACGCCACCGTGATCGTGGGGGCCAGCGGCGCGATTTCCGGCGTGATAGGTGCCTATCTCGCGTTGTTTCCCCGCGCCCATCTCGGCTTCGTGGTGCCGTTGGGCTTGTTCCTGGAATTCGTGCGCACCCCCGCACCGCTGCTGATCGCGATCTGGGCCCTGCTGCAACTCGGCTTCGTCTGGGTTGGCCCCGCCTTTGGCGCCGTGGCCTGGTGGGCGCACCTGACCGGTTTCGCCGTGGGTGTATTGATGGCCCTGCTATGGCGCCCTGCGGTGGCGCGGCGGCTGCGGCATTGAGGGTGCGCCACGATTCGCGCGTGTTGCCGCCATTGAAAACCGACGGCAAAGGCCTTCGTCAAACCAACCCAAGCTCCACCGCCAAGCGCGCCAGATCGCGATCGTTCCTTGCGCCGAGCTTGTCCAGCAGCCGAGCGCGATGGGCGTAGAAAGTCTTGTCGCTGATGCCAAGCTCCACGGCGGCCGCCTTGGGGATGAATCCGCGCATCAAAAGCATCAGCACATCGCGCTCGCGCGGCGATAGATCAATCCGCACCGCTGCGGGCGCGGTTGTGGGAGTGGAAGGGCGCACATCGTGGCTCAAATAGCGCTCGCCCTTCAGGACAGCGCTGATCGCAGCAACCAACTCGTCCGAACCCACGGACTTGCTGACATAACCGTGTGCTCCCAGCGCCAGCGCCTCGGCCACGAAGGCCGGGTTGTCGTGCATTGACAGCACGATGCAGCGCACGGGCGGAAACCGCTCGCCCACGTCGCGGAGCAGCGCCATGCCCGCCTGAAGAACCTGCTCGGCTACTTTCTCGGTACGATGCTGGCGGTGCCGGCACTGGCGTGGATGGTGGAGCCGAGACTGCGGCGTGGCTCGGCGAAGGTACTGAAACAGGCCACGCTCTGGGTCGCACCTGTGGCGTTGGGGTTCGTGCTGTTGGCCCATGAGGTGCCGAATGCCAATCTGATCGAGTTCCTGCGCCTGCTTCTGCTGGTGGCGGTGGTGGTGTTCGCTGCGCGGCACGGCTGGCGCGGGGCGGTGATTTCGATTCTGGCGGTGAGTCTGGTGCTCGCCGTGGAGGATCACCTGGCGCAGGCCACATCGCAGTCGATCATCTGGATGCAGTTGTTTGTCGCCATCGCAGGGGCGATGGCGCTGATGTTCGGCTCCAGTCTGGATCATCTGCGCATGGCGCTGGGCGAGTTGCGGCAGACGCACTTGCGTGAGCAGGCGATGGCGCGGGAGCTGGCGGATGCGGTAGGCCGCAGCGTGCGTGCGACGGAAGTGGAGCGTGGGCGGGTCGCGATGGAGCTGCACGATTCGGTGGGTCAGAGCATTACCGCGTTGCAGACCCAGTTGAAACTGGTGGAACTGGATGCGCCGGCACAGAACGCGTCGTGGATCAGTGGATTGCGCAGTCTGGTCATTGACATGCGGTTTGCGTTGAGCGGTGCGATCGAAGCTTTGCGGCCTTCGGCATTGAACGAATTGGGTTTGTTCAAGGCGATGGATCGCGGCAGCATCCGGCAGCAGGCCGAACGTGCAGGCTTGCGCTTTTCGCTTGATACCCGCGATGCCGGTGCGCTAACGGCATTGGACGAAGCAGCCTCGGTGGCGGCGTACCGCATCGTGCAGGAGGCGGTGAACAACGTGGTGCGCCATGCCGACGCAACGCAGGTACGAGTGCGGCTGAACCTGTATTGGCGGCATGGCGAGGCGTGGCTGGTATTGGCGGTGGAGGATGACGGGAAGGGCCTTTCACCGACTGCAAAACCCGGCAACGGTTTGCGCAACATGCGGGATCGCGCATTGATGCTGGGCGGCAGCGTGCGGGTTGGCCAGCGGTATGCGAGGGGAGCGCGGGTGCGTGCATGGTTTCGGGCGCAGGGGTGAAAGGCGTTGTTGCGTCATGGCGTGTGGCAAAACCGTCGCGGGTGGCGGAAGGGTCCGGCACCGGGTATGGCCGGACGTTCGTCCGTGCTCAGGGCGTGACGATGTTGAAGAAGGGATCAAAGGCATCCTGCAGCCAGGCCACGAGGATCAGCAGCGCGCTGTTGCCCTCGAGCTCGATCTGGCCGCTGCGCACGGCGTCGAAGAAATTGAGCTTTCCGAGCAGCACATCGTCCAGCACCGGGCGGGTGAGATACAGCGTCAAAAGGGCCTGCGGATCAGGCTCGGCCTGGCGATGGGTCAGGGTGCCGTTGCGCAGTGTCATGACGTGGGTTTCTCCCAGGTCGACGAAGCTCCAGTTGAGGTTGAACTCGGGCAGGATGAGTGCCGCCAGCGGCCCGTTGAGCCGGATGCCCATGTAGTCGAAGTACATCCCGATCGTCATGGCGGTGAGCGTGTCGGGTGAGGCGGAGGTGCCCCCTCCGGTGGGCACGCCGTGTCGCAGTTCGAAGGCGCCCATCAGCATGGCATTGCGCCAGGTGCCGCTTTCGGCCTGGTAACCCATTTGCTCCAGCGCATCGGCCAGAAGCTCGCGCGCCGCCGCGTTCTCCGGCTCGGCGAACACGACGTGCTTCATCACTTCGGCCACCCAGCGATATTCACCGTTGGTGAATGAGGCCCGGGCCTTGCCCATGATGGCATCCGCGCCGCCCATGAAGTCGACGTAATGGTGGGCAGCCTGCGTCGGCGGCAGCGGATCGAGGTTGGCCGGGTTGCCGTCGTAAAACCCCATGTAGCGCTGGTAGACCGCGCGCACGTTGTGGCTGAGGGTGCCGTAGTAGTCGCGCGCATGCCACTTGTTCGCCAGTTGCGGCGGCAGGGTCTGCAGGCTGTCGGCGATTTCCAATGGCGTCAGGCCGTGGTTGACCAGGCGCAGGGTCTGGTCGTGGATGTACTGGTACATGTCGCGCTGGTCGGCGAGAAAGCCACGGATTTCTGCCGCCCCCCAGGTTGGCCAGTGGTGCTGGGCGAACAGCACCTCGGTGCGATCACCGTAGCTGCGCAGTGCCTGATCCAGATAGCGCGACCACTGGCGCGTATCCCGCACCTGGGCACCGCGGATGGTGAGCACGTTGTGCATCGTGTGCGAGGCGTTTTCCGCCATGCACAGGGCTTTGAACTGCGGAAAATAAAGGTTCATCTCCGCCGGAGCCTCGGTGCCTGGGGTGAGCTGAAACTCGATCTCCACCCCGTCGATGCTGCGGGTTTCGGTGGCCTCGCCCTGCTCCCCGACAAGATCGGTCGGCGCAATCAGGGTGACCGTGCCCAGGGCGGTGGTCTTGCCCAGCCCGGTACCGATCTGCCCGTCCGCGCTCTTGGGCAGCAGCGCGCCGTACATGTAAAGGGCGCGACGGCTCATGGCGTTGCCGGCGTAGACGTTTTCCGACACGGCGTGCTCAAGAAATCCGCCGGGCGCCAGGATGCGGGTTTTGCCCGCTTCCACGTCCGCGTCCGAGGTGACGCCCTTCACGCCGCCGAAGTGGTCCAAGTGTGAGTGCGAGTAGATCACCGCCACCACCGGCTTCTGGTTGACATGCTTGTGGTACAGGGCCAGACCGGCGGCGGCGGTTTCGGTGGCCACCAGCGGGTCGATGATGATCAGGCCGGTGTCGCCTTCGACGATGGTCATGTTGGACAGGTCAAAGCCGCGAATCTGATGAATACGCGATGTCACCTTGAACAGACCAGTGATGTTGTTCAGGCGCTCCTGCCGCCAAAGGCTGGGGTTGACCGTGTCCGGCGCGGTCTCGCTGTGCATGAAGGCCGCATAGCCGGCCATGTCCCAGATGACCTGGCCTTCGGCATTGCGGATTTCACCATCGGGCAGGGCGGCAATGCGACCTCGCCGCGCGGCGATGAAGTCGGCCTGATCGGAAAATGGCAGTCGGGAATACACCGCGAGATTCGCGAGACGGGTTGCCGGCTCTGCCGGTTTGGCGCCTGGTGTGCCGGTGGCGATGGCCGCACCGCCGCACGCAAGAAGCAGGGTCAGCAGGACTGCGGAGAAAAGCATTCTGGACATGGGTTTCACCATTGGGATGGTTGCTACGAGGCGTTGTCAGCGTGCGTCACGAGCCGGTGGCGGGCCATGCACGCAGCGGACATCCGAATGCACCGGGCGGACATTCCGCCGATCCATCCCGGCCTTGACGCCTTGTTCTGTCCAGTCGGGGGATACCGTGTCAATGTGGACGGGATCCGGTGCGTCATCCCGGCAATCTTCTTGAGCAAGGATCCAACGCTATTTCGCGGCCATGAGGTCTGTTCAACGCCGGCTTTTTTCCGCCTGCACCCACTGCAGCAGCTGCCGGGCGCGTGCATCACCGGGCTGATCGGCGACCAGGCGCTGGGCCAGCTCGAGCGCTTTGTCCAGATCGCCTGCACGAGCGGCCGCAAGGGCGGCGCCCAGCAGCAGGTCGGCGTGGTGCGGGTGTTGCTCCAGAGCGGTCATCAACACGTTCCGGGCGGCTTCGGGCTGTTCGTGCTCGCTCAGCGCGGTGGCGTAGACATGGGCATAACGCGGCTCGCCAGATTCCAGACGGACTGCTTCGTGCAGTGGTGCCAGTGCTTCATCGGATCGTTTCTGGCGAACCAGCGAGAGCCCGAGGGCATGGTGCAGGGCGCCGACTTCCGGGAAGCGGGCGAGTTGTTCGCGCAGCAGGGCTTCGGCTCCGGTTTCATTGCCACGGCGGCGCATCAGCTCGGCCAGGCGCAGGGCGGCGACGGTGAAGCCGGGATCCAGTGTGAGCGCGCGTCGGTAGCTGGCCTCGGCTTGCAGGGGCTGCTTGCGCTGTTGCTCCAAATCGCCCAGCGTGACCATGGCGTCCGGTCGGTCCGCGTTGTAGCGCAAGGCTGCCGTGTATTCTTCAAGTGCCTGATCGAAGGTGCGCTTCTGCGCAGCATCCAGTTCGGCCTCGGGCAACTCTGCGAGCCCGGCAATGGCGGCCAGGCGCACGGCCCGGATCGGATCGGCGAGGGCCGGAAGCAGGGTGTTGGTGCGAAATTCCGATGGCGTTTCGGCCAGCACTTCAAGGGCGGCCATGCGCAGCAGTGGCTCTGGCTGTTGCAGCGCGGCGCGAGCCGCTTCTGCCAATGAGCGGTCCAGCCAGGGCAGGGCCAGGCGCAAGGCCGTGGCGCGCACGATGGGAGCCTGCCCGGCATCCTGAATGATCTCGAGCAGGGCTTCGTGTGCTTCCGGTCGGCCGCGTCCGGCGGCATCGAAGGCCGTCGCAAAATGGTTGCCGCGGTGGCGGCTTTGCGGGAACCAGTCTTCCAGCCGACTCGCCGCCCAACTTGAATCCCGGCCCGTGTGGCAATCGGTGCAGGCATCGCGCGTACCCAGGCGCGCACCCAGGTCCGGGCGCGGCACGCGAAAGCTATGATCGTGGCGCGCATCCACCTGCATGAAGGTGGTGGTGGGCATATGGCAGTTCACACATTGACTGCCAGCACCGGCGGCCTCGTGGTGGTGATGGGCAGTGATATCAAAACGGCTGGCCTGATGACATTGGGTGCAGACCGCATTGCCCTCTGCCCGCAGGGCCAGGCTGTGGGGCTGGTGGCAGTCGGAGCAGGTCACCCCGGCGCGGTACATGCGGCTTTGCAGGAACGGCCCCCAGTTGAAGACCTCACCGCGCATCTGTCCATCGGCATCGTACTGGTCGGGATCGAGCAGCGCCGGGCGGTGGCTGTTCAGCAGGGACTGTCCGAAGGCAGGGCCATCCTGCAACCGGGTGGCGCGACCGTGGCAGCGGCCGCAACTGTCGATCTCGATCTGGGTTTCGCGCTGCGGCATCCGTACCGGATTGCCGGTGGCGGCCACGGGTCGCCATTCCACGTCCTGACGTTCCAGAAAGCGGACCTGGAGCCCGCGTTCCGAATCCGTGGCTTGCTCGGCTTCGGAACCCTGCGCCCAGCGCGCGTGTTCAAGACCGGGGCCGTGGCAGGATTCGCAGCCGACGTTGAGCTCGGCCCAGCGCGTGCTGTAGCGATCTTCGGCTTCGTCATAACCCTTGATGACGCCGGTGGAATGGCATTCGGCGCACATGAAGTTCCAGTTCTGGTCGCGCCCGGTCCAGTGCAGGCGCTGGCCCGGCTGCAGTTCCTGATCGGGGTAGAGGTGGAACCAGCGCTGCCCGCCTTCGGCCAGGGGGCGACTGTCCCAGGCGATGCCGAGCGCCTGCAGGCGTCCACCGGGCTGTTCGATCAGGTATTGCTGCAACGGGAAATGACCGAAGGTGTAGCGGATTTCAAACTCGCTCAGCTTGCCATCCGGGCCGTCGGTGGTGACGTAATAGCGTCCGTCGCGGCGCTCGAAGCGGCTGTCCACACCATGCTGGCTGAAGCGGGCGGAATTGAAATCGCCCCGCACGGTGGCGGAGCCGGGAATCTGCATGGACAGATCGTGATCACTGCCCTGCCAGTCACTCAAGGCCTGCTGGTGACACTGGCCGCAGGCTTGGGTGCCGATGTATTCCTGCGTGCCGGCAAGCGGCTGGATGGCCTGCTCCAACCGTGCAACTTCCGGGGATGGGCTGGCGCTGGTATCGCTGCCGGAGCAGGCCGGGATCAGAAAGATCCCGGCCAACAACAGGCAACTCGCCAGCGCCATCCGGTTCATGGCGTGCCGGTCGGGCAGGCGCCAAGATTCGCCATCAGGATGTCCAAGTCGGCCTGATCGGTCACGCCGTCCAGGTTGAAGTCATAGACACTCGAGCCGCTCCAGCCGCCATCGACGACGATGTGGTTGAAGTTGTCGATGTCCTCCTGATCCACCCGGCCGTCATCGTTGCCATCACCCGGGCAGGCCACCTGGGTGCTCTGCAGGGTTTCGATGGCGTGATAGAGCCGGGCGTAGTTCCTGGCTGCCTCCACGGTCAGCGGGCCAAGTTCGAACAGGTCGAAATGCTCACGATCCAGACGCGGAACCGGCACATCCTGGTCGATGCGGTACAGCTCTTCGGTCGTGATCTCGACGCCGCTGTCGGTGGCCGGATCGTAATCGCTGAAGACGTTGCGCACCAGTTTGAAGTCCGCATTGCGGATTGCGCGGTAGTCGACCGCTCCCATTTCGTACTTGTTGTCCTGGTAGTTGGCCGGATCGTGCAGATACACCGCGCGATTGACCTGCCAGCAGGCATCCAGATCGCCTTCCAGGATATTGGGATCGGTCGCGCCGCGGCCCCACCACACACCATCGTTGTCCTCGCAGATGGCCTTGCTCATCGGGGTGTGCGAGCACTGCTGCTCATTGATCACGCAGGGTCCGTTGATGGCCCCGTTGGCCTGCAGGTTGAGCGCGCCCTGGGTGAAGTTGTACTCGCGGATCGATTCCTGGGCCGGGTTGGTCAGGTACGGCAACATCGAGGCAGAATCCAGACGTCGCGGCACCAGGGCGTGTGCGTCCAGCCCCGCCAGTTCGCCGAAGAACTCGAACAGGTCGGCCGTGTTGACCATTTCTTCCACCGTGCGACCGGGTGCGTTCACCATCGGACCGGACACGATCAGCGGCACCCAGGCGCCGGTCTGGTAGGCCGAGCCCTTGGAACGGCCAATATCGAACGGCAGCTTGACGGTGGAATAGAACGAACCATTGTCGCCCCAGACCACCACCACGGTATTGCTGGTCGCCGGATCGTAGATCAGATCACCATTGCCATCGCGGCTGGCGATACCGGTTTCCACCAGCACCCGGGCCAGCTCGGTGTCGATGACCTCGATCATGGCGTCGTACATGCGCCGCAACTGGGGCAGATTGTTTTCCTTGGTGCAGTCGTAGCTGAAGCCATCGGCTATCCCTGAGGGCAGCAGCGATGCCGGCGGCGGCTGCATCGGGGTGTGTGCCGCGCTGAAACTGAGCGTGGTCATCCACGGGCGGTGGCTCTGGTTCTGCTGATTGATCCATTCGATGGTGCGATCGGCCTCGATCGTGGCGCGATAACCGCGTCCACGCTGGTCAGCCAGATCCACGACCTCCACTTGATCCTCGTCATTGATCACCATGCGTGAGACATAGTGGGCGTTGAGCTTGTCCCAGTTGAGTGCAGGTGCGGGGGTTTCACAGGTTGCATTGGGCACCAGGATGCCGCCCTGCATCACACATTGCATGCCGGGCGAATCACCGGCCGCGGTGGTGCTGTTGATCACGGAGCAGTTGTCGCCAGGCAGATAGCAGGCACCGCTATCGGCACCATTGACCGGATCCTGCGCCGTGTTTGGCACAAAGCCGCAGCTGTACCGGCCTTCGGGCCCGACGCCACCTGCGGTGGTGTCGATCGAGGGCGGTACGCCTTCGGTCCAGCCGGCGAAATAGTTCCAGCCGTAGGCTTGCGCGTTGGCACCGTGTTCGAATTGGTTGTGCTCGGGGCCGCCGATATGGGCCTTGCCGAACTTGCCGTTGATGTAGCCGGCATGGGCCATCAACTTGGGCACCGTGACCTCGAACTGGCTGACCTGGGAATTGGCCAGATCATCCGGCCCCAGCGCCTGGTTGACGTTGTGACGCATCGGATAGCGTCCGGTGAACAGCACGGCGCGACCGGGCGAACATTCCGGCATCGACCAGGTGTTGCGGAAACGCAGACCACCATCGGCCAGGGCATCCAGGGTCGGTACTTCGACCGGGCCGCGGGTACCATCTATTGCCGGGTCCAGTCCGCCATAGCCAAAGCTGGCCAACTGGTCGATGCCGACATCGTCCAAGATCACCAGCAGGATGTTGGGTGACTGATCTTCAAAGCCATTGGCAAAGATCACATCATTGTCTCCCGCCGCCTGGACTGCCGGGCTGGCCAGAGCGCAGGTGACAAGCAGGGCCAGGGTGAAGCGTAGACCGGATAACAAAGGCTGTCGCATATCCATTCTCCAGAAAATCCGCAAACAAAATTGCCGTAGCCATCGTCCCGGATCCGGCTTGGCGGGTACATGCGCGCAGCGGACACAAACAAGCACGCAACGGACATTCGAGTTGAAAACCGCATGAAATCAACGTCGTGGCCCTGTCCGCAAGATTGCACGAAGAACAAGGCCGGCTTTTCAAGCTCGCCCGCCAGGTTGTTTCCGGCACGAGCATTACACTGTTCCGGACAGACACTGATCCGGGCGGAAATGCTTTTGCGCGTACTCATGTATTGCCTGCTGGTGATCGCTTCAGGGTGGGCTGCATCTGCAGCGGCGGGTGAAAGCGTCGAGAACGCCCGCTGGGTAGACCATCAATACGGCACGACCGATGGCCTGCCCGTGGACAGCGCCAACGGGGCGGTCGTGGACATGGACGGCTTCTTGTGGCTGGCCACCCACGACGGACTGGCGCGTTTCGATGGCGCGCATTTCGAGATTTACGATTCGCTGCGTTTCCCGGCCATGACCGGCAACCGGGTCCTGGGGGCCTGGCGTGATGCAGCAGGGCGGGTCTTTGCCCACACGGAAGCCGGTGATTGGTTGCGGGTTGAATCCGAGCAGGTTCGTTCCGCGTTTGCCGATCCCGATGTCGCCGGCGATGTGCGTTTCGTGGACCCGGCCAACCTGTGTGTGGCGACCCGGTCCCACCGGTATTGCCCTGATGAGGAAGGGCAGTATCACCAGGCACAGGTCTTTCCCGCCGGGGTGGATGCCACACTGGCGCTGGCGGCCAGCGACGACCGCCTCTGGCTGCTGAGCCGCGAGCTGGATGTCTGGCGCTTCGAGGAAGGACAGTGGCAGCGCCTGTGGCGGGCCGGCCGGCTCGGTCGTCGCAACGTCCAGCCAATCGGGGCGGTGGATGGAAGCGGCCGCTTCTGGCTCGGACTGGAAGAACGACTGCTGAGCTTTGATATCGCCGGCAATCCAGTCTGGATGAACGGGCCGGAAGATCCGCAGGGCGTGTATCAGTTGCGGGTAGATGCTCAAGGCCAACTGTGGGTCGGGGCCAGAAGTGGTCTGTACCGGCAGCGTGGTGGCCGGATCGAGCGCTTGTTCGAAGCACAGATCGGTGACCAGTCCGGGCTGAGTTGGGAAGGGCCCGACGCTGCCCTGTGGGTGTTGCGGGGCGATGCCCTCTACCGGCTCGAACCCGGCGCGGATCTGGCCCGATTGCCGGCAACACCGGTGCTGCGCAGTTCGGGTCAGATCAAGAACATGGCCTTCGGGCCGGATGGCCTGGTCTGGATAATGACCTTGCAAGATGGTCTGCATCGGCTCAATCGGGCGCGCGTGGAACGCCTGGCGCCATCGTCGGAGCGCGACAAAAGCAATGTCTACGGCGTCAGTCATGCCCCCGATGGCACTACCTGGATGGGTACCTTGGGATCCGGCTTGCTGGCCGTGGGAGTGGACGGGTCACTACGCACCTATGGCGTTGAGGATGGCCTGCCCGGGGTGCATCCTTGGGTGGTGAACGTGTCCCCGCTGGGTGAGGTCTACACCGCCACCTACGCTCCGGGTCTGTGGCGGATGCCGGTGAATGGTGATCGTTTCGAGGCGGTTCTACTGCCTGCAGGTCTGCGCCGTGAACCGATTCGCGCGCTGGTATTTTCCGCCCCGGATACGCTTTGGCTGGGCAGCTCCAACGGGGTCTGGAAACATGAGCTCGACCAATGGCACAAGGTCTGGCCCGAGGACGATCGCCGGGTACGGGTGAGCGCGCTGGTGATTGCACAGGCCGGGATCTGGCTGGGCAGCGACGAGGGTGTCTGGCGTCTGGAAAACGGACAAACCTGGCCGGTGGCGGCGGAACTGTTGGCCCACACATCGATACGCGGACTCGACCTGGCCTCGGATGGCGCCGTGTGGATCAGCACCGATGGCCGGGGGCTGGTACGGGTAGCTGCCGATGATCCCCTGGGCGAGCATCCCTTGCAGCTGACCCGGCAGCAGGGCCTGCCGTCCAATACCCCGCATGCCGTGGTCGAAGATGCGCAGGGCCATTTCTGGGTCAACAGCAATCAGGGTATCTTCCGCATCAGCCGCCCCGGATTGAAGGCGCTGTTGTCCGGTGAGGAACAGGGCCTGGCACCCCTGCTGCTGGGTCTGTCCGATGGCTTGCCGGAACTGGAAGGCAACGGCGGTGTGCAACCCTCCGTGGCCCGGGATGCCCGTGGACGCCTCCTGTTCGCTTCGCAAAATGGCGTGGTGCGGGTAGACCCGATGGCCATGCCCCTGTATGAAAACCCGCCGCGCACCCGCATCGGTCGGATCGAGCACGAAGGCGTCCCGTTGGCTCTGGATGCCCAGGGCCGCCTGCCCCAAGGCATGCGCAATCTGCGCTTTCACTACGGCGCGGCCGATCTGGTGGGCAGCGGACAGAGCCGTTATCGCTACCGCATGCTGCCCTCCTCCAGTTACTGGAGCGATGCCCTGAACGAGCGCAGCGTGCAGTTCAATGCCCTGGCACCGGGGCGTTACCGGTTTGAAGTCCGGGCCGGCAACAGCGATGGCATCTGGGCGCAAACGCCATCCGCACTGGAATTCACGGTGCCCGCGTACTGGTACGAAACCGGCCTGTTCCGGCTTGGCTTGCTGGCTCTGGGCCTGCTGCTGGTGGTGGTTGCCGTGCACTGGCGATTGCGGCAACTGCACCACCGGGCGCTGGCCCTGGATCTTGCCGTGCGCACGCGCACCCAAGAACTGCGACATGAAAAATCCCGGGTGGAGCAGGCCATGGCCGAGCTCACCGGCACCTATAAAACCCTGGAGGAACGCAATCTCGCCCTGGCCGGGCAAGCGCACCAGCTCGAACAACTGGATCGCTTCCGCCAGCGCGTGCTGGCCAACGTCAGCCACGAACTGCGCACGCCCATCATGCTGGTTGGCCTGCCGCTGGAAGAACTGGAATGCGAGGGCACTGGTCTGGGCGCACACGCGCTCGAGCGCCTGCAGTTGGCACGTCGCCAGCTCGAACGCCTGCAGGCCCTGGTTGAACAACTGGTCGGATTGATCCAGGCCGAATCCGGACAGATGCCACTACGCCTGAAGCGGGTTGACCTGGAACGCTTCTGCCATCGTCTGGTTTGCGATTACGGCCCCAAGGCGGAACTGCAGAACGTCCAGTTGCAGCTCCACGCCGCTGGCACGCTTGAACCCATCTATGCCGATCCTGCCCACCTGGCTACCATCTTCGGCAATCTGCTCGATAACGCGCTCAAACACGCCCCGCCGGGAAGCCCGATCCGGCTGGATCTGGAGATGCAGGACGAAGGCGTGTGCATCAGCGTCAGTGACCAGGGCAGCGGCTTTGATCCGGCCCTGGCTTCCCGCCTGTTCGAACGCTTCTACCGGGCCCAGGGGACGAATCGCGAGGGACTGGGTATCGGTTTGTCCCTGGTGCAGGAACTGGTACGCCTGCACGGTGGCCATATGGACGCCAATTCACATCCGGGCGCAGGGGCCTGCTTCCGGGTCTGGCTTCCGGGTGGCAGTGAGCACGTGGCCCTGCAGGATCTGACCCTGGATGATCCTGAAGACACACGGCCTGCGGTGCCGGCAGGCATCGAAACCGATGCGGAAGGCTGCATCCTGCTGGTCGAGGATCACCCCGATCTGGCCAACTATCTGGTCGAACGTCTGGGCAATCGCATCTGCACCCGTTGCGTGCACAGCGTCGAAGAAGCGCTCCCGTTGCTGGCCAACAACCCCCGCATCCGCCTGGTCATCAGCGATGTGATGTTGCCCGGACGCAGTGGCATCGACTTGTGCCAGGACCTGAAGCAGGGAACCGTAGGGCGCCAACAGCCGGTGATCCTGATCTCCGCCCGCGCGGTCTCGCAGGCGGTTGAATCCGGCCTGGCCGCAGGCGCTGCGGCCTATCTCACCAAACCCTTCGGCTTTGATGCTCTGGTCGAAGCCATCAGCCAGGCCTGGCCGGCGGCCCGCAGCCGTTTCGAGCCACCAGCGGCAGATCCGCAAACTGTCGATTCCGTACTCAAACCGGCACTGGAACATTTGCATGAAGCGGATTTCAGCATGACCCAGTGGGCCGAACTGGTACACCTGTCCAGCCGCCAACTACGCCGCCGGGTCAACGCCCTGACCGGACAAACCCCGCAGAACTGGTTGCGCGAACAGCGCCTGCTGCGCGTGCACCAGCTTCTACGCGAAGGTCAATGCAAAACCCTGCTCCAGGCCGGCCAGCAATGCGGCCTGGAAAATCCGTCTTATCTGTACCGCAGCTACCGCGCCCGCTTTGGCGATCAACAGGAGTCCGAGCTGACCGAGGCCGTGTCATCCGCTGTTGGCAGGCATCCGACGACCGAAGGAAAAATGGGCGGATCAGCATCGAAATGAAAGCTTTTGCAGCGCGATGGCGCGATGTTTCATCCGGTCATGAAAAAGGCGCAGCCTTGCGACTGCGCCCGTTGCGTTTTGCACTCGTCGAGCCGGAAAAGGCTTACATCGCCTTGATCAGCTCGTCGGCGAACTGTGAGCACTTCACTTCCTTCGCACCCTCCATCAGGCGGGCGAAGTCGTAGGTGACGGACTTGTTGCCGATGGCCACGTCCATGGCGTGGATGATGGCATCGGCAGCCTCGTTCCAGCCCATGTAGCGCAGCATCATCTCGCCCGAGAGGATCACCGAGCCGGGGTTCACCTTGTCCAGGTTGGCGTACTTGGGTGCGGTGCCGTGGGTGGCCTCGAACACGGCGTGGCCGGTCACGTAGTTGATGTTGGCCCCCGGGGCGATGCCGATGCCGCCGACCTGGGCTGCGAGCGCGTCGGAGAGATAGTCGCCGTTGAGGTTGAGCGTGGCGGAGACGTCGTACTCGGCCGGGCGCAGCAGGATCTGCTGCAGGAAGGCATCGGCGATGGCGTCCTTGATGATCAGGCCGGCACCGGGCTTGCCTTCCGGGATGACGTGCCAAGGGCCGCCGTCGAGCTCGACCGCACCGAAGTAGTCGCGCGCGACCTTGTAGCCCCAGTCGGCGAAGGCACCTTCGGTGAACTTCATGATGTTGCCCTTGTGCACCAGGGTCACCGACTTGCGCTTGTTGGTGATGGCGTACTCGATGGCGCTGCGCACCAGGCGCTCGGTGCCCAGGTACGAGACCGGCTTGATGCCGATGCCCACCTGCACCGGCAGCTCGCGGTGGGCGTTGCCGTTGGCTTCCAGCTCCTTCTGCCAGGCGTTCACCTTGTCCTGCGAGCCGAAGCGGATCTTGCCGGCGGCCTGCGGGAATTCGCGGGCGATGAAGTCCAGCACCTTCTGCGCTTCCGGCGTGCCGGCGGCCCATTCGATGCCGGCGTAGATGTCCTCGGTGTTCTCGCGGAAGATCACCATGTCGACCAGGCCGGGGTTCTTCACCGGGCTGGGCACGCCCTTGAACCAGCGTACCGGGCGCAGGCAGACGTAGAGATCGAGCATCTGCCGCAGGGCGACGTTGAGCGAGCGGATGCCGCCGCCGACCGGCGTGGTCAACGGGCCCTTGATCGAGACCAGGTAGTCGCGGCAGGCCTGCACCGAGGCTTCGGGCAGCCAGGTGCCGAACTGATTGTTGGCTTTCTCACCGGCGAAGATCTCCATCCAGTGGATCTTGCGCTTGCCGCCGTAGGCCTTTTCGACCGCGGCGTCGAGCACGCGAACCGAGGCGCGCCAGATGTCCGGGCCGGTGCCGTCGCCTTCGATGAAGGGGATGATCGGGTTGTCGGGAACGGACAGCTTGCCGTTGTGGATGGTGATCTTGGCGCCGCCTTCGGGCGGGCTCAGTACGGGTTCGGCCATGTTGGAATCTCCGGAAGTGACGTTCGCGGCGCGCCGCGAACGAGGGTGGATTGCCCGCTATTGTCGGGGATTGGAGCGCGGCTGTCATTTCGTCCCCGGCTAAAGGAGCGCGATCGCGGGTGCGCTTGCTGCGGGGGTGTGCTCACCGAGGCGCGGTTTTCGACGAGGGGATTGCCGCAACGTCCGCTTGCCGCAATACTTGCCGGATGCTGAATGGGTTACGTGCGAGCGCAAGGATTGCTGTTCGTTCCGATTCGGCGCATGGGTGCTCCGCTTCGCGGCGGGATGCATTTTTCACATTGGATATTCGCTTGGAGCCGTCGTTGATGAAATCCGTGAAACCTTCGTTGGTGGCCTCGGCCATCGGTCTCGCGCTGCTTGGAGCAGGCGCAATGGGTACCACGCAGGCAGCCAATCCGCTGTTGAGCGTGGAAAGCGCTTCACTTGACCATCATGCCCTGGTGGAAAGCCAGACCGGTCGCTACATCGTCACCTTCGCCGAGCCGGGCCTCGCCCAGTACCGCGGCGGTGTGCCGGGGCTGGCGCGTACCGCGCCGGGTGTGGATGGCGTCTCGCTGGTCAGTTCGCGCAAGCTTGAGATGGACTCGGAACCGGCGCGTGCCTACCAGTCCTATCTGGCGCAGCAACGCGATGCCCACATGGGCACCTTGCAGAGCGCTCTGGGACGTTCGCTGGATCCGCATTTCACCTACGAGGTCACGCGCAACGGCGTTTCCCTCTCGCTGGATTTCGAAGAAGCCCAGCGCGTGGCGCAGCTCCCCGGCGTGGTTTCGGTGGTTCCCGTGGATCTGCTCGAAACCCAGACCTTCCGCGGCCCGTCCTTCATCGGCGCCGACAGCATCTGGAACGGCAGCGCGGTTCCGCTGCGCTCCTTCGCCAGCCGTGGCGAAGGTATCAAGGTCGGCATCATCGATACGGGCACCTTCATCGGGCACCCATCGTTCACCAACGACGCGTCCTGTGGCTTCAGTGAAGCCAGTCCGAAGCTGCACCCGCGCGATTGCACCAGCAACAGCGGCGGCACCTGCACCGGCACCCTGCCGAACGCCGACGTGAGCAGTCATGGCGTGCACACCTCGAGCACCGCGGCGGGCAACACGATCGACAACACGGCCTCTCCCGCCCCGCTGCTGCCCGATGGCATCACCATGTCGGGTGTTGCGCCTTGCGCGTCGATCTATTCGTACAATGTGGCCAACCACACCGACGGCACGCTGGCCAACGATGCGCTGGAAGCGGCGGTCCAGAACGCCATCGTCGACCAGGTGGACGTGATCAACTACTCGATCGGCATCACCTGCGGTGGCGGCAATCCCTGGGGCGACCAGCGCATGGGTTCGTTCCTCACTGCCGCCGAGTCGGACGTGTTCATCGCGGCATCCGCCGGCAATACCCGTGACACCTGCACCGACCCGGTCGGTCGTGTGGGCAACAACGCGCCATGGATCCTGACGGTGGCCAATTCCACTCAGGACGAAGTGTTGGCACCCACGCTCAGCGTGACCGCGCCAGGCCCGGTCCCGGCGCTGCTGGAAGACATCGCGCTGACCCCCGGCAGCACCACGCTGGCGCCGGCCGATACGGTCGATCTGATCGGTTCGCAACTTCACGTGCCGGCCAACTTCGAGGCCTGTACGGCATCGGGTGGTGTCAGCGAAACCTACGACGCGGACGACATCGTCATCGTGCGTCGTGGCACCTGCGCGTTCTCCGAAAAGATCATCAACGCCTATGGGGCCGGTGCCCGCACCGTCATCGTGGCCAACAACCAGGCCGGTACCATCAGCATGGACACCACGGGTGCTCCCGCGGACGTGGCCTCCTTCAGCATCAGCTCGCAGACCGTCGGTGACGCGCTGTTGGCCTTCATCGCCAATCCGCCATCCGATTTCATCTTTGCTGACGGGTTCGAGGACGAAGCCACATCTGGAGCGGCGGTATTCGGCGACTACCAGCGCTCCAGCATCCTGGCGCGCCAAGGTGACGTGATCAGTGGTGGCAGTCTGCGTGGCCCGACCGCCGGCGCCTACAAGAACCTCACCAAGCCCGACATCACGGGCCCGGGTACGGACATCTTCGCGGCGTTCATGGAGTCGGACGGCAACTATGGCCTGATGTCCGGTACCTCGATGTCCTCCCCGCATCTGGCCGGCGCCGGTGCCCTGGTGCGCTCGATCCATCCGGAGTGGACGCCCTATGAAGTCAAGTCCGCGTTGCAGACCACGGCTTCGCGCGGCGGCTTCATGGAAGACGGCGTCACGCCGTGGACCCCGGACGTGGTGGGCAGCGGCCGTGTTGATCTGACCCGCGCGGCATTGGCGGGCCTGACGCTGGACGAGACCGGCGCCAACTTCCAGGCGGCGAATCCGAACGGTGGCAGCATCGACCAGACCCAGCTCAACGTGGCCTCGCTGCGCAACGTCGAATGCGGCACCTCGTGCAGCTGGACGCGTACCGTGACCAACCGCATGCGTGGGCCGGGCAGCCATACCTGGGATGTGTCGGTCGAGAACCCGAGCGGCTACACGCTCAGTGTTTCGCCGGCGAACTTCACCCTGGATCGCAACCAGTCGCAGGTCATCACCATCACCGCCACCGCCGATGCCGGCGCGACGCAGGCGCTGTCCTTCGGCGCGGTGGTGCTGGAAGAGTCCACCGGCACCTCGCCGGATCAGCACTTCACCGTGGCGATCAAGGGCGAAACCCCGCTGGCTCCGCCCGGGTTCTGCGAGAACGGCGTCTGCACGTTGAAGGTCGACGAACTGGTGAGCACCATCAGTGGCCTGGGTTGCAACGCCTACTGCGGCATGGTGTGGCTCAACCAGTTCTCACCGCCGGCGGGCGAATACCCGATCACGCTCAACGCGGTGCAGACCATTTTCGGCGCGGGCGCCGGCTGGAATGCCGCGGGTGATCTGATCCAGATCTACATCTACCTGGATGACGACAACGATCCGAGCAATGGCGCGACCTTGCTTCACCAGCAGACCTACACCCAGTTGGCGCCGGCCAACAGCTGGCGCAATATCGCGTTGTCCGCGCCGGTCACCATCAATGGTCCTGGCCATATCCTGATCGCCATGACCAACCCGGTCGGCAACGTCGGCACACGTCCGGCGATCATGGATGGAGGCCCTTCGAACACCCTGAGCTGGATCGGTGATTATCAAGACACGGCAACTGGCGTGGCGCCCAATCTGGCGGATCCGGCTGTCGATCTGATATTGCTTGAGGACCTTCCCATTGACCGGAACCTCATCATCCGCGCCACCGGCACCAATGGTGGCGGACGCCCGGTAACGCTGGAGCCGGTCACCCGCTGATCGATCCATTGAAGTTGCAAAGCCTTGCCGGCGCGGGAAACCGCGCCGGCTTTTTTTGGCATCCGATACGGGAGGCGATGCGCGGCGCGGCACGTATTGCCCGCAGTCTGCGTCCGGGTTACAGCGTTCCCAGCCCCTGTGCTTCGCCGTGGGCCCCCACGCGCAGCAGCCGCAGGGTGTTGGTGGTGCCGAGGTGGCCCATGTGGTCGCCGCTGGTGATCAGCACGCGGTCGCCTTCCTCCAGCAGATTCTGGGCGAACAGGTCGGCGATGGAATCGCGCGCGGCCTGGCGCGGCGGGTTTTCGCCGCTGTCGAAGTCGATCGGGTACACCCCGCGCATCAGCGCCATGCGGTTGCGTGCATCGGGGTGGCGCGACAGGCCGTAGATCGGCGCGTTGGAGCGGAAGCGCGAGAGGTGCTGGGCGGTACCGCCGGATTCGGTCAGCGCCAGGATGGCGCGCACGTGGATGTGTTCGGTGAGGTACATCGCCGCCAGCGCGATGGCCTGGTCGGTGCGCTGCAGGCCGCGCGGTGCCTGTTCGAAATCGGTGTCGTGCTCGAACTGGCGTTCGGCGCCGAGGCAGATGCGTGCCATGGCTTCCACGGCCTTGACCGGATAGCTGCCGGCGGCGGTTTCGGCGCTGAGCATCACCGCGTCGGTGCCGTCGATCACCGCGTTCGCCACGTCGAGCACTTCGGCGCGCGTGGGAATGGGCGAGTCGACCATCGACTGCAGCATCTGGGTGGCAGTGATGACCACGCGGCCGCGATCCAGCGATTCGCGGATGATCTTCTTCTGCAGGCCGGGAAGTTCGGCATCGCCGATTTCCACGCCCAGATCGCCGCGCGCCACCATCACCACATCGCTGGCGTCGATGATCTCGCCCAGCCGGGTGATCGCCTCGGCGCGTTCGATCTTGGCGACCAGATGCGCCTGGCTGCCGGCTTCGCGCGCCAGGCGACGCGCCTCTTCGATGTCGGTGGCGCTGCGGCAGAACGAAACCGCGATGAAGTCCACGCCCAGTTGCGCGGCCAGTTGGATGTCGGCGCGGTCCTTGTCGGTGAGCGCGTCGAGCGACAAACCACCGCCGAGGCGGTTGAGCCCCTTGCGATCCGAGAGAAAGCCGTCGTTGAGCACCACGGTGCGGATGGTGTCGCCTTCGATGGCCTCCACGCGCAGCGACAGCAGACCGTCGTCGAGCAGCAACACGTCGCCGACTGCCACGTCGTTCACCAGACCGAGGTAGGACACGCCCACCCCGGTCGCATCGCCTGGCGGTGCATCCTCGCGGGCGTAGAGCGCGAACCCCGCGCCAGCCTTCAGCGCCACCTTGCCGATGGCGAAGCGTTCGATGCGGATCTTGGGGCCCTGCAGGTCGCCGAGGATGCCCACTTCGCGGCCCGCGCCGCGCGCCGCCGCGCGGATGCGGGCCACGCGCGCGGCGTGGTCGTCCGCGTTGCCGTGGGAAAAATTCACCCGCACGACATCCACGCCGGCGGCGACCAGCGCTTCCAGCACGCCGGGGGCGTCGGTGGCGGGGCCAAGGGTCGCGAGGATCTTGGTGCGGCGCAGTCGTTCACTCATGCAGGGTTCTCCATCGAAATCCGATCCGTTTCCAATTGCGTGCACGCTAGCACCAACACGGCTGTGTAGGGCAGGTGCCCGGAGCTTTGATCATGCTCAAGCATCTCCTCGGCATATCCGGGTAGGCTGGCAGTTGCGCGCACTACTGGGATAATCGCGCGTCCCATGAAATCCGACCGGAAACCACCATGAGCACTGTCATCCCCCAAACGACACCGAAGACGATTCTGCTGGCCACCGATCTTTCCGCGCGCTGTGACCGGGCTCTGGATCGTGCGGTGCAACTGGCACGGCAGTGGCAGGCGCGACTGGTCGCCTTGACCGTGGTCGATCCCGGCACCTTGTCGGTGGAGCGCGTGCGCGCCGCACCGGAACCTTCTTGGGGCGGGGACCGTGGTGGCCCGGTGGAACGCACCTTGCGCCAGTTGCGTCGCGATGCGGCGGCCACGGACGTGGAAATCGTCGTGCGGGTGGAAGAGGGCAAAGTGGCCGAAACCCTCGCCCGCATCGCGCGCGAGGAGCACGCCGACATCATCGTCACCGGCATCGCGCGCAGTGAGTCGCTGGGTCGTACCGTGCTGGGTTCCAGCGTGGATTGGCTGGTGCGGCACGCGCCCTTGCCTGTGCTGGTGGTGCGCGACCGCACCCATGGCGCCTACCGCAACATCGTGGTGGCCAGCGACTTTTCGCCCTCGTCGCGAGTGGCGCTCGAGACCGCGGTCAGGCTGTTTCCCGAAGTGGCCACCACGGTGTTCAACGCGTTCGACGTGCCTTTCATGGGCATGATGGATCCGACTGCCGCCAGTGCCATCGAGCAGGGCCGTCAGGCCGCCGCTGCCGACGGCGCGCGTTTCCTCGATTCGGCGCAACTGGATGCCGGCCAACGCGAGCATGTCAGCCTGCATGTCGAACAAGGCGAGCCGGTGCGCCTGAGTTACGAATACGCACGTGACCACGAGGCCGACCTGATCGCCCTGGGTACGCACGGGCGCAGCGCCTTGTTCGACATCCTGATCGGCTCGATCGCACGGCGCATCCTGGAGACGGCCGCGACCGACGTGCTGGTTGTGCGCAGCCCGAAGGTGGCGTGACGCCTTCGGATCCGTTCCGGGTGGAAGTGGACGCCCGGAACACCGCATCGGATCGGGGCTCAACGATCCGGGCGTGAGCGCCCCTGCGGGCGGGCGCGCCGATCCGCCAATACCTGTGCCGCAGCTTCGCGCTCGGCCTGGAGCTTCAGGAAGTTGCCCAGCCGTGCCGCGTCCAGTGTGCCCGCCTCGAGTGCGGCGCGCACCGCGCACCCGGGTTCGGCCGCGTGGCGGCAGTCGCGGAAGCGGCAGTCGGCGGCGATCGCCTCGATGTCGTCGAACACCTGGTCGGCCACGTCCTCGACGCCGGTGAGCTTGAGTTCGCGCATGCCGGGCGTGTCGATCAGGCAGGCACCTTGCGGCAGGCTCAGCAGGGCGCGATGGGTGGTGGTGTGGCGGCCACGCGAGTCGCTTTCGCGCACCGTGCCGGTCTTCATCTTCTCGCGTCCGGTCAAGGTGTTGGTGAGGGTGGATTTTCCCGCGCCGGAAGAGCCCACCAGTACCACGCTGCGGCCCGGCCCGAGCCACGGCGCGAGCGCCGCGACGCTGGCCGGATCCTTGGCGTTCACCGCCACCACCGGAACACCCCCGCCTTCCATGTCGGCCAGTTGCGCGCGCAGCGCGGCGACGTCGTCGCAGCGGTCGGTCTTGGTGAGCACCAGCACGGGTGCGGCGCAGCTGGCGTTGACCAGCACCAGGTAGCGCTCCAGTCGGCGCGGGTTGAAGTCGCGGTCCAGCCCGGTCACCACCAGCACGGTGTCGATATTGGCCGCGATCGGCTGCACCTTTAGGTGCTCGCCGGCGGCGGCGCGACGGAACAGGCTGCTGCGCGGCAGCAGTTCGAGGATCTGGTCGTCCTGCGGGTGCAGGCGCACGAAATCGCCGACCACGGCGCGTTGTTCGGGCGCAAAGCCCTTGCGCGTCCACGGCGCCGGTGCCTGGGCGGGAAACTCGCGTACACCATCGCAGACCAGATAACCCGAGCGGTGCTGCACGCTGACCCGTGCAATACGGCCTTCAGGCCGTTCCGCCCAGGCTTTCGCGGCGGGCAGGTCGAGACGCCAACCCAATGGCGCGAGTTGCGTGGCGATGTCGGCGGGCCTGTCGGTCATGGTGAGGTTCCACGTGGCCGCACCTGGCCATCGGCTGCGATCAGATGGGTGGCCTGCCCTGCGTTGTCGGCCATGCCTACGCGCGCGCCGAGCGGCACGCCGCGCCAGGCCGGCACGTCGTGGCTCAGACGGGCGTAGATGTAATGCTGCGACCAGCGTTCGGGCCAGAGTGCGATAGCGCCTTGCGGCTGGGCCTGTGCCTGCTCGGCCAGCGAGGGCGAGAACACCGCCTGCAACCGTCCCACTTCCAGCATGCGTTTCTGAATCTGAAAACCATGGGCCACCACGATGGTGGCCAACAAGGCGAGGGTGATGCGGCCCGCGCGCCGCAGCCGGCTCCAGGCCAGCGCCGCCACGCCGCAGCACAGCGCGGCAAAGCCGTAGCCGTACTGGTTGGCCGAGAACGGCAGGGCCAGTACCGGCCCCAGCGCCAGCACACTGCCGGCCAGCCACGCCAGCCAGAGTCTTGGCGAAGCGCGCCACAGACACAGCGCCAGCGCCAGCGGGGCCACGGCCAATTTCAGCCACTTCGATGTGCCCAGCAGTCCCATCACGTGGATTTCCTGCATGTCGAGCTTCCACGGGAACAACGTGTATTCCAGCCAGCGCAACGGCAGTGCGGCAACGTGCAGGGTATAGCTGGAGGTTTCGTCCGGTGAAGTCAGCGTATCCATCCGCAAAGCGAGGTACACGATGGCGACGATGCCGCTGGCGAGCGTTGCCGCCAGCCAGGTGCGCCGCAGCCGCAGCAGCACTGCGCCCAGGCCGAGCAGGGCGGGAATGGAAAGGGCGGCTTCCTTGGCGAGTAGGGCGATCGCAGTGGCGAGGGCCGCGGTGATCGCGGCCAGCCAGAGGTGCTTGCCGGGAATCCGGGTTCGCTCGCCGTTGTTCCAGCGAAGGCCGGATGCCGGTTTGCCCGCTCCTGCAAGACCAGCGTTCGTCGGGAAGGTGGGTTGTAGCGTGCTTGTCGGTGCAGAAGATGGGGATCCGTATCCGCCGGAGCGCGCGTCCAGCCGCTGCAACACCGCCACGATGCCCAGCCCGAAGCCCACCCACAACAGGTCGGCCAGGCAACCGACCCAGCCATGCACCCATGCCGCGAACGGGCTCAGCGCGAACACCAGCGCGGCGCAGAACGCCACGGACGCGCGGCAGCCTGCGCGGCGCAGCACACCCGCCAACAGCAGCGCATTGAGCGTTCCCAATCCCACGAACAACGCATGGAACAACCGGGGCGTATCGAACAGCGCGTGCGAGATCAGCAGCCAGAGGTTGAAGGTGAGCGGGCGGAACTGGAAGGCTTGCCAGTCAAGGAAGGAGACGAAGCGCAACTCGCTCCAGTGCGCGACGGCGGCACGCGCGCCCCATTGCAGTTCGTCATGGCTGAAGTAACCGGGGTTGAGCCAGAGCGGTGTCTGCACAAGCAGCAGGGCAACCAGCGCCAGCGCGCCGCGTGCTTCGTTGAAACGACGAATCCCGATCACCCGTGCTCCGCGAGTCCGGCTGTTGAAAGGCGCCATTGTCGTTCAATTCGCGTGCGAATCCGTACTTGATCGTACCGGCACGCGGGTGCGGCACACCTCGTGCGTGTTGCGTTAGGCTTGTGGCCAAGAACCGCCGCTGCGGGCGCGCTAGAATCCGGCTTCCGCCTTCAACTTCTTCAGGACGATCCCATGTCCAACCAGGACGCTTTTCGCCAGGCTGCTCTCGACTACCATCGCCAGGAGCCGCCCGGCAAGATCAAGGTGACGGCGACCAAGGCCATGGTCACCCAGCGCGATCTGGCGCTGGCGTATTCGCCCGGCGTGGCCTATGCCTGCGAAGAGATCGCCGCCGATCCCAACCAGGCTTCCGAACTGACCGCGCGCGCCAACCTGGTGGCCGTGGTCACCAACGGCACCGCCGTGCTGGGTCTGGGCAACATCGGCCCGCTGGCCGGCAAGCCGGTGATGGAAGGCAAGGGCGTCCTGTTCCAGAAGTTCGCGGGCATCGACGTGTTCGACATCGAGATCGACGAGCACGACCCGGACAAGCTGGTCGAGATCATCGCCAGCCTCGAGCCCACCTTCGGCGGCATCAACCTGGAAGACATCAAGGCGCCCGAGTGCTTCATCATCGAGCGCAAGCTGCGCGAGCGCATGAAGATCCCGGTGTTCCACGACGACCAGCACGGCACCGCG
>CAZTXX010000013.1:5466-25008 GCA_964617405.1 uncultured Aquimonas sp. | reverse complement strand
CCACGTCCGCGCACTGCATCGGCGCCGGCGCCGACCTCATCCGCCACGGCGCGCAAGACATCGTCTTTGCCGGAGGTGCCGAGGAGCTGCACTGGGGCATGACCTCGCAGTTCGACGCCATGGGCGCGCTGTCCTCCGCGCGCAACGACACCCCCGAGTCCGCCTCTCGCCCCTATGACGCCTCGCGCGACGGCTTCGTCATCGCCGGCGGCGGCGGCATGCTGGTGCTGGAAAACTACGAGCACGCCAAGGCGCGCGGCGCGCGCATCCACGCCGAACTGGTGGGCTACGGCGTCACCTCCGACGGTGCCGACATGGTGGCTCCTTCCGGTGAAGGTGCGGTGCGCTGCATGCAGATGGCGCTCGCCCAGGCCGGGAGGCCTATCGATTACCTCAACACCCATGGCACCTCGACGCCGCTGGGCGATCTGGTCGAGCTTGAAGCAGTGCGCACCGCGTTCCATGGCGACATGCCGCCGATTTCCTCCACCAAGGCACTCAGCGGGCACTCGCTCGGTGCCGCCAGTGTGCACGAGGCGATCTACAGCCTGCTGATGCTCAACGAGGATTTCATGGCGGGCTCGTTCAACATCGACACCCTCGATGAAGGCGTGGGCGATGCACCGATCCTGCGCGAAACCCGCGATGCGAAGCTCCAGACCGTGATGTCCAACAGCTTCGGTTTCGGCGGCACCAACGCCAGCCTGGTGTTCGCCAAGGTTTGACGCATGGGGCGCCGGGCACGCCCGGCGTCCTGGCATCGCCGGTTCATGCGGCCTGAACTGGCGTGGCGCGCTCCGGATCGCTCAGCCCAGGTGGCCGATCACGATATCCATCAGCTCGTGGGTGATCTCGTCTTGGCGCACGCCCGCGAGCTCGCGCCTGACTTCATCGAGGCGTTCCCCGACCGATTGTTCGGCCTGCTGCATGAGGGCAAGGCGAGCGGCGTTCTCCGTCACCATGGCCTCGGCCGAAGCGCGGAACACGCTGGCGAAGATGTGGTTGCGCAGCAAGGCCGAGAGCAGCACGCCGGGGGGCAGGCGGAAATCCGGCAGCGAGCGTGAGGGCCAGCGCGCCGGGGCCTTGAGCAAGGTCGGGTCAAGCGGCAGGAGCGTGGTGACCACGGCCTCGCGGCCACCGTGCGCGGCGCGGCGCATATGCGCGAGGCGCACACCCAGCTGCGCCAACGAACGGCCACCGCCGTGGCGTTCGATCCGGGTGACGATGTCGCTGGCCAGACGGCTGACACCATCGACCGAAGCCGGCGGCGTCAGCCGCTGGTCGACCCGCAACCCGGACTCTTCAAAAACACGATCAAGACGCGCGCCCACGCACAAGAGCAGGCCTTGGCCACGCTGTTCCGAGTGCTGTCGCGACAGCAGTGTGCGGGCCACCAGTTCGTTGTAGTTGCCACAAAAGCCGTGATCGGAGCCGAAGGCCACCGTCACCTGCCGCCCGACCGGCAAATCCTCCGATTGCACCTGGCCACGCATGCGGAAAGCAAATGCGGAAAAACCCTGCAGGATGGTGCGGTGGTAAGCCTCGATGCTCTGGGCGGCACGTTCGTAAGGGCCGACGTTGATCGCCGCCAGCGCCTTCATGGTGCTGACGATGCTGCGGATGCTGGCCAGTGTCTGCTCTTGCTGGCCGAGCTGTTCCAGGCTTTGGGCCATCAGGGTTTGCGCCCTTGGGCCGAAGAGTCGAGTACCGACCAGCCGGCCAATGCCTCGCGTGCCACCTGCACGATGCGCTCCTGCTCGGGCTTGCCGAGGGCGAGGTTGTCGTCGATGCGCCGGGCGATGTCGTCCAGCCCATCGCGGGCCGCGCGGCGCACACGCTGCATCGCCGGAATGAAATGCTCCTCCGGACAGGCATCGAACATGCCTTCCATCGCGGCCACCAGCACGGCCACCTGCTCGAGTGCGGGCATCGGATCGCGCTCGGCCTGGCGCAGCGCGGCGCGCACGCTGGCTCCACGCGCAAGGCGCGCACGCACCTCCTCGTCGAGCCGCGTACCGAAGCGCGCGAATTCCTCCAGCTCCTCGAATTGCGCCAGCATCACCCGCAGGTTGCCGGACACCCCACGCAGCGCGCGGTTCTGCGCTTTGCCACCCACACGCGAAACCGACAACCCGAGATCCGCGGCGGGAAACTGGTTCTTGCGTACCAGGCGCGGGGACAGGTAGATCTGCCCGTCGGTGATCGAGATCAAATTGGTCGGAATGTAGGCCGAGAGGTTTTCGGCTTCGGTCTCCACGACCGGGAGCGCGGTGATCGAGCCACCGCCACGGTCGTCGTGGAACTGTCCGGCGCGCTCCAGCAGACGCGCGTGGACGTAGAAGATGTCACCCGGGAACGCCTCGCGCCCGGGTGGGCGGCGCAGCAACAGCGACAGCTCGCGATAGGCACGGGCGTGGTGGGTCATGTCGTCGAGCACCAGCACCACGTCACGCCCCTGCGCGGCGAAATATTCCGCCATGGTCATGGCGGCGTAGGGGGCGATATGGGCCAGCCCCGGTGCTTCCTCGTCACCGCTGTGGATGACGATGCAGCGACCCAGCATGTCACCCGCCTCCAGCGCGTGGATCACCCGCGCCACCGCATCACCGCGCTGCCCGATGGCGCAGTAGATGCCGATCAGGTCGGTCTGGCGCTGGTTGAGCAGGGTATCGATCGCCAGCGAGGTCTTGCCGGTCTGGCGATCACCGATGATGAGCTGGCGCTGGCCCAATCCCACCGGGATGGCGGCGTCGACCGCCTTGATGCCGGTGGCCAGCGGGCGCGCCACCGGCCGGCGTTCGAGGATGCCCGGCGCTTCGACTTCGACCGGATGGCGCGCCGTTGCCGCAATGGCACCCTTGCCATCGCGCGGGCGACCGAGCGCATCCACCACCCGCCCGAGCAGGCGCTCACCCACCGGCACGCTGACCACCTTGCGGGTGCGGAACACCTTTTCGCCAGGGGTGATCGCTTCAGCCGGCCCGAGCAGCACCACACCGAGTCGATCCGGTTCCAGGTCGAGCACCAGTCCATGCACGCCGCTGGCAAACAGCAGCAGCTCATCGGACAGCGCGCGCGCCAGGCCCGAAACGGTCGCCACGCCATCGCCGACGTCGGTCACGGTGCCGGTCTCGACGAGTACCGGCTCGGGCGTCGGCGTTTCCAGCAGGTGCTCGCGCCAGGCCTCGAACGCCTGTTCACCCAGCGCCGGGGTCGGCACGACACCAGCCGACGGAGCGGTACTAGTCATGCAGCGCCGCGCTGGCGGCTGGATGGTGCGCGAGGAGACGATCGAGTTCGTCCATGTAGCTGTCGATGGTCCAGTCCACGCGTGCGCCGCCGAGCTGGATGACGATGCCCGGCGACTGCTCGGGGTCGGTCACGAAGTGGGTCTGGATGCCGGGCAGGAGTGCTTCGAGGTCGGCGCCAAGGCGCGCCTCGACGGCTTCACTCAGGTGTTCGCGGCTGGCCACCACGGCTTCGCGCCGGTCTCCGGCGGCGGCGGCCAGCTCACCCACCATGGGCTCGAGTTTGCCGGCGACGTGCCGTGCGATACCGGCTTCCAGCTCCTCGTCGGCCAGATCGTGCAGTGCGCGTCGTGCCAGCTCCGAGAGCACCAGCGCGCCGGCGCGCTGCAGGCGCTGCACGAAGTCGTTGCGCTCGCGCTCCAGGTGGCGATGCCACTCCCGGCGCTCCTGTTCCAGCCGCTCGCGCGCATCGGCCATCAACTGGTCGCGCTCACCCTCGGTTTCGGCCAGCGCACGCGCCAGCATCGTCTCCTGGGTGGAAAGGCTCTGCTCATACTGCTCGACATAGCGCTGTTCGGCGGCGAGGGCCTGTTCACGCGCGACCTCGGCTGCCGCCATGCGCCGGGCGATTTCCGCCTCGCGCCGGTCGATCCCGTCAAGGATCGGGCGATACAGGAAGCGCCGCAGCAACCAGACCAGCAACAGGAAGTTGGCCAGTTGCGCCAGCACGGTGATCCAGTTGATCGACATCGCGACTCACCCTCCGATACCGGTGCTGACGGCATTCCAGAACGGGTTGGCGAAGATCAGGATCAAGGCCACCACGAAGCAGTAGATACCGGACGATTCCACCATCGCCAGGCTCACGAACAAGGTGCGTGAGAGCGTGGGCGCGGCGTCGGGCTGCTGGGCGATGGCGCCCATCGCGGCGGCGGCGGCGCGGCCTTCACCGAGCGCGGCACCGAACGAGCCGATGGCCACGGTGATGCCCGCGGTGAGGATGGATACGAGGGCAACGAGGGTCAGTTCACTCATGGGTAGGCTCCGGACGTTTTTCGGTGCGCGGCTCGCTCATCGCCGCGGAAATGTAGACGGTGGCCAGCACCGCGAAGATGTAGGCCTGGATCAGGCCGACCAGCAGACCGAACAGGTCCATGATCACGGGAAAGAAGAACGGCGCGATGCTGAGCAGGATCGCCGCGATCACCGCACCGCTCATCACGTTGCCGTAGAGACGGATGGAAAGCGACACCACCTTGGACGCCTCACCCAGCAGGTTGAGCGGCAGCAACAGGAACGAGGGCTGCACGAAACTGCCCAGGTACCGGCGCACACCGCCATGACTGATGCCGAACAAGGGCACCGCGAACAACACGGCCAGGGTGAGCGCCAGCGTGGTGGACAGCGATCCGGTCGGCGAACGGAAACCCGGCACCACGCCAAGCAGATTGGCCGTTGCGATGAACAGGAACAGCGTGCCGGCCAGATAGAGGATCGGGCGCACCGCATGCGCGGTGATGGCGCGGATCTGGCTTTCGATCATCACCACGATGGTTTCCAGCATCGTGCCCCAGCGCCCGGGTGGCTTGTCCGGGCGCAGCGTGCGGGTCACCAGCCATGAACCGATCACCAGTACCGCCATCACGATCCAGGTGTTGACGATGGTGGCGTTGAGCCGGAAGGCGCCGATACTCCACAGCACGCTGGCATCAGGCGTCAGTTCCATCAGCCGGCCTCCACAGGCGACGAGCCGCCCGCCGCACGCGCGCGCCGTATCGCGATCGTGCGCACCAGGAAGAATGCCGCGAAGTAACCCAGCCACACCGACAGCGGCTGCAGCCACCGCGCCAGCAGGAAACCCGCGCCGATCAGCAGGGCGGCGCGCAACAGGAAGCTCGCCAGCAACAGCGGTGCCGGGCGCGTCGAGGCCAGTGCCCGGCGCATGCCCCAGGCCAGGCCGGCAAAAAACAGCGTGCTGACCAGCAGGCCCGCACCAAAACCGGCCAGCAGGGCCATGCCGTCGATCATTGCCAGGGTTTCACTCATCCTCGGTCTCCTCGTCGGCGGGTGCCGCCTCCCATTCCGCGGCGCGGCGTGCTTCGTTTGCAACCCATTCCCAGGCCACCACCACGCCGATCACGATGCCACCCAGGATCAACGCCAACGGCCAGGAAAACGTCTGCGGCGCAATCTTGTCCAGCCACAGGCCAAGCAAGGCGCCAACCACGGTCGGCAAGGCCACCGACCAGCCGATCACGCCGAAGGCGCTCAGGCCGTGCAGCGGATTCCAACCCGCCCGCGTGCGGCTGCGCTGCATGCGCTCGGCGCGGCGCCGGATGCGTTCGGAAGTCGTTTCGTCCGGCCTGTTCATGTCATCGGTTTCCGCAATCCGGCGAACTGGCGCACGATGCCCACTTCCAGCCGCGACATGGCGGTACGCGCCTCGCGCTCCTCCTCGTCGATTTCGAGGAAGGTCGATTCGATGGTTTCCGACAGGCTGGCCAGATCCTGGCCGCGCACCGCGCGCCGCACCACCACCTCGACCCGTCGATCACGCTTGAGCAGAAGGCCGTGGTCGATGCCGAAGAAATGCTCGCGCCCCTTCCCGTCGGTCACCACCAGCACCGAGGGCACCATTGGCGCGACGTGGTCGGCATGGTTGGGCAGCAGCCCGAAGGCACCATCCTCCGCCACCGCGAACACCTGCCGGGCAGGGCTTTCAAAAAGCACCCCGGTCGGCACCCGCAGACTGAATTCGATGGTCGCGCTCATGCTGTGCCCCGCGTCGCCGGGAGCGCGCCGATCATGTAGTAGTCCATCTCACTGTCATCGAAGCGCTCGCGCGCAAGGATCGCCTCGCAGCCGGACAGGGTCTGTTCGATCGTGACGCGCTGGCCCGGCGTGTTGCTGAAGGCCTCCGCCACATGGAAGGGCTGGGTGAGAAAGCGCTCCAGGCGCCGCGCACGTGCCACCACCGCGCGATCGGCGGCCGACAGTTCCTCCAGCCCCAGCATGGCGATGATGTCGCGCAACTCCTCGTACTCGGCCAGGACGCGGCGCACCGCGCGGGCGACGTCGTAATGACGCTGCCCGACCACGGCCGGGGTGAGCATCACCGAGCCGGAGGCCAAGGGGTCGACCGCCGGATACAGGCCCTCGCTGGCGCGCTTGCGCGAGAGCACCACCGAGGCCGACAGGTGCGAGAAGATGTGCACCGCCGCCGGATCGGTGAAGTCGTCGGCCGGCACGTAGACCGCCTGCACCGAGGTGATGGCGCCATCGCGGGTGGAGGTGATGCGCTCCTGCAGGCTGGCCAGCTCGGTGGCCAGGGTGGGCTGGTAACCCACCCGCGAAGGCATGCGTCCGAGCAGGCCCGAGACTTCCGCGCCGGCCTGCACGAAGCGGAACACGTTGTCCATCAGCAGCAGCACGTCCTGACGCAGCTCGTCGCGGAAGTACTCGGCCATGGTCAGGGCCGCTTTGCCGACCAGGAAGCGCACGCCCGGCGCCTCGTTCATCTGGCCGAACAGCATCACGGTCTTGTCGCGCACTCCCGCCTCACCCATCTCGCGGTACAGCTCTTCGGCCTCGCGCGAACGCTCGCCGATGCCGCAGAACAGGCTGACGCCGTGGTAGTGCTGCACGGTGTTGTGGATCAGCTCGTTGATCAGCACCGTCTTGCCGACGCCGGCACCGCCGAACAGGCCGGTCTTGCCGCCACGCTCGATCGGCGCAAGCAAGTCGATCGCCTTGATCCCGGTTTCCAGCACCGTGCCCCGTACCACACGCTCTTCCAGCGGCGGCGGCGGGCGATGGATCGGGCGACGCTCGGTGGCCGGTGGTGGTGGTCGCCCGTCGATCGGCTCGCCAAAGAGGTTCAGCATCCGGCCCAGCACCACTTCGCCCACCGGCACCTCGATCGGTTTGCCGCTGGCCTTGACCTCTTCACCCAGACCCAGGCCGCGTACCGGCGCCAGAGCGATGCAGCGCACCGTATCCGCGCTCAACAGGCTCGCCACCTCGAGCGGCAAGCCACCTGCGTGCAGCACATCCTGGATGCGCGGCACCGCAGCGGGAAAGCGCACATCCACGACATCGCCGCGGATCCTGACGACCCTGCCTGGGCTGGACTGTTCGGACAAGGAAACCTCCCTGGGGCCGGACTCCGGATTATCCCCTCCATGGATGCCGGGAGGAAGGAAAACAAGGTGCCCGCGCGCGGTCATCCCCGGCGTTCGCGACCATCGGCTCATCAAGGGCGTGGTTCTGGACCACGACCCGGTTTTCTGTGCTACCGTCCGAAATCGCGTTCCGGCCCGCAAAATCCCGCGTGATCACTTGATGCGATGCCGCCGACGCAAGGCCTCCGAAGCGGCAGCTGCGGGAAAGGTCATCATGATCGATGGGGACACAACATGTCGAAACTGCTGGAGTTGATGCGCGAACTGGGGCGCAACGCCGCGCTGGCCAAGGAATACGAGGCGGATCCGGAGGCGGTGATGCAGCAGGCGGATCTTTCGGAGGAGGAACGCCGCGCGCTGCGCGAGAAGGATTTCGACGGGATCAAGCGTCTCACCGGGCTGACAGAGACCTTGTATGCCACCAACCAGATCATCCGGGCGTACGACGAGTAATCGTCAGCGCGTTCGAGCACTCCCGCATGGCCAGACTTCTCCATGTCGCCAGTGCGCTGCTCCTGGCGGCATCGGTCGTTGTTCCGCAAGCCCACACCAGGGCCGGGGCTGCTGCCACCGACGCGCCCGTCGGTCGCACGCAAGCATCCGCCGACGCACATATAGTCTCGAAAGTCTTGATGGCAGGTCTGGCGCAGCGAGCCGCGGCCAACGAGGAGACCTATCACCAACTGCGCATGCTCGCCATCGCCGGTGAACAGGATGCCGCGCTGAGTGGCCTGCGCGAACTGCTCGAGCACGACCTGTCCGGCGCGCTCCAGATGCGCGCCTATGTCACCGCCATCAGCATTGCCACCAATATCGAAGACTGGTCAAGCGCCTTCAGCCTGCTCAATGAGGGGTTGACGCATCTGCACTTGGCGCCGGAAGAAGCTGCGCCACTGTTGAGCGCCGCCAGCCAGCTCTATGCCCTGGTAGGCGAGAACGAGCGTGCGATGGATTTGGGCCTGCGCGCCACCCGGGCCGCGCAAATCAGTGACGACAGCAGACAGAACTGCCAGGCGGCCTCGGCATTGGCACTCGCCTACGAGATTTCCGGGACACTCTCCGAAGCCATCTCCTGGCGCAAGCGGCAGATCGATGCCTGCACCCGCGCCGACGAGTCGACCATAGCGGCCAATGGCAAGTTCGGCGTCGGCAAAGCATTGGCCCTGCAAGGAAAGCATGCCGAGGCCTTGCGCTGGGGCGAGGACGCGCTGGCCGACTACCAGACCCAGGGCTATGAGGCCGGCGCCAACGACGCCCGGCTGATCATCGCCCGGAGCCTGATCATGCTGGGTCGGGATCTGCCACGCGCCAATACGCTGTTGACCGGGCTATCCTCCTATTACGACGAACGCGCCGAGAACTCCGTCGTCAGCCTTGCCGAAGTCGAACAACTGCGTGCCCTGCTCGCCGAATCGCGGGGTGATGCGCCCACCAGCGTCATGCACCTTAAGCGGGCGATGGACTACGCCAGGAAAGTCGACCGCAGTGCACGGGCAAAGCAGTTGGCCTACCTGCAGATGCAGTTCGACACCCAGCTCAAGGAACAACAGATTTCGCTACTGGAAACCGAGAAGGCGCTCGCCGAGGCAACCTCGACGGCGGCCCACCGGCGCCAGCTGTTGCTGGGAGTGGGTGCCGCAGGATTGCTGGTCATCGCGCTCCTGCTCTTGCTGCTGCTGCGTCGCACCTTCCACGATCGTCAGCGCTACCGCTGGGAATCCGAGCACGACGGACTCACCCGGCTGGTCAACCAGCGGCATCTGTACAAACTCGGCGGCCAGGCATTCGCCGAGGCCGCGCGGCAAGCCACGCCCTTCACCGCCATCGCACTCGACATCGACCTGTTCAAACAGATAAACGACAACCATGGCCATATGGCGGGTGATCAGGCACTGAAGGCGCTCGGTCGCTGGATACGGGACACGGTGGGCGCTCGCGGCATCGCGGCGCGGCGCGGCGGCGATGAGTTCATGATCCTGCTGGACGGCGATAGCGCCGAGGCCAAGGCGCTGTTGCAACGCTTGAGGGACAGGATCGAACCGGTCGTCTTCCAGAGCCAGAGCTTCCGCTTCACCATCAGCGCCGGCATCTGCCAGGCTGATTCGCGCTCCACCTCGCTGGAACAACTGTTGCACCAGGCCGACCAGGCGCTCTACCGCGCCAAGCAACAGGGCCGTGACCGCTCGGTGTGCTGGAACGAGAGTCCACGCGAAACGGCGACATCGAAGGGCAGCCTGGTGGTGGTGGGCAGCGGCATCCAGTTCGGCCGTCATGCGAGCGAACGCACGCTCTCGGAAATCCAGCAGGCCCAGGTGGTGTTCTGCCTCGTCGACACCTTCGCGCTGGCGATGATCAGCCATCTGCGACCCGACGCAATCAACCTTGGCAGGCATTACGCGCCAGGCAAGGATCGGCGTGAAACCTACCGCGAGATCGATACGGCGATCATGCACGAAGTACGCGCGGGCAAGGCGGTCTGCGCGGTGTTCTACGGTCATCCCGGGGTATTTGCCGATGTGCCGCACCGGGTGATCCGCAAGACCCGCGCCGAAGGCATGACGGCGCGCATGGAGCCGGGCATTTCCGCCGAAGCCTGCCTCTACGCCGACCTTGGCATCGATCCGGGCCAGCGCGGCATGCAGTCGCTGGAGGCCACGCACTTCCTGTATTACGACCGGCAACTGGATCCGCAAGGTCTGGTGCTGCTGTGGCAGGTGTCGCTCTCGGGCGACTGGTCCTGCCGCCGGCTCCACGCCGAGCGCGAAGGCCTGAAGGCACTGGTGGCCAAGCTGCTGCGCTGGTACCCGCCCGACCACGAGGTGACCTTGTACGAAGCCGCCCGCCTGCCGATCGAGGACTACCGCGCCGACACCCTGCGCTTGTGTGACCTGCCCGATGCGCAGTACAAGGAATTCACCACCCTGGTCATCCCGCCCCTGCCCGGTGAGCTGCACCGGGATCCCGGATTCAATCCCGCATCGGCCTGAGGCGCCGCCAAGTCACGCCAACGGACGTGGCTCCTCACTCGTCGATCGGGCGCCCACGGGTTTCGGGCAGCATCACCGCGCCCACCACCACCGTGAGGATGGCGAAGAACAGCGGATACCACAGGCCCGCATCGACATTGCCGGTGGCGGCCACCAGGGCGAACGCCATCGGCGGCAGCAGGCCGCCGATCCAGCCGTTGGCGGCGTGATAGGGGATCGACATCGCGGTGTAGCGGATGCGTGCCGGGAACAACTCCACCATCGCGGCGGCCACCGGGGCATAGGTCATTGCCGCCAACAGGCATAACGCGAACAGCAGCGCCACGATGGCGGGGCGGTTCATCGCGTCGGGATCGGCTTTCTCCGGGTAACCCGCGGCACGGATCGCGGCGACCACCCGGGCCTCCAGTTCGGCGATGCGCGTGACGCGTGTTTCGCGATCCATTGCGCCGCCATCGAAGGACTCGATCACCACCTCGCCCACCTGCACCCTGGCGCGCGCACCCGGCGCCAGCGCCAGGTTGTCATAGCTCACGTGCTGCCGCGCCAGGATCGACTTGGCGATATCGCAGGAGCGGGTGAAATCCGCCGCCCCGATCGGGTTGAACTGAAACGAGCAAGCTGCCGGATCGGCATGCACCTGTACCGGCGTGGTCTTGCGGGCGGCGTCGAGCGCCGGGTTGGCGTAATGCGACAAGCCGTGGAAGATCGGGAAATACAGCAGCGCCGCCAACAGGCAACCGACGACGAAAAACGGCTTGCGCCCGATCCTGTCCGACCAGGCCCCGAAGATCACGTTGAACGGCACCGCCAGCGCCACCGCCACGCCCAGCAGCAAGGTGGCATCCAAGCTGTCGACCCGCATGGTCTGGGTGAGGAAATACAGCGAATAGAAATTGGCCGTGTACCAGAGCGTGGCTTGCCCTGCGATGATGCCGAACATCGCCGCGATGCCAAGTTTCACGTAACGCCACTGGCCATAAGCCTCGCGCAGCGGCGCCTTGGCGATGCGGCCCTCGTCCTTCATCCGCTGGAACACCGGGGATTCATGCAGCGACAGGCGGATCCACACCGAGATCACCAGCAGGATCGCCGACAGCAGGAACGGCACGCGCCAGCCCCAATCGGCGAAGGCGGCCTCGCCCAGCAGCCAGCGCACCACCGCGATCACCACCAGCGACAACAACAGGCCGACCCCGGCCATGGTCTGGATCCAGCTGGTGAAATAGCCGCGCCGCGCGCCCGGCGCGTGCTCGGCCACGTAGATCGCCGCGCCTCCGTATTCCCCGCCCAGCGCCAGGCCTTGCAGCAGGCGCAGCGCGATCAACAGCACCGGTGCCGCCATTCCGATGCTGGAATACGAGGGCAGGCAGCCCACCAGCACCGTGGAGCTGCCCATCACCACGATGGTGATCAGGAAGGTGTACTTGCGCCCGCTGCGGTCACCCAGGCGTCCGAACACCAGTGCCCCGAACGGCCGCGCCGCAAAACCCACGGAGAAGGTCAGCAGGGCGAAGATGAAGGCGGCGGTTTCGTTCACCGCCGAGAAGAAGTGCTTGCTGGTGATCGCCGCCAGCGCGCCATAGAGGAAGAAGTCGTACCACTCGAACAGCGTGCCCAGCGACGACGCCAGCACCACCCGCCGCGTGCTCCCCGTCCCTGCCGGTGACGAATCGCCCATCGATCTTCCCCTCGCCTCGAACCGCGCAAGGGTAACGCCGCCACCCGCACGCGTCATATGCCACTTGCGCTCGCCGCCCCTCTTTACCGTTGGCAGCGCGGACAGTACACCGTGGCGCGCTGGCCCCAGTCGGCAGCGCGCAGCGTGGTGCCGCAGATTTTGCATGCCTGCCCCGCGCGCCCGTACACGAACAATTCCTGCTCGAAGTAACCGGGCGCGCCGTCGGGATTCAGGAAATCCCGCAGCGTGGTGCCGCCTCGCGTGATGGCATGTGCAAGGACCTCCTTCACCACTTCCGCGAGCCGCTCCCAGCGCACCTGCGAAATGCGGCCAACCGACCGTGCAGGATGGATCCCGGCGCGGAACAGTGCCTCGGCGGCATAGATGTTGCCCACCCCCACCACGTTGCGCGCATCCATCAGGAAGTGCTTCACCGGCGCCTTGCGTCCGCGCGCGCGTTGCGCGAGCCATTGGCCGGTGAACTCGTCCGACAGCGGTTCCGGACCAAGCCCGGCCAGCAGCGGGTGCACGGCCCCTGCCGGCTGCCACAGCACCGCCCCGAAGCGGCGCGGATCATGCAGGCGCAACAACCAGCCATGGTCGAACACCACATCCACGTGGTCATGCACAACCGGAGGCGTCGCCTGCGGCAGCACACGCAGGTTGCCCGACATGCCCAAGTGCATGATGAGGCTGCCGCTCTGCGCATCAAGCAACAGATACTTCGAGCGCCGACGCACGGCTTCGATGCGCTGGCCGGGAAGCTCATCCGTCACCTCGGGTGGAATCGGCCAGCGCAGCGCCGCACGCCGCAGCACGACGTGGCGTACCCGATGGTCGACGATATGCGGCGCGATGCCACGCCGGGTGGTTTCTACTTCGGGAAGCTCGGGCATGGCAACACGCCATCGGGCGAAAGGGGGGATTGTCGTGCCGCGCCGCGCAATACGCGACCTGGAGCCGTGACAGCGACGAAAAAGGCAGGGATGATCCGGCACAGGGAGAATCCAATGCTGCCACCTCTTGCCCGACACGTCCCCCGTGCGCCATACGGCGTGCTCGCGACCACCGTACTGCTCGTGCTGACCTCAGGCCTGGCCCAGGCCCAGGCCACCCGCGCCGAATACCTGCGCCTGTTCGATACCGACGGTGATGGCCGCGTCTCGCTTTCCGAATATCAGGAATACATGAGCCGTGGCTTCTACGCCATGGATCGCAACGGCGACGGTGTGCTCTCCGCCAGTGAACTGCCCGACGGCGTACGTACCCGCACCGCCACCACCCTGGAATCCCACCGTCGCGCCCTGGCCCGCATGTTCGACCGGCTCGACATCAACAACGACGGATACCTCGACGCCAACGAGTTGACGGCGATGCCGTAAGGGGCGCTTGCACTGGCCATGGCGAGCCCGAAGGCGGAGCGATCGGCAAGTGGTTGCACGAGGGCTGGCATGTGCCCATGAAAAAGAGTACAAATGTACTCCATGGACAATCTCAGCTCCCGCCGCCGCTGCATCCTCGAATTCATCCGCGAGCGCGCCCTCGTGCACGGCCAACCGCCGTCGCTCGCCGAGATTGCCCAGGCCTGCGGCCTGGCTTCGCGCGGGGCGGCGCGCAAACAGGTGCTGGCCCTGGCCGGAGCGGGTCTGATCGAGCTGACGCCGGGACAGGCGCGCGGGATTCGACCGACAGGCGCGAAGCGCACGGCTGGTGCGTTGGCGGTGCCGATCCTGGGTCGGGTGGCGGCAGGCACGCCGATCGGAGCGGATGCGGAACTGGGGGACACGTTGTCGCTGGATGCGCGGCTGTTTTCGCAGCGGCCCGATTATCTTTTGCGGGTGCAGGGTGATTCGATGATCGAGGACGGCATCCTCGATGGCGATCTGGTGGGCGTGCACCGCACCTCCGATGCGCGCGAGGGGCAAGTGGTGGTGGCGCGGCTGGATGGCGAGGTGACGATCAAGCGCCTGTCACTGCGCGAGGGCCGGGTACGGCTGATGCCGCGCAATCCCGATTACGCCCCCATCGAGGTGGACGAAGGCCAGGACTTCGCCATCGAGGGCATTTATTGCGGTCTGGTACGGCGGGGTTGAGATGGGTGCCGTGCTCGCCTGGCCGCAACGGCTGGCCACCAACGATGCGATGCCCGATGCCGGGCTGGACGGGCTGGTCGATGGCCGTCGGCTGTGGAAAGGCCGTCGCGCCAATACCACGCCACCCGCACACGCCACCGGCCATGCCCTGCTGGACGAGGCCTTGCCGGGTGGCGGCTGGCCAGGCGCAGCGCTGAGCGAAATCCTGCATGCTGCCGAAGGCGTGGGTGAAGTGCGCCTGGCGTGGCCGGTGTTGGCGCGGCTGTCGCAGGCAGGCGAGCGCATCGTGCTGGTATCGCCACCGCATCGACCTTTTGCACCGGCCTGGCGGGCGGCGGGCATCGTGCTGGAACACCTGAACGTGGTGAGCGCCGCGCAGCCGCGTGATGCCCTGTGGGCCGCCGAGCAATGCCTTCGCTCGGGCAGTTGCGGCGCGGTGCTGTGCTGGCCGCAACGGGCCGATGACCGTGCCTTGCGGCGGCTCCAGGTTGCCGCGGAAACCGGGCGCACCCTGGCGCTGGCCTGGCGCCCGATGCAGGCCGCGCGCAACCCGTCACCGGCGGCGGTACGCGTGGCCATTGATGCTTCGCCCTCGTCCTTGCGCGTGCTCAAGTGCCGGGGCGGAATGCCTTCGACGCGGCCGATCCCGTTCGTCCTGCAGTAAGCACCTGCGCAACGTTTTCCCGATGCACGCGCTGTCATCATCCGCGAGCCATCCCGTCACGGTGCCGAGGCCGTGATGCGCTGGGCCTGTGTGCTGCTGCCGCATCTGGCACTCGATGGACTGATGCGCCAAGTGCCGACATCGGACGCGCCTTGCGTGCTGATCGACGGCCCGGTGCAGCGCCGTGTGCTGCGCGATGCCTGCGAACGCGGGCAAGCGCTCGGCCTGCGTGCGGGGCAGTCGCTCGCCACGGCGCAGGCGCTGGCCGGGCGTTTGCATCTGGCGATCCACGACCCTCGGGACGAAGCCCGCCAGCGCGACCTGCTCGCCGCCTGGGCCTACGGGTTCAGTTCGCAGGTGGCGTTGTTCGGGCCGCGCGCGCTGGTGGTGGAGGTGGCAGGAAGTCGCGCCCTGTTCGGGCCATGGGAGGCGCTGCAGGCGCGCTGGCGCGAGGAACTGACGGCCCTGGGTTTTCGCCACCGCCTTGCCCTTGCACCGCATCCGCTCGCCGCGCGGGTGCTGGCGGGGATCGAGGATGGCGCGACGGTGCAGGATACGGCATCACTGCGCGCACGACTGCACGATCTGGCGGTGGAAAGCATCGGCTTGCCACCGGCCATCGCGCAGGCGCTCATCCGCATGGGTCTGCGTACGCTCGGGCAGGTGCGGGCCTTGCCGCGCGCCAGTCTTGCACGGCGTTTTCCGCCGAAGCTGCTGGCGCATCTGGATGCGCTCCATGACGGGCGCGATGTGCCGCTGACGCTCTACCGCCCGCCAGACCGTTTCGAGGCGCGCGTCGAACTGGGTTTCGAGGTGGAATCCTCGCAGGCGCTGCTGTTTCCGCTGCGTCGCCTCATGGCGGACCTTGCCCTGTACCTGGTGGCACGCGATGGCGGCGTGCAGAACTTCGATCTGGTGCTCGAGCACGATGACCATCCGGCATCCACCGTGCATGTGGGCCTGCTCGCGCCCGAGCGCGACGCCGCGCGCCTGTTCGAGCTGGCCCGCGGGCGGCTGGAACGTGCCGAACTTCCTGCACCGGTGCGCACCGTGGTGCTGCGCGCCGAGGAACTTCCCGCCTTCGTGCCGGAGCGCCGCGACCTGTTCGATCCGCGCCCGCAACAATCCAGCTCCTGGGATGTCTTGCGTGAGCGCCTGCGCGCGCGCCTGGGCGAAGATGTCGTGCAGGCCATCGCCGCACCCGCCGATCATCGCCCCGAAAAGGCCACGCGCTGCGTCGTTGAAGCGGCTGGAAGCAATTCCCGTTGCCCCCGCGAGGGCCGGGATGACGTTGGTTCTCCGGGCTACGCCGCTGCCAGCACGCCGCCACGCCCGGCCTGGCTGGTGCAGGAAACCCCGCGCCTGTACGGCGCACCGCAGGTGCTGACCGGCCCCGAGCGCATCGAGTCGGGCTGGTGGGACGGCGACGATGCGCGCCGCGACTACTACCGTGTGCTTACCCACGATGGCCGTGAAGCCTGGGTGTACCGCGAACGCGGCGGCGGCGGCGGCGGCGACGGCACCTGGCGCCTGCACGGCTGGTTCGCATGAACGCGCCCGATGCCGCGCCGGCCTATGCCGAGCTGCACTGCCTGTCGAACTTCAGCTTCCAGCGCGGCGCATCGAGCGCGCGCGAGCTGTGCGAACGCGCCGCGCGCCTGGGCTACACCGCCATCGCCATCACCGACGAATGCACCCTGGCCGGTGCGGTACGCGCCTGGCAGGCGGCGCGCGAGGTCGGCATTGCCCTGGTCACGGGTTGCGAGATGCAGGTCGAGGGCGGGCCGAAGCTGGTGCTGCTGGCAGAAAACCTGGGGGGCTATCAGGCGCTGTGCCGGCTCGTCACGGCTGCCAGGCGCCGTGCGGAGAAAGGCACGTATCGCCTGCTGCGCGAGGACTTCGATGCAGGTGTGGAAGGGTTGATTGCCTTGTGGTTGCCGGATGACGACGAGGGCATCCGAACCACGAAATGCCTTCACGCCACATGGCTCCAGCAGCATTTTTTCGAACGCCTCTGGATCGCCGTGGAATTGCACTGCGGCCCGGACGATGCCGGACGCCTCGCACAGCTCCGGACACTGGCCGCATCGTTGCGCTTGCCGTTGGTGGCCAGCGGCGATGTGCACATGCACGCACGCGGCCGGCGCGCCTTGCAGGACACCCTCACCGCGATCCGCTACCACACCACCGTCGCCGAGGCGGGACTGCGCCTGTTTCCCAATGGCGAGCGCCACCTGCGTTCGCGTGCCGCGCTGGCCGATCTGTATCCACCGGAACTGATGGCCGAATCGGTGCGCATCGCGCGCCGCTGCAGCTTCGATTTCACCCAGCTCCGCTACCAGTACCCGCACGAGGTCGTGCCCGCAGGCCACACCGCCACCGCGTGGTTGCGGCAACTGGTGGAGGAAGGCTCGCGTTGGCGCTGGCCGCAGGGCACACCGGAAAAGGCGCGGCGGCTGATCGAAAAGGAGCTCGCTCTGATCGCGGAGCTGGGCTACGAGAGCTATTTTCTCACCGTGCATGATCTGGTCCGCTTCGCACGCAGCCGCGGCATCCTGTGCCAGGGGCGCGGCTCGGCGGCGAACTCGGCGGTGTGTTTCGCGCTGGGCATCACCGAGATCGACCCGGACCGCATCGGCATGCTGTTCGAGCGCTTCATCTCGCGCGAGCGCAACGAGCCACCGGATATCGATGTGGACTTCGAACACGAGCGCCGCGAGGAAGTCATCCAGTACGTGTTCGCCCGCTATGGCCGCGATCGCGCCGCGCTCACCGCCGTGGCCAGCAGCTACCGCGCCACCGGTGCATTGCGTGACGTGGCCCGTGCGCTTGGCCTGCCACCGGATACCGTCAACGCGCTGGCCGATTGCGTCGGTCACTGGAGCAGTGCGCTGCCCGATGCCGGGGTGCTGCGCGAGCATGGCTTCGACCCGGAAAGCCCCTTGCTGCACCGGGTGCTGGTGCTGGCGGGCGAACTGATCGGTTTTCCCCGCCACCTCTCGCAGCACCCCGGCGGGTTCGTCATCTCCGAGCATCCGCTGAGCACCCTGGTGCCGGTGGAAAACGCGGCAATGGAGGGGCGCACCGTGGTGCAGTGGGACAAGGACGACCTGGATGCCGTGGGCCTGATGAAGGTGGATGTGCTGGCGCTGGGCATGCTGAGCGCACTGCGCCGTTGCCTTGCACTGCTGCGCCGGCACGAGAAGCTGGAACTGAGCCTGGCGACGATCCCCGCCGACGATGCCGCCACCTGGGAGATGATCGGCCGCGCCGACACCGTCGGAGTCTTCCAGATCGAGTCGCGCGCGCAGATGGCCATGCTGCCGCGCCTCAAGCCGGTGTGCTTCCGCGATCTGGTGATCCAGGTCGCCATCGTCCGCCCCGGCCCGATCCAGGGTGACATGGTGCACCCCTACCTGCGTCGCCGTCGTGGCGAAGAGCCGGTCAGCTATCCCTCCGAGGCATTGCGCGAGGTGTTCGAGCGCACCCTGGGCGTGCCGCTGTTCCAGGAGCAGGTGATGCAGCTGGCCGTGGTCGCTGCCGGCTACACGCCCGGCGAAGCCGACCAGCTGCGCCGCGCCATGGCCGCATGGAAACGCCACGGCGGCATGGAACCGCATCGGGAAAAACTCGTCGGCGGCATGCTGGAGCGCGGTTATGACGCCGACTTTGCCGCGCGCATCTTCGAGCAGATCAAGGGGTTTGGCGAATACGGTTTTCCCGAGTCCCACGCCGCCAGCTTCGCGCTGCTGACTTGGGCCAGCTGCTGGCTTAAATGCCACCACCCGGCCGCTTTCGCCTGCGCGATCATCAACAGCCAGCCGATGGGCTTCTACAGCCCCGACCAGATCCTCCAGGATGCCCGCCGCCACGGTGTCGCGGTGTACCCGGTGGACGTGCGCCACAGCGACTGGGATTGCACGCTGCACCCCGACAAACGCGGCAAACCGGCGATCCGCATGGGCATGCGCATGGTGCGCGGGCTGGTCGAGGCTGACGTGCGGCGCATCGAGCAGGCACGTCGAGAGCGCCCTTTTGCCGATGTTTCCGACCTCGCCCGACGCGCCGGGCTGGAGCTGCCCGCCACCAGGGACAAGGTCCGCAGCGGAGAGAAGTCGCCACTGGCGAAACTGGCCGAGGCCGGTGCATTGCGCGGCATCGCCGGTCATCGGCACCGCGCGCGCTGGGCCGTCGCCGGGATCGAACCCCGTCGCCCCCTGCTCGAAGGCGTCGTCACGCCGGAAGACGCCGTCACCTTGCCGTTGCCGGGTCTTGGCGAAGAACTGCTGGCCGATTACGCCGCCACCGGCACCACCCTGGGCCGCCACCCCCTCGCCTTGCTGCGCTCGCGTCTGGCACAACGGCGCTGCAAGAATTCACGCGATCTGGCCGCACTTGATGCCAGCCGCTTCGTGCGTGCCGCCGGTCTGGTGATCGGCCGCCAGCGCCCGCACGCGGCCCACGGCGTCACCTTCGTCACCCTGGAAGACGAATTCGGCCTGGTCAACGTCGTGGTCTGGCAGGGCCTGGCGCAACGCCAGCGCCGCGCGCTGCTGGAATCACGCCTGATGCAGGTCGATGGTGAACTGGAGATCAAGGATGGCGTGCGCCACCTCATCGCCCGCAACCTGCACGACCTCAGCCCCTGGCTGGCGACACTGGACGTGCGCAGCCGGGATTTTCATTGA
>CAZTXX010000013.1:0-5366 GCA_964617405.1 uncultured Aquimonas sp. | reverse complement strand
AACTCAAACCGTGGCGACAAGCCCGCGCAGGAAGGACTCGGCGTTGGATTGCAGTTGGCCGGCCACGAGCGGATAGACGATCTGCTCTTCCTTTTCGTCGTGGGCTTCCAGTACCAGGAGCAGGCCGCGGTGGGAGGCGGGGTCGGCGATATTGGCGAGGTGGCCGCGCAGCAGGTCGTGCTCGCGGCGCAGCGCATCGATCAGGGCCGGATCGCCGGAAGCGGCGAGGTAGGCCGGGAACAGGCGTTCTTCCTCAATTCTCAGGTGGCGGGCCAACAGGGTGCGCAACCAGTGCTCACGCTCGGCATCGCCGGTCAGGGCGGCGGGCAAGGTGGCTTCGATGACGGCGTGGTCGCGGCCAAGGTAGTCGAGCAGATCCACCGGCTCGGCGGTGCAGACAAGGAGCGCAGCGTATTGGCCGGCGTGTGTCCCCAACGGATGCCAGGACAGCCTGCCCTGCGCCACGGCCATCGCGGCCCGCACCGCATCGGTCGGGTCGAACGCGGTACGCAGCAGGCGTCGCTCGCCGGCGCCGAGCCGGGTCAGCAGGATTTCGAGCTCGCTCTCGTTGGTGGGCTCGGCAAGGGGCGTATCGTCCAGCAACCGGGCGCGTTCGACTTGCGGGGCATCGGCCTGCACCGAGTCGTCGGCGTGCATCTGGACGGAAAAAACCACATCCTCGCTCCACGCAAGAATGCGCCAGCGTCGGCCGGGCGCGATCCAGTGGGTTTGGCCTGCGCCCAGTTCGAGCCGGGTGGTACCGGCCTCTTCGAGCCAGGCAGTAACGAGGTGGCCGCTGTCCAACACGAGACGTTCCCAGCGGTTGGCGCGCGCCGCGTGCCAGTGGGCAAAGCGCGCCGGCAGTTCGGCGGCGGTGAACGAACGGCCACGGCCGAGGGGGCGCATGGCGCCGCTGGCGGGGGATGTGGCGGAATCGCTCACGACACAGCCTGCACGCTTCAGATGGCCAGCAACCGGTCGGCGCCACGCGCCAGCAGGTCTTCGGCGACACGGATGCCGAGGCTTTCACGCGACGCGCTATCGGCACGGCCTTCGGCACGGAGAATTTCCGAACCATCGCGCGCGCCCACCAGGGCGCGCAGATGCCATTGATCCGCCTCTTCGGTGCAATAGCCGGCGATCGGCACCTGGCAGCTTCCACCGAGTCGCTGGTTCATGGCGCGCTCCACCTCCACGCAACGTCGGGTGGGCGCGTGGTCGAGTCCGTCGAGCAGGGCGCGGGTGGCGGCATCGTCGGTGCGGCATTCCACCGCGATGGCACCTTGTGCGGCGGCGGGAAGGAAATCGGGCGGTGTCAATCGCGCACGGATGCGCGCATCGAAACCCAGACGCATCAGGCCGGCGCAGGCCAGCAGGATGGCGTCGTATTCGCCGGCATCGAGCTTGGCCAGGCGGGTGTTGACGTTGCCGCGCAGGTCGGCAAGTTCCAGGTCGGGGCGGCGGCTGCGCAGCTGCACCTGGCGACGCAGCGACGAGGTGCCCACGCGTGCGCCGGCGGGCAGGGCGTCGATGCCGTCGTAGTGGTTCGACACGAAGGCATCGAAGGGATCGGCGCGCTCCAGGATCGCGGCCAGCGCGAACGGTGCCTCGAGTTCCATCGGCACGTCCTTGAGCGAGTGCACCGCGCAATCGGCATCGCCCTTTTCCATCGCGACTTCCAGTTCCTTGAGGAACAGGCCCTTGCCGCCGATGGCGGCCAAAGAGCGGTCGAGGATCTCGTCGCCCCGGGTGGAAAGCGGTACCAGCTCGATCCGCAGGCCGGGGTGCAGCGCGCGCAGGCGCGCGGCGACGTGTTCGGTTTGCCACAGCGCCAGGGCGCTCTTGCGCGTGGCGATGCGCAACAGGGGGGATGTATTCACAGGCTCGTCAATCGTTCGCGCACGGCGCGCAGGTTGCGGCGGCTGACCTCGATCTGCGCCGGGTAGTGGCGCAGATGCAGGAGGTTGCGCCCGTCGGGGGCGGAAGACATTTCCTTGACCTCGTGCGCCGCCACCAGGCAGTTGCGGTGCACGCGCAGGAAATGCTCGGGAAACTCGGCTTCCAGTGCCTTCAAGGTGTCCTCGATCAGGTCCTCGCCATGCACGTGGTGCACCACCACGTACTTGTCCTCGGCCTGCAGGTAGCGCACGTCCTGCACCGGGATCAGGCGCAAGCTGCCGCGCATCCGCGCCGACAGGTGCGAGCGGCGCGTCGGTGCCGGCGGCTGGCTCCTGCGGCCGCCTTGGCGATAGCGTTCGGCCCGCGCCAGCGCATCGGACAGGCGCTCGGCACGGATCGGCTTGACCAGGTAATCCACCGCCTGCGCCTCGAAGGCGGCCAGTGCGTGCTCGTCATAGGCGGTGCAGAAGATCACCGCCGGGGGATCGGGCAGCCCGGCGAGGTGGTGGGCGGCCTCCAGGCCGTCGAGCACCGGCATCGCGATGTCCAGGATCACCACATCCGGCGCGAGGCTGGCGGCGCGTTCGCAGGCCTCGCGGCCATCCTGCGCCTCGCCGACGATCTCGTGCCCGCCGAGATCGCCGATCAGGTCGCGCAGGCGGCGGCGGGCGAGTGGTTCGTCGTCGACGATCAGGAGTCTCACGGCGTTTCGTTCGGCACGATCAGGGTGACGGCATAGTAGCCGTCCCGCGCGCCGGCCGTCATGCGCGCACGGTTGCCGAAGCGGTGTGCAAGCCGTTGCGCGATGTTGGCCTGGGCGTGCTGGTTGCCATGCGATGCGCTGGCGGTGGCCGGCAGCGGGTTGTCGATTTCGATCCGCACCCCGCCGCTCTCACGTTGCGCCGCGATGCGCACGGTTCCACCTTCGGAACGCCGGGCGATGCCGTGCACGATGGCGTTCTCCGCCAGTGGCTGCAGGATCAGCCGCGGCAGCGGCAAGGCGCGCGGCAGGTCGTCATCCAGTTCCCACACCACCTCCAGGCGTGCGCCCAGACGCAGGGCTTCGATGGCGAGGTAGCGCTCGACCAGGTGCAACTCCTCGCCCAGGGTGGATTCGCCCGCATCGGAACCCAGCGCGGCACGGAACAGCTCCGACAGGTCTTCCACCGCGCGCTCGGCGCTGGCCGGCTCATGCCGGATCAGGCTGGCGATGGTGTTCATGCTGTTGAACAGGAAATGCGGGCGGATGCGTGCCTGCAACGCCTCCACCTGGGCCTGGGCATGCGCGGCGACCTGCTCGTGCCAGCGCGTGGTCACGTAGAAATAACGCAGCAGCGCCGCCGCCAGCAGCAGGGCCACGACCATGCACACCAGCACGAAACGCCAGGTCTGGGCGTCGGGCACGGTGAAGCCGAGATCGAGTTCCTGGTCGATCCGGGTGACCAGGGTGGTGCCGACGCCGGTGATCAGCACCGGCAGCAACAAGGCCAGCGCCAGGCCGGTCGCAAACGGCAGGCGGTCGATCAGCCCGCGCAGCTTGCACAGCACCGCCACGCTGAGCAGGGCCAGCCATTGCGCCAGGAGGCTTGCGGTGAACAGGTCGGCCCAACTGCCCGGCGATTGCGGCAGGCGCAACAGGATCGCGGTGAGCACCGCCACCTCCACCGCCACCATCACGCCGAACAAGGCCAGCGGCCGGCAGAAGTCGGGCATCCAGGGGCGGCGGGGCGGGCGCGGATTCATGAGGAATCAGGATGCGGCGGCCAGCGCCGGCAGGCTGGCCATGTCCCAGCGCGGACGCACCGAGATCGCACTGGATTCGCGCTGACCGGCCATCAGCCGCAGTGCACCGGCGTAGGCGATCATCGCGCCATTGTCGGTACAGAACTCGAGGCGCGGGAAGCACACCTGCACCGCGCAGCGCTGCGCCATCTCGGCCAGGCGCTCGCGCAGGCGGCGGTTGGCACCGACCCCGCCGGCCACGACCAAGGCCTTGCGCCCGGTCTGGCGCAGGGCGCGCTCGCACTTGATCGCCAGGGTTTCGGTCACCGCCTCCTCGAAGCCGCGCGCGATGTCGGCGCGGGTCTGCTCGCCCCGGTCGGACTGCTGCCAGGCCAGCAGCACCTGGGTCTTGAGGCCGGAGAAGCTGAACTCGAGGCCGGGGCGATCGGTCATCGGGCGCGCGAACGTGAACGCCCCCGGCCGGCCCTGCTGCGCCAGCTTCGCCAGATGCGGGCCACCGGGATACGGCAGACCCATCAGCTTGGCGGTCTTGTCGAAGGCTTCGCCGGCGGCATCGTCGAGGGTCTCGCCCAGCAGCAGGTAATCGCCGATCGCGCGCACGTCCACCAGCTGGCTGTGGCCGCCGGACACCAGCAAGGCCACGAAGGGCGGCTGGGGTGCGTTTTCCTCCAGCAATGGCGCCAGCAGGTGGCCTTCCATGTGGTGTACGCCGATCGCCGGCACGCCAAGGGCGAATGCCAGCGCGCGCCCGGTGGCCGCACCCACCAGCAAGGCACCCACCAGCCCGGGGCCGGCGGTATAGGCCACCGCATCGAGATCGGAAAGGGCCAGCCCGGCCTGCGCCAGACATTCGCGCACCAGCGGCACCAGCTTGCGCACGTGGTCGCGGCTGGCCAGCTCGGGCACCACGCCGCCGTAGTCGGCATGCAGGCGGATCTGGCTGTAGAGCGTGTGGGCGCGAAGGCCGGTGGCGGTGTCGTAGACCGCCACACCGGTTTCGTCACAGCTGGTTTCGATGCCCAGGACGATCATGAAAGCTCCCGATTCAAGGGGATGGCTGCAAGCCCCGATCTGGCGGAGCTTGCATTGGACGATTCCTGCCCAGTATCATACGCGGCTCACCCAACGACCGGGACCCTGTTCCGGCACACCCGATAGATCCGGAGCTTCCATGCCCAGCGTCAAAGTCCGCGAAAACGAGCCGTTCGAGTTTGCCCTGCGCCGCTTCAAGCGCACCTGCGAAAAGGCCGGTGTCCTGGCCGAAACCCGCAAGCGCGAGTTCTACGAGAAGCCGACGCAGGAACGCAAGCGCAAGGCTGCCGCCGCGGTGAAGCGTCACCTGCGCCGCGTCTCGCGCGATGTGACCAAGCGCCAGCGCCTCTACTGAGGTTCGGCCACGTCTGCGAAAAGCCGGCCGCGCACCTGCGCCGCCGGCTTTTTGTGTTTCCTGAAACCGTGATTCGGGATCCGTGATTGGTGATTCGCAAGAGCGGAACCTCTCTGGTTTCATGCACCTGCGAGCCCCAAGTTCCGTCCGCTGCGAATCACGAATCCCCAATCACGAATCACGGCTATCCCCATGACCCTCAAGCAACGCCTCACCGATGACATGAAGGCCGCAATGAAGAGCGGCGACAAGGAACGCCTCGGCGTGATCCGTCTGATCAATGCCGCGATCAAGCAGCGCGAAGTGGACGAGCGCATCACGCTCGACGACGCCGCGG
>CAZTXX010000012.1:0-26700 GCA_964617405.1 uncultured Aquimonas sp. | reverse complement strand
ATCGCGTCGAGGATCTTGTGCTTGACGAACTCGTCCTCGTAGCGCAGGCCGTCCTCGTTGAGCACGCGGTAGTCGTCCAGCACGATGGCATTGTCCATCGAACCGCCGAGCGCGAGGTTCTTCTCGCGCAGCATCTCGATGTCCTTCATGAAGCCGAAGGTGCGCGCGCGGCTGACCTCCTTGACGAAGGAGGTCGTGGAAAAATCGATCTCGGCCTTGGACAGGCTCTGTGGGAAGGCCGGGTGCTTGAAGTCGATGGAGAACCCGACCTTGAAGCCGTCGAAGGGCTCGAAACGCGCCCACTTGTCACCATCCTTGACGGTGACGGTGCGCTTGATGCGGATGAAGCGCTTGGCCTTGGACTGCTCCTCGATCCCTGCCGACTGCAGCAGGAACACGAAGGGGCCGGCCGAGCCGTCCATGATCGGCACCTCGGGCGCCGAGAGATCGACATAGGCGTTGTCGATGCCCAGGCCCGCCATGGCGGAGAGCAGGTGCTCGACGGTGGCCACGCGGATTCCGTCCTCGATCAGCGTGGACGAAAGCATCGTGTCGCCGACATTCTCCGCCGTGGCGTGGACTTCACGCGGCTCGGGCAGATCGGTGCGGCGGAAAATGATGCCGGTGTCCACCGCCGCTGGACGCAGCGTCATGAAGACCTTCTTGCCCGAATGCAGACCCACGCCGGTGGCGCGGATGGCATTCTTCAGGGTGCGTTGCTTGATCATCGACAAGGCAAACTCCATCCCGATACACGGGAAAACGGCGGGGACGATACCACAGACGACGCGCGGCGCGCACCCGGAATTGGTAAATGCCCCACAATTTCGTTGCTTCCATGCAACATTCGTCGCGTGTCGGGGCTCGCACGCCTCTCTACTGCACGTCGACCGCCGCCCCGCGGATGACGGGGCGACGGCAACCGGTCAGTCGGCCTGTCGGCGCAGGAAGCTCGGGATATCGAGGTAATCGATGGCCGAGCCCGCCTGCTCCACCCGGCTCTGCGCCGGGGTCGCGGGAGCGGAAGGTACCGCAGCACCCATAGCAGCACCCATGGCGACGCCGGGCAGCGGATACTCCGGGCGGCCGGTGGTGGCATTGCGTACCAAGCGTACCTGCTGGCGCGCGGTGGCCACGGGCTCGCGCTCGGGCGTACGCACCGGCTGGCGCGCGGCGGCGCCACGGCTCAGGCCGGTGGCGACCACGGTGACACGCACTTCGTCCTGCATGTCCGGATCGAGCACGGTGCCGATCACCACGGTGGCGTCCTCGGCGGCGAAGGCCTCCACGGTGCGACCGACCTCGTCGAACTCGCGCATGGCGAAGTCCGGGCCGGCAGTGATGTTGACCAGGATGCCCTTGGCGCCGGCCAGGCTCACATCGTCGAGCAGCGGGTTGGAGATGGCCTTTTCCGCCGCCTCCATGGCGCGCTCCTCGCCGCGTCCCGAGCCGCTGCCCATCATCGCCATGCCCATCTCGGTCATCACGGTGCGCACGTCGGCAAAGTCGACGTTGATCAGCCCTGGACGCACGATCAGGTCGGCGATGCCGCGCACCGCACCTTGCAGCACATCATTGGCAGCGCGGAACGCCTGCACCATGGTGACGTCACGCCCGAGCACCGAGATCAGCTTCTCGTTCGGGATGGTGATGAGCGAATCGCAGTGGCCCGCCAGCTCCTCGATGCCTTTGAGCGCCACCTGCATGCGGCGACTGCCTTCGAACGGGAACGGTTTTGTCACCACCGCCACCGTCAGGATGCCCATTTCCCTGGCGAGCTGCGCCACCACGGGTGCGGCGCCAGTGCCGGTTCCGCCGCCCATGCCGGCGGTGATGAACACCATGTCCGCGCCAGTCAGGGTTTCAACGATGCGCTCCCGGTCTTCCAGGGCGGCCTGCCGGCCTACTTCCGGGTTGGCGCCCGCACCCAGGCCCTTGGTGACATTGCTGCCCAGTTGCAGCAGCTGGCGTGCTCCGGCGCCACCAATGGCCTGCGCATCGGTGTTGGCACAGATGAACTCCACGCCTTCCACTTGCGAATTGAGCATGTGCGCCACGGCGTTTCCGCCACCACCGCCGACGCCGATCACCTTGATGATCGCGTTCGGCGCCACGTTTTCAATCAACTGAAATGCCATCTTTGCTTCCTCCTTGACCCTTGTTTCAATTTGCCCAAACCCACAACCGTTTCATTGCCACGCCCACGGGCCCTTGCGGACCCAATTCTCAAAATTCACCGCGATACCAGTTGCGCACCCGCGACCAGAAGCCGCCCACCCGCGCCAGCGACGGCGACGGCCGGCGCTGCTCTTCCAACCGGCTGCCCCACAGCAGCAGGCCGACACCGGTGGCGTATTCGGGGTTGCTGATCACTTCGCCCACACCCGAGACGTGCTGCGGCACGCCGATGCGCACCGGCATGTGCAGCATTTCCTCGGCCAGTTCGGCGACGCCTTCCATCTTTGCCGCACCACCGGTGAGCACCAGGCCGGCGCTGACCATCGGCGCATAACCGGCGCGCTCCAGTTCGGCCTGCACCATCTCGAAGATTTCCTCGTAGCGCTTCTGCGCCACCCCGGCCAACGATTGGCGCGCGAGCCGTCGCGGAGGGCGATCACCCACGCTCGCCACCTGCACCGTCTCTTCGGCGGTGGTGAGCTGTTCCAGGGCGCAGGCATAACGCACCTTGATCTCTTCGGAATGGGTGGTGGATGCGCGAACGAAGTGGGCGATGTCGCCGGTCACCTGGTCGCCACCGATGGGCAGCGAAGCGGTATGGCGAATCGCGCCTTGCGCGAACACCACGACGTCGGTGGTACCGGCGCCGATGTCCACCAGGGCGACACCGAGGTCCTTTTCGTCATCGGTCAACACGGACTGGCTGGAAGCCAATGCGCCCAGCACCAGTTCATCGACCTGCAGCCCACAGCGGTTCACGCACTTGGAGATGTTCTGCGCGGCGGACAGCGCACACAGCGCGAGGTGGGCACGCACCTCCAGGCGTACACCGGACATGCCGATGGGGTTTCGGATGCCCTCCTGCGCGTTGTCGACGCTGTATTCCTGTGCGATGGCGTGCAGGATGCGCTGGTCGGAAGGCACCGCCACGGCCTTGGCCGCCTCGAGCACGCGGTCCATGTCGCCCCGGGTCACTTCGCCATCGCGGATCGGCACGATGCCGGGCGAGTTGCGGCAATGCGTATGGCTGCCGGTGATCGATGCGTACACGCTGCGTATTTCGCAGGCCGCGAGCGATTCCGCCTCCTCGATGGCGCGTTGGATCGCGTTGACGGTGGATTCGATATCCACCACCACGCCGCGGCGCAGGCCATTGGACGCGTGGCTGCCGATGCCGATCACCTCGATCGGGCTGTCGGGCGAAGTCTCGCCCACCAGCACCTTGATCCGGGAGGTGCCGATGTCGAGCGCCACGATCAGCGATTTGTCGCCCTTGCGGTTCATGTCGAAAAGCCGTGATTGGTGATTCGTGATTGGTGATTCGTGAAAGCCGTGGCTAACGCGTCAGCCACGGGTCTGGCCACGCCCGATCCCTGCGCCACCTGTTCGCCCCACGCGATGGCAAAGCCATTCGTGTAGCGAAGGTCGATGCGCCGGAACGGGCGGGCCTCGCTGGCAAGTACCTTGGGCAACACCCGCACCAGGCGGGCAAGACGCGCTTCGGGCGTGGCACTGCGCCCGACCACGATGCGCGCGCCGTCGGTCAGCGACAGGCTCCAGCTGCCGCGAGCTGACAGACGCACGCCTGCCACGCCCAGGCCAAGCGGCGCCAGCTGCTGGCTTGCACGCTCGTGGAACGCGACCAGGTCAGCGGTGCGGTCGTCGGGCCCTTCGAACAGCGGCAAGCCGTGCAGCATCTGGTCGCGCGGCAGGGAGAACAGCTCGCCTTCATCGGACAACAAGCGATCCTTACCCCATTGCGCGCGTGGCCGGTGTTCCACGATCAGGATGTCGAGCCGGTCGGGCCAGCGCTTGCGTACCTCGGCCTGCTGCACCCAGGGGAGCTGGGCGAGGGTGGCGCGAAGTTCGACCGGGTCGGTGTCGAAATAGCCGCGCCCGATGTGCATGGCGACCGCTGCGCGGATTTGCTCGGCGTGTACCCGCTGGTATTCGGCCGTGACCTGCATATGGCGGATCGGCCAGCGCTCCGGCGCGAGCCAACCACCAAGCACGGCCACCACCGGCAGGGCCACTACCGCCAGCGCGAGCAACCAGGCGGCCAATCGGACCCAGCCGTTCATGGCAGGCCTCCCGCGCGCACGCTGGTTTCCATGATCAGCCAGCACAATTGTTTGAAGTCGATGCCGCTCTGCTGTGCCGCCTTGGGAACCAACGAATGGCTGGTCATGCCCGGCGCGGTGTTCACTTCCAGCAGGAAGTTGCGACCCCGATCGTCGCGCATCACGTCCACCCGGCCCCAACCGGTGCAGCCCAGGGCGTCGAAGGCGGCCAGCGCCAGCGCCCCCATTTCGGCTTCCGCGTCGCCCGTCAGGCCGGGGCACAGGTAACGGGTGTCCTCGGCCACGTATTTGGCGTGATAGTCGTAATAGTCACCCGCCGGAACGATGCGGATGGTGGGCAGGGCCGCGCCCGCCAGGATGGCCACGGTGTACTCGCCGGCATCCGCGCTTTGCCCACCGATCAATTGCTCCATCAGCAGCTCGCCGGGGTAACGCGCTGCCAGTGCGGCCGCCCCATCGAGCTGGTCGTCGGCAAATACGCGGGAAATCCCGACACTGGAGCCTTCGCAGCTTGGCTTGACGATCACCGGCAAGCCCAGCTCCCGCGCCGCCGCGTGGACATCGGCGCCACGCGCCAGTCGCCGGTAGCTTGGTGTGGGCAGATCCAGGGCCTGCCAGACCTGCTTGCTGCGCACCTTGTCCATCGCCAGGGCGGAACCCAGCACGCCGGAGCCGGTCACAGGCACGCCAAAGGCTTCGAGCAGCCCTTGCAACACGCCATCCTCGCCACCGCCCACGCTGCCATGCAGGATGTTGAACACCCGATCGACGCTGCGCTGCATCAACAGCGCAGTGAGCGGCTCGATGCCATCCACCGGGAAGGCATCCACGCCGCACGCGCGCAGCGCCTCGAGCACATTGGCCCCGGAGTTGAGCGACACCTCGCGCTCGGACGAAGTGCCACCCAACAACACGGCAACACGGCCGAATGCGGCCGGATCGCTGATCCTGGGCGCGAGTGCGTTCATGCCCTGCCTCCCGGCATCGCGCGCAGCCCGTTCGCCAGCTCACGAACCACACGACCGATATCGCCCGCACCCGCGAAGATCAGCATGTCGCCATCCTCCACCACGGAGGCAAGCGCGTCCGGCAACTCCCGGGCCTGATCCACCAGCACCGGGTCGATGCGCCCGCGGGCGCGTATCGCGCGTGCCAGCGAGCGCCCGTCGGCACCGGGAATCGGTGTCTCCCCGGCGGGATAGACTTCGGTCAGAAGCAAGGCGTCGGGCTCGGAAAGCACCGCGGAGAAATCATCCAGCAGATCGCGCGTGCGGCTGTAGCGATGTGGTTGGAAGGCCAGCACGAGGCGTTTTTCCGGCCAGCCATCGCGTGCCGCCGCCAGCACCGCGGCGATTTCGCGCGGGTGGTGTCCGTAATCATCCACCAGGGTCACCCGCACACCCTCGCGCAAGACCACCTCGCCCAACATGTTGAAACGCCGGCCGATGCCCTGAAAGGTTTCCAGCGCGCGAACGATGGCCTCGGGGGCCACCCCGAGCTGCCAGCCTACCGCCGCGGCGGCGAGCGCGTTCTGCACGTTGTGGCGTCCTGGCAGGTTGAGCGTGACCGCCTGCGCGGGGCCATCGGGCAGATGCAGCACGAAACCCGTGCGCGCGCCCTGCTGTGCCACATCGGTGGCACGCACATCGGCATCCTCGACCATGCCGTAGGTCACCTGATGGCGCGCCACGCTGCCGGCCAGCTCCCGCACATTGGGATCATCCAGGCACAGCACCGCCAGCCCGTAGAACGGCAGGCGGTGGAGAAACTCGCCAAAGGCCGCCCGTACGCGGCCGAAGTCGCCGCCGTAGTTTTCCAGGTGGTCCACGTCGATGTTGGTGACCACGGCCACCAGCGGCGTCAGGCGCAGGAAGGAGCCATCGCTCTCGTCGGCCTCGGCCACCAGCCAGTCGCCGCTGCCAAGGCGCGCATTGGCACCGGCCGACAAGAGCTGCCCACCGATGACAAAGGTCGGATCCAGCCCGCCCTCGGCGAGCACGCTCGCCACCAGGCTGGTGGTGGTGGTCTTGCCGTGGGTGCCGGCGACCGCAATGCCCCGGCGGAAACGCATGAGTTCAGCCAGCATCTCGGCACGAGGCACGATGGGAATGCGCTGCTCGCGCGCCGCAGCGACTTCCGGGTTGTCCGCGCGAATCGCGCTCGACACGACCACCACATCGGCCTGGGCAACGTGTTCGGCGGCATGGCCCTGGTACACGCTGGCACCGGCGGCGACAAGGCGCTCGGTGGCCTGCGAGACGGCCTGATCCGAGCCGCTCACGGTATATCCCAGGGTGCACAGCACCTCGGCGATGCCACTCATGCCCACCCCACCGATCCCGACAAAATGGACGTTGCGGAACTGACGGGTGAAATCGGCGTCGCGATAGAGCTGGTTCATGACGTGGCCTCCGTCAGTACCGCATCAGCCACCATCCCGGCGGCGTCGGGGCGTGCCAGGCTGCGCGCCGCGACGGCGCGCGCAAGGCGCAGGGCGGGATCCTCCGCTAGGCGCTGCAGTTCCTGCGCGATGCGTTGTTCAAAGCTTTCACCCTCGGCCACCCGCACCGCGGCGCCCTGCGCCACCAGATAGTCGGCATTGGTGGTCTGATGGTCGTCGGCGGCGGTGGGCAAAGGCACCAGCACGCTCGCCACGCCCGCGGCGCAGATTTCCGCCAGGGTCAGGGCACCGGCCCGGCACAGCACCACGTCGGCCTCGGCATAAGCGCTGGCCATGTCGGCGATGAAGGGTTCGATCCTGGCATCAACGCCGACCTCGGCATAGGCGGCGCGCGTGCCTTCCACCTGGGTTTCGCCGCACTGGTGAACCACGTCGAAGCGTGCTCCCAGCGTCGCCAGCGCACGCGGAACACCGAGATTGAGTGCACGCGCGCCTTGGCTGCCGCCCAACACCAGCAGGCGAACCGATCCGGCGCGACCCGCCAGGCGCTGCTCGGGCGGTGCCAGCACGGCGATCTCCATGCGTACCGGATTGCCGACGGTCTGCGCCTGACGCACCGTCGGAAAACTGTCTGGGAAGCCTTGCAACGTCCGGGCAGCCAGTCGCGCCAGCACCCGGTTGGTGATGCCAGGGCGCGAGTTCTGCTCGTGCACCAGCAGGGGAATGCGCAGCAACCAGGCGGCCAGGCCGGCGGGGCCGGCAGCGAAGCCTCCGAAACTCACCACGGCGCGCGGCCGCGTCCGCCGCAGGATCCTGCGCGCCTGCCAGACGGCCCGCAGGATGCGCGGCGGCGCCGACACCAGGGCCATTGCCCCGCGACCACGCAGCCCGGCGATATTGATGGTTTCAACGGGAATACCCTGCTGCGGCACCAGGCGCGTCTCCATGCGATCGTGTGCACCGATCCACAGCACCGGCACGCCGCGCTCGCGCAACACCCGGGCCACCGCAAGCCCCGGGAAGATGTGCCCGCCGGTACCGCCAGCGAGGATGGCGACCGGTGCGCTCATCCGAGGGCTCCCAGGCTCGGCTCGATACGCCCGCCACGCAGGGGTGGTTTGCCTGGCGTTGGGCCGAGAACAGGTGGTGGTGCAACAGCAGGCGCAGCCGGTGGCGTGGGAATCAGACCCTCACGCGGCGGCTCGACCTCGCCTGCGCCCTGCCGGATGCGGGCGATCTGGCGCCGGGTGCGGTCGACCTCGTAGCTCACCCGCAGGACCAGACCCATCGCGACACAGGTCATCAACACACTGGAACCGCCCGAAGACACCAACGGCAGGGTCAGCCCCTTGGTGGGCAACAGACCAACGTTCACGCCCATCGACACGAAAGCCTGCAAACCGATCCAGAGCGCCACGCCGAACGCGCAATAGGCGGCAAACACGCGCTTGACCTCCATCGCCTGCAGGCCGAGCCAGAGGATGCGCCCCACCAGCAGGGCAAACAGGGCGATGATCGCGACGACGCCGATGAAGCCGGTTTCCTCCGCCAGCACCGCGAAGATGAAATCGGTATGCGCTTCAGGCAGGAAGGAGAGCTTCTGCACGCTGCCGCCGAGCCCCACACCGGTCCACTCGCCCCGCCCGATGGCGATCAAGGCGTGGATCAACTGGTACCCGTCCTCGCGCGGGTTGGCCCAGGGATCCAGGAACGAGGTCAGCCGACGCACGCGATACGGCTCGGTGAGCGCCAGCAGCACCATGGCCGGCAGCACCAGCAAGGCCGGTGCCACCAGGTTGCTCACCCGCACCCCGCCGAGGAACACCATGCCGCCGACGATGGCGCACACCAGCAGCGCCGAGCCGTAATCGGGCTGGGCCAGCAACAACATCACCGCGAACCCCGCGATCGCACTTGGTTTGATCAGACCCCACCAGGTGTTCTGCACCTGGTCGGCGTGGCGGACCAGGTAGCCGGCCAGCCAGATGATCAGAAGGACTTTCACCGCCTCCACGACCTGGAAGCGGAACACGCCGAGATTCAGCCAGCGGGTGGCGCCATTGACCTCAACCCCGAGGCCGGGAATCAGCACCAGCACCAGCAGGGCCAGCGCCCCCAGCAACAGGAAACGGCCATGCCGCTCCAGCCGGCGCAGCTCCACCCGGCTGATCACCAGCGCCAGCATCAGGCCCACGGCCAGGAAGCCGACATGGCGGACCAGGAAGTGGTACGGCCCCACACCGAACCGGGGTGCCACCCCCACCGAACCGGTCGCCACTGCGACCATGCCGATGGCCAGCAGTGCGCCGACCGCTCCGAGCACGAAGGGGTCGAAGCGCCCTTCGATGTCCCCGAGCCGGAATGCCTGCTTGAATCGATCGGAAATCATCAGCGCACCTTCAACGTGGCCAGGCCAGTGAGCACGAGCACCACCGTGATGATCCAGAAGCGCACGATGACGCGCGGCTCGGGCCAGCCCTTGAGCTCGAAGTGATGGTGGATGGGAGCCATCCGGAAAACCCGTTTGCCGGTGAGCTTGAAACTGGCTACTTGCACCATCACCGAAACCGTTTCGATGACGAACACGCCACCCATCAGCACCAGCACCAGTTCCTGGCGCACGATCACCGCAATGGCACCCAGCGCCGCACCCAGCGCAAGCGCACCGATGTCGCCCATGAACACCTGCGCCGGATAGGTGTTGAACCAGAGGAATCCGAGCCCCGCGCCGACGATGGCGGCGCAGATGATCACCAGCTCGCCCGCGCCCGGCACGGCCGGGATCTGCAGATAGCCGGCGAACTGCGCGTGACCGGCCACGTAGGCGAAGATGCCTAGCCCCCCGGCAACCAGCACGCTGGGCACGATGGCCAGGCCGTCCAGGCCATCGGTGAGATTGACCGCATTGGAGAACCCTACGATCCAGAAATACGCCACCACCACCAGTCCCGCGCCCAGCGGAAACATCGCGTTCTTCAGCAGCGGCAGGTAGAAGATCGTGTTGGAAGGTGCATCCGCACCGGCAAACAGCGCGATGCCGGCGGCCAGTCCGACAATGGATTGCAGCAGGTATTTGGTACGCGAGCGCAAACCCTTCGGGTCGCGGCGGGCAACCTTGATCCAGTCGTCGAGCCAACCGATCAGCCCGAACGCCAGCAGTACCGCCAGCACCAGCCAGACATAGCGGTTGCGAAGATCGCCCCACAGCAGGGTGGAGACCGACACGCTCAGCAGGATCAGCGCCCCACCCATGGTCGGGGTCCCGGCCTTGGACAGATGCGTCTGCGGCCCGTCGCTGCGGATCGGTTGACCCTTCAGTTCGGCCAGGCGTCGGATCGTGGCGGGCCCGAGCAGCAGGGCCAACGCCAGCGCGGTGAGCGCGGCAAGGATGCCGCGCATGGTGATGTAACCGAACAGGCCGAACAGGCCATCGAGGCTTTGCAACCAGCGGCTCAGCTCAAGCAGCATGATCGTCCTCCCCCCGGATCGGCTCGACCAGCGCGGCCACCACCTTGTCCATGCGACTGCCGCGCGAGCCCTTGACCAGCAGCATCGGTGGCTGTGGCGGACGCTGTCCGAGCCGGGCGATCAGGGCAGCCTGATCCTCGAAGTGCTCGCCACCGGCACCGAAAGCCTGCGCCGCATGACGGCTCAACTCACCCACGGTGAACACCTGCGCCACTCCGGCCGCGCGCGCGCGCGCGCCCACTTCCGCGTGCAAGGCGGCAGCACCCGGCCCCAGTTCGCGCATGTCACCCAACACCAGCCAGGCGTGTGAATCGTTCCTGGCGGCCTGTGCCACCAGGGTGTCGATGGCTGCCGCGACCGAGCCCGGATTGGCGTTGTAGCTGTCGTCGAGCACCACCGTGCCATCGGCCAACCGCAGGACCTGGAGCCGCCCCGGCACGCCTTCGGCGCGCGCCAGGCCTTCAACCACCTCCTCCAGCGCGGCCCCCGCAACCAGTGCCAGGCTGGCCGCGGCCAGCGCGTTGCCCACCTGGTGACGGCCGGGCAAGGGCACCTCCAGCCCGATCGAACCCCAAGGGCTGCGCAGCACGAAGCGGCTGCCGTTGGCAGTTTCCACAATGGCCTCGGCGGTCACCTCGGCACTGGCATCAAGCCCGTAGCGCACCGTGCGACGGGTACCGGCACGGCGCTGGAACCAGGGCGCAAAAGCGTCATCCGCATTGATGACGGCAACCCCGTCCGCAGGCAGTGCGTCATAGATCGCCGCCTTGGTATCGGCGATGCCGAGCAGGCTGCCCATGCGCTCCAGGTGCGCCGGCGCGATATTGGTGACCAGGGCCACGTCGGGGCGCGCGATCGAGCACAGCCAGGCGATATCGCCCGGCGCGCCCGCACCCATCTCGTAGATCGCCAGGCGAGCGGTTTCGGGCTGGTCGATCACTGCCAGCGGCAGGCCGATCTCGTTGTTGCGGTTGCCGGTGTTCGACCAGACCTCCGGATCACCCTGCGCCAGGATTGCGCGCGCCAGGGTGCGGGTCGTGGTTTTGCCGTTGCTGCCGGTCAAGGCGATCACGCGCGTGCTGCGCGCCTGGGCCAGGTGTGCGGCGATCCGCCCGAGGGCGACCCGACTGTCGGCACAGACGATCTGCGGCATCGAACAACCGGTTTCGCGCTCCACCAGAACCGCGCGCGCGCCGGCCTGCCGGGCCTGTGCGCAAAAGTCATGGCCATCCATGCGCTCGCCACGCAGAGCCACGTAAAGGCTGCCGGGAGCCAGCGTTCGCGTGTCCACGCCGATGGCGCCGATGGCTGAATCCTCGCCGACCAGGCGCCCATCGCACCAGGCTGCAAGTTGCGAGAGGGCGAGCATCCTCATGCGGCAGCCTCCAGCACGCGGCGCGCCACCTGGCGATCATCGAACGGATGGCGTACGCCGCCGATTTCCTGGTATGGCTCGTGGCCCTTGCCGGCGATCAACACGGCATCGCCAGGGCGCGCGGCGGAGATGGCGTCGGCGATGGCGCGGGCGCGATCGCGTTGCACGTCCGCGGCGGACGGCCTGGCAAAGCCGGCGATGATGTCGGCGATGATCCTGTCACCGTCCTCGCCGCGCGGATTGTCGTCGGTCACCACCACCCGATCCGCCAGTCGCTCCGCAATGGCGGCCATCTGCGGGCGTTTGCCCGTGTCGCGCTCGCCACCACAGCCGAATACACAAAACAAACGCCCGACCACATGATCACGCAGGCTGGCCAGCGCCTTCTCCAGCGCATCGGGCGTATGCGCGTAGTCCACCACCACCAGCGGCGTGCGCGCATCGCCGCCGAGGCGGTTCATGCGGCCCGGCACGGGATCCAGCATCGCAAGCAGCTCCGCGATCCGCCCCAGCGGCTCACCGTAGGCCAGCAGCACGCCAGCCACCGCCAGCAGGTTGTCCACGTTGAAACGACCGAGCAACCGGCTCTGCACCGGCACGCGCGTCGTGCCATCGATCAGGTCGAAGGCCAAGCCGGTAGCCGTGGGGGCGATCGAATCGGCACGCAGGCGCGCGGCTGGCGCGCCCTGACTGCTGACACCGATGGCGATCAGGCCCGCCGGCAGGTTGGAGAAAATCCGTGCTCCGAAATCGTCGTCGAGGTTCACCACCGCCGCGCACAGGCCCGGCCAGTCGAACAAGCGCGCCTTGGCGGCGCCGTAGGCGGCCATGCTGCCGTGGTAATCAAGATGGTCGCGGGTGAGGTTGGTGAACACCGCCACCGCGAAGTGCACGGCGTCCACGCGACCTTGATCGAGCGCGTGCGAGGACACCTCCATCGCCACGTCCGCAGCACCGGCAGCGCACAGTTCGGCCAGGGCACCATGCACCGCGATCACGTCGGGCGTGGTGCGCTCGCCTTCGCGCAGCGCGCCGTGCAAGCCGATGCCGAGCGTGCCGATGCTGCCGGCCCGGCGCCCGTTCGCGTCCAGGGCCTGGGCCAGAAGCTGCACCGTGGAGGTCTTGCCATTGGTGCCGGTGACCCCCGCCACGCGCAGGGCACGGGAAGGCGCGTCGAAGAACCGGTCGCTCAGCTCGCCGAGCCGATCACGCAGCCCGGGAACGGCGATGGCCTGGGACGGCGACACCATGCCCAAGGGCACGGGCGGCTCGTACACGATGGCGGCTGCACCACGTTCGAGCGCCTCGGCGGCAAACGCCAGACCATGGCTGCGCTGGCCCGCGAGGGCCACGAACAAGCCACCCGGCACCACCCGACGGCTGTCCAGCGTCATGCCACGGATCGCCACGTGCGGCGCAGGCGCCAGGCCTTCCAGCAACTGGTCGAGATGCAGGCTCATGGCGCCCCCTCGAACAGCTCGGGCACCGATTCGGCTTCCTGCGGAATCACGCCACCAGAAACGGGGGCCGGGCGCGGCGGGCGCGGACTGGCAACCTGCCACTGGCGGATGTCGTCGGGCGGCACATCCATCAGGCGCAGCGCGCCGTCCATGACGGTCTGGAACACCGGCGCCGCGACCGCGCCACCGTAGTACACCAGGTTACCGGCCGCGTCCCGCGAGCGCGGATCATCGATCACCACCACCACCGCGAAGCGCGGATTGGACGCCGGCACCAGACCGGCGAACAGGCTGACGTAGTTGCGCTCATAGCCTTGCGCACCCACCTTGCGCGACGTTCCGCTCTTGCCCGCGACCCGATAGCCGGGAATCGCGGCGCGGCGCGCCGTGCCCTCGGGGCCGGTGACGGTTTCCATCATCTGAAGCAGTTCGCGCGCGATGCGCGGATCGATCACGTCACGGCCTTGAACCGGGGCACCCTTGATGAAGCTCGGCGGATTGAGCCGCCCGCCATTGCCCAGTGCGGCATAGGCCTGCGCCAGTTGCAGCGGCGTGACCGACATGCCATAGCCATAGGAAATCGTGGCCTTGCCCAAGGTGCCCCAGTTGCGCGGCGAAGGCAGCACGCCGGCCGCTTCCGCCGGGAAGGCGGTACCGGTGACCTTGCCGAATCCGAAGCGCTGGAGGATGTCGTAGATGTGCTCGGAGGGCATGTCGAGCGCCAGCTTGACCGTGGCCACGTTGCTCGACTTGGTCAGCAGGCTGGTGGTGGTCAAGGTTCCGAAGTTGCGAACATCGCGCACGGTGTGGCCCGCCACCTGCAAGGTGCCTGGCCAGGTTTCGATCACGGTGGCAGGGGTGATCTTGCCGGTCTCCAACGCGGCAGCCACGGTAAACGGCTTGAGCGTGGAGCCCGGCTCGAGCAGGTCGGTCACCGCGCGATTGCGTCGCGGGGCTCCGGAATAGCCCTCCCGCGAATTGGGGTTGTAGACGGGCTGGTTGACCAGGGCGAGCACTTCGCCGGTCGCCACGTCGAGGATCACCACGGAGCCAGCCGTCGCCTGGTTTTCGACCACCGCACGATGCAGTTCGCGATTGGCCAGGTGCTGCAAGCGCCGATCGATCGACAACACCAGCGGACGGCCCGGCTCGGCCGGACGGATCAGATCGAGCTCCGCGATCTGCCGCCCGCGCCCGTCGCGCACGACGCGCTTGAGCCCGGGCCGACCGGTCAGCCAGTCGTTGTAGATCAGCTCCAGCCCTTCCTGGCCCTTGTTGTCGATATCGGCGATGCCGACCACGTGAGCGGTGGTTTCGCCCACCGGATAGAAACGACGGAACTCACGCTGCAAGCCGAAGGCGGCGGCACGCAAATCCTTGGGCAAGCTGGAGCGGAGCGCCTCGAAGGCCTCCGCTTGATCCGGATCCATATGCCGGCGCAACCACCAGAAGCTTTGCTTGTCGCGCTTGAGGGCGCCTTCTTCCAGCATCTTCGCCGGCACCCCGAGGGCCTGCGCCAGCGACGCGGTGATCTCCGGGTGCGCCTTCAGCACCTTCGGGTTGGCCCACAAGGACTGCACCGGGCTGGAGAGCGCCAGCACCTCACCATTGCGGTCGGTGATGGTGCCGCGCGAGGCGGCAATCTCCACATCCTGAAGGATGCGCTGATTGCCCTCGTCCTTCAGGAAGTCGTTCTGCACCAGCTGCAGGTAGCCGGCACGCGCCACCAGCGAGGCACCGCACAGGCACAGGAAGCCGGCCACCATGCGCACCCGCGCCAAGGTATCGACCACCCGCGTGCGCGGACGCCGCATATTGGATCCCCGGGGCGTCGGAAGCCGGCTCATGGCGTCACCACGATCACGTCGGCGGCCTCGGGAAACCGCATGTTGAGCTTGGTGAGCGCCTGATGTTCGATGCGTCCGGCATCGGCCAGTGTGGCCACTTCGAGCTGCAACTGGTCGTATTCGATGTCGAGCTCGTCGCGCGCCGCTTCCAGACGCGACAACTGCGCGAACGCATCGCGCTGCTGCTGCCGGCTGCCGACCACGCCAATGGCGCTGGCCACCACCGCCAGGGTCAGCAGGGATCGCAGCAGCCAGCGCAGGCTCATGGCAGCTTCTCCGCCACGCGCAGGACGGCGCTGCGTGCCCGCGGGTTGAGCTCGCGCTCGGCATCCGAGGCGGTCACCGCCCCACCGATCGCACGCAACACCGGCTTGAACGCATCGAGCTGTGGCAAGCGGCGATTGGTCGCCGGCGCGCGCGCATGCCTGGCGATGAACTGTTTGACGATGCGGTCCTCCAGTGAATGGAAGCTGATGACCGCGAGCCGCCCGCCAGCACGCAGCCGCTGGAGTGCGGCGTCGAGCCCGGCGATCAGGTCGTCGAGCTCCCGATTGATATGGATGCGCAACGCCTGGAAGCTGCGGGTGGCCGGATGCTTGCCCGGCTCGCGGCGCCCGATCACCGCCGCCACCAGATCCGCCAATTCGCCGGTGGTGGCCAGTGGCGCCTGGGCACGGCGCGTCACGATGGCGCGCGCGATGCGCCTGCTCTGCCGCTCCTCACCATGGCGCCAGAGCACATCGGCGATCTCGGCCTCGTCCGCACGCGCGAGGAAATCCGCCACGCTCTCGCCCGCCGCCGGATCCATCCGCATGTCGAGCGGGCCATCGCTCTGGAAGCTGAAGCCGCGCGCGGCCTCGTCGATCTGGGGCGATGACACGCCAAGGTCCAGCAGCACGCCATCCAGACCGGGCACCGTTTCTGACCACTGCGCGAGCGCCGCGAAGCTGCCGTGGAAGATCGCCACGCGCGGGTCGCCGCCGAGGTCCGATCTTGCCACTGCGATAGCCTGCGGGTCCTTGTCCATCACCAGCAGCCGTCCCTCCGTGCCCAATCGCTCCAGAACGCCACGCGCATGCCCGCCACGGCCGAAGGTGCCATCCAGGTACCTCCCGTCGGGCCGCACCGCGAGGGCTTCGATCGCCTCCGCGTACAGCACCGGGACATGGACGGGACGGGCAGTGTCCGATCCTGCTTCCATGCCCTACAGCGCCATCTCCAGCATCGCCTCGCTGACATCCGCCTCGGCGATGGTTTTTTGCACCTGCTCCAGGTGCGCCTGCTCGCTCCACAACTCGAACTTGCCACCCATGCCCAGCAGCACCGCCTTGCGGTCGATGCCGCAGGCATTGCGGTGGCTGGCGGGCACGAGAATCCGCGCACTGCCATCCAGCTCGACGAAGGTCGCCGCACCCACCAGCTTCATCTGCAACAGACGATGACCTGGTTTGGCCATCGGCAGCCGGTTGACCTCGTCACGTACCCGCTCCCATTCCGCATGCGGATAGAGCCAGAGGCAGCCGCGCTCCCAGGGGTTGTAGGTGACCACCAGACGACCCTCGCACGCGCGCACGACGAGCTCGCGGTAGGCGGTGGGAATCGCCAGCCGCCCCTTGTCGTCGATCGTGATGGAGGTTTCGCCCTGGAACATGATCTTCCACAAAAACCCACAGTTCCCCAGAATTTTCTACGGAGCCCCACATTAACACCCCTCGGGATGCTGTCAACCTGCATCGGCTCCACGCCTGACAAGGGCCCACGACGAATCTCGCGATCAGGCTTTTCGCGATCGTGCAGAAAATTCAAATATCACGACAAAACATCATGTTGAATAAAAAACATGATGTGATTCATTACGTTCCGGATACGGGTAGGCAATCCGAACCGTGATGCGCCTCACGAGGCGTGAACCCGAGCGAATGCGCGGCCGCATGCAACCCAGGTCCGGCGACGGACCTGGGTTGCACTGACGGGGAAGAAGGCGCGGAGCCGGCCGATAAGCCGGGTTCTGTCGTGGACAGTCATTCCTCTGGGCGCATCGTCACCGATACGCTCAAGCAACCTACCCGGACCCGACGCGGGCCGCGTCATGAGGTCCCTATTTGATCTTGCTCCGAGTGGGGTTTGCCGTGCCGGTCCGTTGCCGGACTCGCGGTGCGCTCTTACCGCACCGTTTCACCCTTGCCTGATCCTTGCCGCCCCTTGCGGGACAACCAGGCCATCGGCGGTCTGCTCTCTGTTGCACTTTCCGTCGGCTCGCGCCGCCCAGGCGTTACCTGGCACTCTGCCCTGTGGAGCCCGGACTTTCCTCGCTGCACGCAGGGTGCAACGCGACTGCCTGGCCGACTCCGCAGCGCGCATCTTATCCGGATGCGGCTGACGCGCGCCCAACAGGCACCCGTTTCCACTCATGAGAAAATTTCATCGCTCCATCGGCATGAAGCGATTGACATAAGCCGATCGCTCTGTAGAATGCGGCGCAAATCCCATCAAGACCGGCGGAGGGACAGGCCCTTTGATGCCGGGGCAACCGTGGACTTCGAGCCATCCGGTGCCAAATCCTGCGGCAGGCGCGCAGCGCCGCCGGAAGATGGGTCGCACCGACCGCCGCGCAGGCGGATCGCTGCGACATCGTGCTTCCGGCCGCAGGACCCTCGAGGGATCCGTTCGCCACCGGAGTACGAAGATGAGCCTCAGCCCAGCCACCCTCCCCTGCGAAACCGCGACCTGCGGTGAGCATCCCTCTTTCACGTCGGCCCCCGTAGCCATCGCCGAACGCGGCGTGCTGGACGTGACGATGGCGATGCGCCACGCGGGGATCCGGCGTTTGCACATCGGCTGGGAGTGCCAGGGCACCGTGGGCGCACCGCTACTGATCGTGCAGGGCGGCATCTCCGCCAGCCGCCATGTGGGTTCCTGCTCGCGCTTCGCCGAGCCGGGCTGGTGGGAGGCGCAGTGCGGCACAGGCCGCGCCATTGATACCCGCCACTACCGCGTACTGGCGATCGACTGGCTCGGCGCCGACGGCAGTCTGGATGCTACCATCGATCCCGCCGACCAGGCCGACGCCATCGCGGCCGTACTCGACCACCTCGGCGTCACCCGGGCATCCGCCTTCATCGGCGCGTCCTATGGCGCCATGGTCGGCCTGCAATTTGCCGCGCGGCACGGCAGCCGGCTGGAACGGCTGGTCGTCATCAGCGGTGCGCACCGCTCGCACCCGCAAGTCACCGCGCTGCGGGTTATCCAGCGCCGCATCGTGGCTCTGGGACGCAGCGAAGGCGGCGTGCGCGAGGCATTGGCGCTGGCGCGTGCGCTGGCGGTGATCGGCTACCGCAGTGACGTCGAATTCCAGCAGCGATTCAGCTCGTCGCCACAGGTCTCCCCCGATGGCACGCGTTTTCCGGTGGAGGACTATTTCGATGCCATCGGCCCGAAGTTCGTCGCGCGTTTTTCACCCACCGCCTACCTGCGCCTGTCCGAATCCATCGACCTGCAGGACGTCGCCCCCGGTTCGATCCGGGTGCCGGTCGAAATTGTCGCCGTCCCGCAGGATCAAATCGTGCCCGAGGCGGATCTGTACGAGCTGGCCGAAGGCATCCGCGGGTGGACGCGCTTGCACCGCATCGACTCGATCTACGGCCATGATGCCTTCCTCAAGGAGGAAGCCCAGATCGGTGCGGTCCTGGCCGACGCCCTGTGTCGGAGCCTGGCCGCATGAACACCAAAGCAGAGCTCCTCACACGCCAGCCGGCCACCGCCGCGGTACGCGCCGGCATCGACAGCGATCCCCATCACGGCGCCGTGGTGCCGCCGCTGGTACTGTCAAGCAACTTCAGTTTCGCCGGCTTCGAGCAGAAGCGCACCTACGACTACACCCGTAGCGGAAACCCGACACGTGACCTGTTGGGCGAGGCCCTGGCCGAGCTGGAAGGCGGCGCCGGTGGCGTGGTGGTTTCCACCGGCATGGCCGCCATCACGCTGGTGCTGCAACTGCTGCGCCCGGGCGACCGGCTGGTGGTCCCGCACGATTGCTACGGCGGCTCGTGGCGATTGTTCAACGCGCTCGCTGCCAAGGGGCACTTCGTGCTGGACACGGTGGATTTCGGTGACCCGATCGCACTCGGCGAGGCTTTGGCACGCTCGCCCTCGCTGGTCTGGATCGAGACGCCTTCCAATCCACTGCTGCGCGTCACCGACATCCGCTTCGTGGCCGAGGCGGCGCATCGCGCCGGCGCCCAGGTGGTGGCCGACAACACCTTCCTCTCACCCGCATTGCAGACTCCGATCGCGCTCGGTGCGGACATCGTGGTGCACTCCACCACCAAGTACATCAACGGCCACAGCGACGTGGTGGGGGGCGCGGTGGTGGCCGCCGACGCGCAGACCCACGAAACCCTCGCCTGGTGGGCCAATGCGCTGGGCCTGACCGGTTCGCCGTTCGACAGCTTCCTCACCCTGCGCGGACTGCGCACGCTGGATGCACGCCTGCGCGTGCATCAGGAGAATGCGGCGTCGATCGCCCAGTTGCTGGATGCGCACCCGGCGGTGGCGGCGGTGCACTACCCGGGCCTGGCCTCACACCCGGACCGCGCGCTCGCCAGCCGCCAGCAGCGTGGCTTCGGCGCGATGATCAGCTTCGAGCTGGTCGGTGGCGAGGCCGCGGTGCGCGCCTTCCTGGGCGGGCTTTCGCATTTCACCCTGGCCGAATCGCTGGGCGGCGTGGAAAGCCTCGTCGCCCATCCCGCGACCATGACCCACGCCGCGATGAGTGCCGAAGCACGGGCCGCCGCCGGCATCGGTCCGGGGCTGCTGCGGCTCTCCGTGGGCATCGAGGCCGGTAACGACCTGCTGGTCGACATCGCGCGCGGGCTTGACCGGGTACTGGCCGAGTTGCCGACCGATACCGCTGGACTGGCGGTACAAGGCTGACAAGGCCCTGCCGGCGCGTCACGTGCGAAAATCAGGACGGATCGCGGCAAATTGCCACGATCCGCCCGGTCACGTCCCCGGACGGTCGTGCTTGCTGCCGCCACGGCAGGCCGGCGAGGCGGGCGCCTGGCCACGCTGCCGCCACTCCTCCGGGGTATAGGTATGCAGGGCCAGCGCGTGGAACTGGCCGATCAGATCCCCCAGGGCGGCGTGAACGGCCTGGTGGCGTCGGATCAGCGGCAGGCCTTCGAAACGCTCGCTGACGATGATCGCCTTGTAATGGGTTTGCGTGCCACGCGCGTGCATATGGCTTTCATCCAGCACCTCGAGATGCTCGGGAGAAAGCGCGAGGGCGGCCTGGTGGATGCGTTCACGCATTTGCATGGAGTGTTCTCCGGAGAGGTGGGCAGGTCACGCCAGCGACTGTGCGAAACGGCGCGGTGCGCCTTCGAAGCCGCCGTTGGACATGAAGACCACGGTATCGCCAACGCGCGCAAGCACTCCGATGCGCGCCAACAAGGCATCGACACTGGCCTCGGCATGGCCATCACCACGCAGCGCATCGATCACCCGTCGCGCATCCCAGGCCAGCTCCGGGCGCGCGAGGAAAACCACGGCATCGGCCGGATCGAGCGAGGGTGCAAGCTGGTCGGCGTGGGCACCCAGGCGCATGGAGTTGCTGCGCGGTTCCAGCACGGCCAGCAGGCGTCCTTCGGGGTGGCGCGCGCGCAAGCCTTCGAGCGTGGTGCGGATCGCGGTGGGATGGTGCGCGAAATCGTCGTAGACGCGGATCCCGGCACGCTCGGCGACAAGTTCCAGACGGCGTTTGGCACCCGTGAAGTGTGCGAACAGCGGCAAGGCCTCGATCGGATCGAAACCCGCCGCCGCCGCCGCCGCCAGCGCCGCCAGGGCATTCATCACATTGTGGCGACCGGCCATGGCCCAATGCACGGTGCCCAGCGGCGCACCATCACGCAGCACGGTGAAGACCGAGCCATCGGCGGCATCCAGTCGCGCCTGCCAGTGGGCCGGCGCATCGATGGCGAAGCTGTCCACCGGCGTCCAGCAGCCCTGCGCCAGCACCCGCACGAGGTTTTCATCCTCGGCATTGACGATGAGCCGGCCGTTGCCCGGCACGGTACGCACCAGATGGTGGAACTGGCGCTCGATCGCGGCGAGATCCGGGAAGATGTCGGCGTGGTCGTATTCGAGATTGTTGAGGATGGCGATCCTCGGGCGGTAATGGACGAACTTGGAGCGCTTGTCGAAGAACGCGGTGTCGTACTCATCGGCTTCGACCACGAAGCACGCACCCGAGCCCAGTCGTGCCGAGACCTCGAAATCCGCCGGCACACCGCCAATCAGAAAACCCGGCGCACCGCCGAGTCGGTCGATCAGGAAGGCCAGCAGGGTGCTGGTGGTGGTCTTGCCGTGGGTGCCGGCCACCGCCAGCACGCGGCGCCCCGGCAACACGCGCTCGGCCAGCCACTGCGCCCCGGAGGTGTAGGCCAGGCCGCGATCGAGCACGCTTTCCACCGCGGCATTGCCGCGCGAGAGCGCGTTGCCGATGACCACCTCGTCCACGTCCGATCCGATGTGCTCGGCGCGATAGCCTGATTGCAGCGTGATTCCGAGCGCTTCCAGCTGGGTGCTCATTGGCGGGTAGACGTTCTGATCCGAACCCTCCACGGCGACACCCTGCTCGCGCGCCAGCGCCGCAACGCCGCCCATGAAGGTGCCGCAGATGCCGAGAATATGCAGTGTCATCGTCCTGGTTCCTGATCGCGCCGCTGGAGCATGGCGGGTACGGGTTTACTGGGCTGGCGTGCCAAACAGCAAGCGGTCCAGCCCCAGCTCCAGCGCGAAGACAAGCAGGGCCACGCCGACACCCGCGGCGCGCGGCCACTCCAGTGCATGGTGCCAGATATTGCCGATGACCCAGACCTTCCAGATCACCAGCAGGAAGATCGGCAGGATCAGGACCGAGGGAGCCGCGACATTGCCGTCTTGCGACCCACCTGCCAGCACGGCCAGCGCCAATGGCAGGAACAGCAGCGATAGCACGATGCCCGTGGCCAGCAGCGCCATCAGCGTCTGGACATAGCGTTCGCTCCTTTTCGCCAGCGCCAGCAACAACCAGGGCAGAAGCAATCCCAAGGCGAACTGGACGGCGAACCGCGGTGCCGAGACATCGCCGGCGAGCAGGGCGGTTCCCAGCAAGTCCACCGCCAGGGCGAGCCAGACCAGCCGCCACAACAGCGGGTGTGAGTACGGCAAGGCCTGCGGGCCGCAGCGAGCCCGCAGAAGGTCGATGACGCATTCGATCAGCGCGCCAACCGGAGACGAGGCGCACCCGTTCACCGCCACGAAGACCTCAGGCGGCCGAGGAGTGCCCGATCGCGGCGAGCACGCGCGCGGTGATCTCCTCCATGCTGCCGACCCCGTCCACCCGCACCAGCTTGCCGACCTGGTCGTAGAAGTCGACCACCGGGGCGGTCTGCTCGGTGAAGATGCGCAGTCGGTTGCGCACGGTTTCGGGGGTGTCGTCGCTGCGGCCTTCGGCGCGCGCGCGCCCGGCAATGCGGTCGATCAGCAATTCGGTATCCACATCCAGCAACACGGCCACGTCCACCGGCTGGCCGAGACGGGCCAGCAGCGCATCAAGCGCCTGGGCTTGAGCGGAATTGCGCGGATAACCATCGAGGATGAATCCGCCGCCGCAATCTCCCGCGCCGAGCCGCTCTTCCAGCATGCCCAGCACGATGTCGTCGGACACCAGTTCGCCTCGATCCATCACCACCTTGGCCTTGAGCCCCAGCGCCGTGCCAGCGGCGACCGCAGCGCGCAGCAGATCGCCGGTGGAGATATGCGGCACGGCAAGCGCCTCCTTGAGGCGGGTGGCTTGTGTTCCCTTGCCGGAACCGGGGGCGCCAAGTAATACGAGTCGCATGGGCTGGAATCCAGAAATCAACAAAGGCACCACACGACCGGTACGGCCTTTCCGCTAGACTCTCTCGTCCTGCGGCTGCGGTGCAGCGCAGCAAACCTAACCGCTGCCGATTGCCGCTGTCAAACCCGACCAAAGCCGCAATCCGGCGCATCTTTCCGGCATCCATCGCGCGTGTTCCTCAATATGGCCAAAGGCAAACTGCTGTACGCACAATCGGGCGGGGTCACCGCCGTCATCAACGCCACCGCTTCGGCGGTCATAACCACGGCACGCACCGCCGGGGTGAAGGTGTACGCCGCGCGCAACGGCATCATCGGAGCGCTGCGCGAGGATCTGATCGACACCTCGAAAGAACCCATTGCGGCGATCCGGGCGTTGGCACACACGCCGGGCGGCGCGTTTGGTTCCTGCCGATTCAAGCTCAAGGACATCGCCGCCGACCGCCCGCGTTACGAGCGCCTGATCGAGGTGCTGCGCGCGCACGACATCCGCTGGTTCCTCTACAACGGCGGCAACGATTCGGCCGACACCGCCAACAAGGTCTCGCAGGTGGCGCGCGAGTTCGGCTATCCGCTCACCTGCGTCGGCGTGCCCAAGACGGTGGACAACGACCTCGCCGTCACCGACTGCTGCCCCGGCTTCGGCTCGGCCGCCAAGTACACCGCGGTATCGTTGCGCGAAGCCGCACTCGACGTGGCCTCGATGGCCGAAACCTCCACCCGTGTCTTCGTGCTGGAAGTGATGGGCCGCCATGCCGGCTGGTTGGCCGCCGCCGCAGGACTGGCCGGCAACGGGCCGGACGAGGCGCCGCACATCATCCTGTTCCCGGAAATCTCCTTCGACGAAGAGCAGTTCCTCGCCAAGGTGGACGAGACGGTCAAGCGCGTGGGCTGGTGCGTGGTCGCGGTATCAGAAGGGCTGCGCCGCGCCGACGGGAGCTTCGTGGCCGACGCCGGTACCGTGGACGCGTTCGGCCACGTGCAACTCGGCGGTGTCGGCCCGACCATCGCACAACTGGTGAAGGAAAAGCTCGGCTACAAGCAACACTGGGCCGTGCCCGACTACCTGCAACGCTCAGCCCGGCACATCGCCAGCAAGACCGACCTCGAACACGCACTGGCGGTGGGCGAAGCGGCGGTGGAGCTGGCGCTGGAAGGCCGCAACGCGGTCATGCCGGCCATCGTGCGCATCTCGGACGCCCCCTACCGCTGGAAGATCGAAGCCGCGCCACTGGCACGAGTCGCCAACCGCGAGAAGAAACTGCCGAAAAACTTCATCCGCAAGGATGGCTATGGCATCACCGAGGCCGCCCGCCGATACCTCGAACCTCTGATCCGCGGCGAAACCCCGCCGCCCTATGGCAAGAACGGTTTGCCCGAGTACGTGGCCCTGAAGAACGTGGCGGTGCCGCGGAAACTGCCGGACTACGCGATCACGGATTGACCACCCGGGGCTTGCGCGCGGCTGTCGCGGCGGCCGACCGTCCGGGAGCCCGTCACGGATCAGGCATTCAAGCACGCAGCTGCGCCAACACCTCGTCGGTGGGCGGACGCACGCCATGCCAGCGCTGGAAGGCCTCGGCAGCCTGTTCGACCAGCATGCCGAGCCCGTCCGCAACACGCGCCGCACCGGCATCGGCGGCCCAGGCAAGGAACGGCTCGGCAGTCGCGCCATAGGACAGGTCGTAGCCCGTGGTTTCCTGCGAGGCGAGCGATGCGGGCAACGCAGGCAACGCACCACCACGGGCTGCCGAGGTGGCGTTGACGATCAGGTCGAAGGTTCCCGAGCCGGGCAATTCATCGAAACCACAGGTGATGATCGGGCCGCAGACACCCAGATCATGCGCCAACGCCTCGGCGCGGGAAACGGTGCGGTTGACCAGCATCAGGGCGCCGACGCCAGCCGCGAACAACGCCGGAATCACGCCGCGCGCCGCGCCTCCCGCGCCCAACAGCAGCACCCGTGCGCCGTCAAGGCGCACGCCGATGCGATGCAGATCGGCCACCAGCCCGACACCGTCGGTATTGTCGCCCAGCCAACCACCAGGACGCCGGATCAGTGTGTTGACCGCGCCTCCCAGACGCGCGGCCTCGGTCAGTTCCCGACACTCGCGCGCCGCCTGCTCCTTGAGTGGCAGGGTGACATTGGCACCGGCCAAGCCACTCCCATGGAAGGAGGCCAGTCGCACGGCAAACTCGTCCGGGGCGATTTCGATGGCCTGGTATTCCAGTGCGATGCCGCACAATTCGCCGAACCGGCGGTGGATGCGCGGCGACAGGCTGTGCGCAATCGGTTGGCCGAACACGGCAAAACGCGACGTCTGTGCGGGGGGCATGGCGAACGATCCGTGACCGGGGCCGGCAAGGTAGCACCGGTCGACGACGCGGTCTTGAAAAGCCGTCGCGACTGGCCCATCTCATCGGAGCGTGGGATAATCCGCGCCCTTTTTCCGTTCCATGTCGGAACGCGACCCGATCACACCCCCCTTCCGGAGTCAACCATGGCCGATGAGACCAACAACGGCGCCGCCGGCGCCACCGCCGAAGCCGCCAACCAGCCGCAGTTCTCGCTGCAGCGCGTCTATATCAAGGACGCCAGCTTCGAAGCCCCCAACGCGCCGCAGGTGTTCCAGGAGCAGGGCCAGCCCGAGCTGCAGCTCAACCTGGGCCAGAAGGTCAACGCCCTGTCCGAAGGCATCTTCGAAGTGGTGCTGACCGTTTCGCTCACCTGCACCCTGAATGGCAAGAACGCCTATCTGGCTGAAGTGCAGCAGGCCGGCATCTTCGGGATTTCCGGCTTCGATGCGCAGAACACCGACGCCCTGCTCGGCACCTACGCGCCCAACACGCTGTTCCCCTACGCGCGCCAGCAGATTTCCGACATGGTGCAGAACGGCGGCTTTGCCCCCTTCCTGATCCAGCCGATCAATTTCGACCAGATCTACGCCGAGTCGCTGCGCCGTCGCCAGGAACAGGCCGCCGCAGGCCAGACGGCGAATACCCCGGACGCCGGTCACGCCTGATCCATGGAGAGGCTCGCGGTACTGGGTGCCGGCTCCTGGGGCACGGCACTCGCCGCGCAAGCGGCGCGCAACGGCTTGCACACCACGCTCTGGGGCCGCGATCAGGCGGCCCTGGAAGCGATGGCGGCCAGCCACGAGAACGCCTATTACCTGCCCGGCGTACCGCTGCCTCCCACGCTGAAATACAGCTCCGATCTCGCCGGTACCGTGGGTGAGGCCGATCTTGTACTGGTGGTGGTACCCAGCCACGCCTTCACCGACACGGTACGCAAGATCGCCCCCCTCAAGCGCGCCGGCGTCGGCGTCGCCTGGGCCACCAAGGGTTTTGAGCCCGGCTCGGGGCGTTTCCTGCACGAAGTGGCGCAGGAAGTCTTCGGCTCTGAAACGCCGCTTTGCGTCCTCACCGGCCCCTCCTTCGCGCGCGAGGTCGCGCTCGGCCTGCCGACAGCGGTCACGGCGCATGCCTTCGATCCGGAGTTCGCGCTCGAGGTAGCGCGCGCCATGCACGGCCCAAGCTTCCGCGTCTACACCGGCAACGACATGCTCGGCGCTGAACTGGGCGGCGCGATGAAAAACGTGCTGGCGGTGGCCACGGGCGCGGCTGATGGCATGCAGCTTGGCCTCAACGCGCGCTCGGGCCTCATCACCCGTGGCCTCAACGAGATGCTGCGCCTCAACGTCGCCCTGGGTGGCCGCGCGGAAACCCTGATGGGGCTGGCGGGCCTGGGTGACCTGGTGCTGACCTGCACCGGCGATCTTTCCCGCAACCGCCGGCTCGGCCTTGCACTCGGCCAGGGCAAGAGCGTGGCCGAAGCGGTACGCGAGATCGGCCAGGTGGTCGAATCGGTGCAGACCGCCGACGAGGTGATGCGCCTTGCCACCCGCCACGGGCTGGACCTTCCCATCAGCGCCCAGGTGCAGCGCGTGCTGCACGGCGACATCACGCCCACCGAGGGTCTGGCTTGGCTGATGGCGCGCGAGCAGAA
>CAZTXX010000011.1:14804-28038 GCA_964617405.1 uncultured Aquimonas sp. | reverse complement strand
CCGTTGGGCGCCACCAGCACACTGTGCGCGCCACGCAGACCATGCAAGCCGGCGTCGCCATGCTTCCACACCTGGCGCTGGGTCAGCGTGCCATCCGCGGCGCGGTCGAAACGCACCAGGGCGTTGTCGGCGTTGGCGGCCACGTAGACCTGCTTTCCATCGGGCGACAACGCGATGCCGAAGGCGCCGCGGATCATGCTGACACCGGCCAGTCCATCGGCGTAGGACGCCTTCACCGCCAGCTTGCCGAAATCGGCGTCACCGTTGTCGGCGTTGCGGTCGAACGCGATCACGGCATTGCCGTCGCGCGCGGTGACGTAAACCTGCGCGCCATCGGGCGAGATCGCGATTCCCGAGGGCCGCACCAGTCGCGCAAGGCCGGGAGCGCCCTTGTTCTGCGAGCGCACGAAGGCCAGTTGGCCGGTGGTCGCATCGCGGGTGAACGTCACGATGGCATTGGACTTGCGGCCGAGCGCATAGAGCTGGGCATCATCGGGGCTCAACGCCAGACGCATCACTTCCTCCATTCCGGGGATGGCACTGCCATTGACCACGGCATGGACGAAGCCGAGGGTGCCGCTGGCAGCATCGCGCGAGAACACGGTGATGGCGTTGTCACGCTGCGCCGCCACGTAGACGAAGGCGCCGTCGGCACTGAGCTTGATGTCCTGCAGGCCCTTGAGCTTGGCCTGCCCGAAACCGGTGGTGTTGATGGTGTAGCTGGCCTGATAGCTCAGTACACCGGTTGCCGGATCGCGCTGGAACTGGGTCACGGCGCCGCGCGAATCGGAGGTCGCATAGGCATGCAGCCCATCGGGTGACAAGGCGATGGCGCTGGCCTGGGCCAGGTCGGGGATGGTGGCGCCGGTCAATGCGTCCACGTCCACCAGGGCCGGATCGTGCGCCGGGTCGACGATGGTGCCGGTCGCATAGGTCTGCGACAGTGCCAGGCTGACCGGGTTGCTGAACTGCACGCGGAAGGTTTCGTCCGGTTCGACCAGGCCATCGGCAAGGATGGTGACGTCGATGTATTGGACGGTGTCTTGCGGATCGAAACTGATCGTGCCGCTGGTCGCCACGAAGTCGGCACCCGGTTGGGCGGTGCCGCCCTGGGTGGCGTACTGGAACGAGACGGTGCGATCGTGGCTGCGGCTGAGTTTCGCGGCAAATCTTGCCACCGCGATACCGGCCGGCGGCTCGGCGACGCGCACGTTCTCCACCTGCAGCGAAGGGACATTGTCGTCGTCCAGGATCGTGACCGTGGCGGTGGACTTGGCAAACACGCCGAAGTCGCCCGTGGTGGAGAGCAGTTCGACCGTGAACGTCTCGTCCGGCTCGATCATTTCGTCACCGCAGATCTGCACCCGGACGCTTGCGCTGGTGTCGCCGGCCGGAATCACCAGCAGGCGGTTGGAGACCCGCAGGAAATCGACGCCGGACGCGCAGCTCGTGCCACCGGTGGCACTGGCGTCGCGGGTTTCCCAGAGCACGCGGATCTCGCGGTCGGCCGAGGTGTTGAGCGTGACAGCCAGATCGAGATTGGTCAGCCCGCTGTGGCCTTCATAGGTCTGGCCGTCGGCGATCGTGATGGCCGGCCCGGTGCCGGTGTTCTGCGGGTCGATATCCAGTCGCGTGGTGACACCCACCGCGCCCACACCGCCGGAAACCTCGGCCGCGAGCTGGCCGCCCAGGTAGACATTGAGCGGGTCACCCGGACGCGAGCGACCGACGGTGCGCGGCTCGACCTGGTCCATCGGGATATCGAGGCGATAGCTGTGGCCGAGCTGGCTGTTGCTGCCCAGCACATAGCGTGCGACCACCTCGCTGCTGCCCGGGGCCCGGGCTTCGACGACGGTGCCGTTGGGCGCCGGACTGCCATACAGCGTGGCGCTGCCGTAGTAGATGTGGCTGGGCGCATCGATGCTGGCCGCCGCCGGCCACGCCAGCAGCAGCAAGCAGGCGGCAAACAGATGCATGAAGACGGAAATCTGGCGATTCATGATCAGTTCCCCGAGTAGGAGTAGGTCTTGAAGAAGATCCGGATGTCGTCGACACCGTTACCGTCGCGCGCACCGCCCCCGCCCGGAACCTTCGCACCGTGGATGAAGGTGTCGAGGCCCTCGTTCGGATCACTGAGGAAGGTGCCGCCGGGAATCATCAGCAGCCAGCGCCGGTTCCATACCGAGCGGCCGATCAGGCGGCTGTCGGCGGTGACCTGTTCATCGTTGAACGGCTCGCTGAAGTGGTAGGCGCGCATCTGCGGATAGCGCCGCACGGCCACACGCGACTCGCTCAACGTATCGCCCGGATTCCAGTCGAAGCGCGCGATGTCCTGCGCACCCACCGGGAAGGGAATCGGCACGGCCTGGTCGATCACCTGCCATTCGCGCACGGTGAAATCGAGCGGGTCGGGGGCACGCAGCACGTCGGCGCCGACCGGCATCAGGTAGACGTTCGGCGTCTCGGCCAGCGGCAGGCCGGCGTAGTTGCCGAACCAGGCGCCAACCGAGCGGATGCGGGTGGCAAAGCGGCTCGAATCGTAGGTGCTGTCCTGCGGACCGAGATCCCAGCCGAAATAGTTCAGCCCGAAGGTGACATTGGTGGAGAACTCCAGCACAAGCCCGGGTTGCGGACCGGACGACTCGGGTGCGAACGGACGCGCCAGACGGCGGAACTCGGGCACCTGCCACAGATCGGCGACGCGCGCGCCATCCAGCATCTTGCGCCACTGCTCGTCGCCCTCCTCCCCTGCCGGGATGCGGAACAGCTCACGCCGCAGCGAGAAGCGGTTGGTTTCCACCAGCGGATTGTTGAAACCCATCTGGCCCTTGAGCACGGCGAAGTTGAGCTTGAGTTGCGCCATGGTGTCGGCCAGCCCGGGCGAACCGGCCATCGGCTCGCCGTTGAGCACCTGACCCAGGCTGCGCTGCCTCACCACGTTGGTCAGGAAGGTCTGGCCGGCCTTGGCATTGCTGCCCAGGAGGTTGGTCTCGTAGTCGTAGGCCGAGGCCGCCATGTAGACATAACGCGCCGCCAGATCGAACGAGGCGCGGTACTTCTGCAACGCATCGTTGCGGAAAATGCGGAACGCCATGTCCTTGTAGCGGTATTCCTGCGTCGCGGCGGCACCGGTGCGACGGAAGGTGAGCAGTTGCTCGTACACCCGCAAGCCTTCGGCCATCGTTGCGAGGTAATCACCCTGCAACTGCTTGATCGCCTCGGCCCGGGCGTACATCTCCGAGCGCAGCACCGGCTCCTGACGCAGCAAGGCATCGATCTCTCCGGCGGTGTTGTACATCTCGAGATTGGCGTCGATCAGCATCGACTTGATGCCGGCCAGCTCGGATACATCCTCCTTGTTGTCCTCCTGATGATTGGCACCGATCTCGATGCCATCCGCGATGACGTTGCCCACGGTGGAAGCGATCACGCCTCCCATCGCCACGCCGCACTTGATGCCGGAAAACTCGATGCTGGCTGCCAGACCGGCGATCTGGCGGTCGGGAATGCACTCGGACAGCTTGTCGAACAGCATGGAAACCTGGTCACCCACGCGCCGGATAACGGTGGCCGAGGTACGCATCGCCTGCACCTTGTCGGTCAGCCGCTTCAGCTCCTTGCGCTGGTCGATGGCCACGTTGAGGTTCTGGACCTGGGTGTTGAACACCGTGCGCACGGCATTGATCTGGTCCTCGATGTCCAGACGCAGCTTGTCGTATTCCAGGGTTGCCTGCTTGAGCGCGATGCGTGCCTGGAACATCTGGTGCAGGGTCTGCTGCAAGCGGCCGGGCGCGCGCCGGCTGCCACTCCATGATTCCGGCTTGGTGAACCAGAGGCCGAAGTCGGGCGAGTCGATGGTGACGTATTCCACTTCGAGCAGTTCGTCGTCCGGCGTGTCGCCCAGCGGGCAACCCGCTGCCATCGGGAACTGCGCACAGTCGGCGCCCACCGTGCCGTTGAGCTTGTCGGTGGGTTGGGCGTTGAAGAAACCCATGCCATTGGCCGAGGGGCCGTAATAGCCCTTGAATTCGTTGATCTTCGTCACTCCCAGATCATCGACCGGGGTATCGAAATCCAGCGAGGTTCCGGCCAGTGCGGGCACGTCGACGTACATGTAGTGGTACATGTCGGGGCCGTTGTAGCCCGCAGGGTAGGTTCCACCCGGGCCGATGTCGTCGGCATAGGGATAGCCGAAGATTTCGATCAACTGGTTGGCGAAGGAGGTTTCCTGCCCGGTCGACACCTGGGCCTGCGCGTCCACGCCGTTCTGGATGCGACGCAACTGGTTGTTGAGCTGGTTGGCGTAATCCCACAGCGACAGGGCGTTGTCCAACGCCGCCATGGCACGCTCCCAGACCTGTTCGAACTGGGTCTTGTTCTGGCTGGTCAGCTGCGCCGGGTCGATATCGAACGGCACCATGCCCTTGGCCAGACCCAGCGGGTTGAGCCCGGCGTCGGCCTTGTCCACCTGGCGCTGGATGTTGCGGTAGTGGCCGGCGATCTCGTTGAGTTCGGAAATGCGGCTGCGGTCGATTTTCTGGATACCGACGTGGTTCGGATTGTCATCGGTTTCGGGCAGTACCGCGTTGACCGTGACCCAGTCGAAATACGCCGCCATGCCACTGCGCCGACCCCACTCGGACAGACCCCAGGCGCGCTGCGGATCGGTGTCGTCATAGCCTTGCCATTGCCCGTTGGGATCCTCCACATAGGCCTTGCGATAGGTCAGGTCGACGATCTCGGCACCGGCACGCGCCTTGGCCGCCGCGGTCTGGGCGAACTGGCGCTCGTCGAGGTAATCGACGTTGATCGGCGCACCGGCCACCAGCACCGCCTCGGATTGCGGGTTCCACGAGAAGAAGGGATGGCGCAGCAGGCCGTAGTAGGTCTTGGTGGCGGTCAGGTAATGGCCCCAGGCGTCACCATGGCCCTGCGGGAACATGATGCGCGCGTCGTACTCGTCGATCACCCCGCTCTGGTTCTGGTCGGAGATGTTGTACGACAGCGCATAGGCCACTTCACCGTTGTTGCGGGTGAAGTTCCAGAACAGGCGGTTGTAGACCGGCGAGGCGGCCACCGGACCGTGCGCATCGTCGCGCCCGCGCAGCAGCACCAGCTCCTCGTCCAGCGGTGATTCGAGCTGGTTCTGGAAGGTGAAGATGCTCGGGTTGAGGTTGATGGTGCCGGCATCGGCATCGATGCCGATGGTCGGATCCTGCGCATCGGCATAGGCCTCGTTGCCCAGCAGCGTGTAGAAGTCCACCAGGCGCGAGGCCACCAGCAGGATCGCCGCGTTGGCCGGGCCGTAGTCGATCGGCGGCGTGGCGTCGGCCGACAGTTGCAGGGCGCGGCGCATCACCGTGGTGTAGGCCTCGATCAGACCCATGCTGTTGAGGTTGTCCGGATCGTTGTTGAGTGCCACCGGGCCCGAATAACGCTCACCAAGCTGGATCAGCATGCTGGCGAAATTGTTGGTTTCAGCCTGGCCGAAATCCTGTACCCGCGCTTCGAACGGATTGAGCCGGCTCAGGACGCGCTTGACCCAACCTTCGGCCAGCTGTGCGCGTGGCTCGATGGGCGTGGCGCCGGGCTGGCCGGCCCACAGGCTCCACTGGCTGGTGTTGTTGCAAGTGGACAATCCGCGATAGCGCGCCAGGTACCAGTTGTCCGACAGGGTCTGGATGTTGGCGCCCTCGATGCTGATTTCCACCGCACCGTTCGGGTCGGCCACCGGGAATTGCACCCAGCCATGCATCTGCCCGGTTTCCGGGCTCGGCAAGGGCATCGGCGGTGTGCCATTGGCATCGGGATGGAAGTACCACTCGAACTGCAAGGCGTCCGGATTGCCGCCGAAGTCGCCGCTGTGGCGCAACACCAGTTGCTCGTCGAAGATGTTATCGGGCGAGATCACGTTGATCTGGCCCTGGTAGGGCGCATGGATCGGTGGGCTGACCGAATCCAGGCAGCCGACGCGGATCACCTCCAGCGACACCGGCAGCGTGCCCAGGGACGGATCGTTGTTGAACGCGAGGGTCATGTAGCCTGAGTCGGTGGCGGCACCGGCGGTAAGCGCGGCACCCCCACCCAGCACGGTCAGCGGCTGGAGCATGCCGTTGTTGTTCGGGTCGCGATAGGCGATCAGCAATTCATCGGGCGACAGGTGCTCGTCGAGATCGGTGCACTGGCGCTCGCGGTTGTCGCCGATGGTGGCGCTGCGACAGATCTTGGTGATGCCGCTGGGATTGCGCGAGAGCCGGTACAGCGCTTCGACCGCCTCGTCCCAGGTGCAACCCGAGGTGCTGACGCAATTCTTGGTGGAATCCTCGGCCTCGCGCCCGTCGCCACCGTTGAGGCGCTTGAGCAGCACGCGCTCGCGCTTGCTCATCACGTTGAGCAGCAACTTGGGATCGCCCACCCCGGTTTCGTCGAACACGCCATGGAACACCAGACGCTGGTTCATCGCGTCGTAGTGGATGCGCTCACCGATCGAGGCCGGCATCTTCAGCACGCCATCGGAGGAGCCGACGATGTTGTAGAGACCATCGCTGCGCATTTCCTGAGCGATTTCCGCCGGCAGCTGCGACAGCCTGACCCAGCGCGGATTGAGCGGATCGACCAGCTGCGCCAGGGTGTCGGCCGGGCCGGCATTTGCGACCTCGTCGCGATGACCGTCGTAGACGATCGACACCGCCGCCTGGTGGTAGATGTCGGGCAGCCCGGCCTTGGGCGTGAGCAGGGTTTCACCGGCCACCAGCAGCGGCGGATTTTCCGGCCAGACGATGGTGTACTCGACCGGGATCGGGTCGAAAGCCGATGCTGCGCCACCCTGGGATTCGGGCAGGCGCGCCAGCCAGGGCGTGCACTCGCCGGCCTGGTAGTCGTTGGCATCGTTGTAGTCGTTGTCCTGGTAGAAGCCAGGCTGCATCGGATAGAAGTAATGCACCTTGCCGCTGCCGGCGGACTTGGCCCAGAGCTGGTTCTTGTGGTCCTGGAAGAACGGCGGCGGCGCGGGCTCGCCCACGGCCTGGCCATCAACGAAGGTCTGCGCGCAACCAGGCAACAAGCGGACCGGATAGGGCGGCGACACCGTGGTGCCCGCGGTGCCGCTGTAGCGGAAACGGTTGTAGCCGGCGCCGGTGGCCTGCACCCGGTAGATCTTGTAGTTCCAGTCCTGCGCGCCGTTGTTGTAGTACTTGAGCAGCACATAGGGATCGGACGCTGCGGCCGGATCGTCGGCACCGCCGAAATCCGAGCGCAAGGCGAACACCGCGTCGTAGCCGCTGCCGGTGGACGAGGGCGCCATCATGGCGTGCTCGTCGTTGGGGTTGAAGCCCGGCGCCATGAAGTCGTTCTGCACATAGATGTGGGCCTGCGGGAACGCGGCCGCGGTCAGCACCGCTTGGCCGGAGAACTCGCTGCCCTGCTCGCTGGCGATCACGATGCGGGCCGGGTCGTAGGGCCAGCGCGGCTGGTAACGCACCGCACGACTGGCCCAATACACGCCCTTGCCGTTGCGCCGGTACCAGGCCACCGCCAGCTCACGCCCGAAGTCCTGCGGGCGCGAGGAGGAATAGCGGTTGACCGGAATGATCGATCCCAGCCGCGCGGCGCGGTTGTAGGCCGCGTTCACGCCGTGTCCGTCGTAGTAGGCCAGCTCGTTGATGACCCAGCCACTGCGGTTGGGCTCGTTGTGCGCCGGATGCGTGATCTTCTGCCCGATCTCGACCGAGACGTTGTCCTGGAAGCCCGGCACCAGCTGATAGGGCAGCGAACGCACCACCTCGACGAAGGTGGGATAGGCCGACTGGTCGACCGAGGGCCCGAACACGTACATGATCACCGAATAGCCGCTGCGCGTGGCATTGAACACATCACCATCGATCGTCGCGCCGCTGCCGCCGCTGGATGGAGTGATCGGATCGCCGACGATCTGGTAGCCGCTCGGCTTGGCTTCCACCGGCGCACCGACGATATGGCTCTGGTAGCAGCCATCGGGACGGTTCGAGCCGGGGATGTCGATGTCGCTGCAGGCCTGCGTGGGCCAGGCATTGGCCCCCAGGGTGACGACACGCTCTGCGTTGGCCGGGTCGGTGCAGCTCGCCGTGGTACGCCAGCGCACCTCCACTTCCGGCGTGGGTTGCAGCGGGATCAGCTGCCATTTGTTCGCGCTGGAGAACACCCACGCGAACCAACGGTAGTCCGCGCCCGTGGCCGGAATCTGCTGGCCGTCGAGGAAGAACTCGGGTTGTGCCGTGGCGCCGCTGTCACAGGCGCCGGAAGGCGGTGGAACCGGGACGCCGATGGTCCAGGTCTCGGGCTGGAAGAACCGTCCATCGGTGCCCAGCTTGACCAGGAAGCCATCGGTATCGCCCGTCGCCGCCAGCGAATCGACCGGGCCGAATTGCGCGATGCCCTGGAACCGCCCACCCACATAGAGCGAGCCGCCACCGGCGATGCTGATCGCCCGTGCACTGTCCTCACCCGGGCCACCCGCCGGCGCGGCCGGGTTGCCGGTATTGCGGTTGCCACCGGTCGACCAGGCCCACATACCGCCGCCGCTCTGCTCCAGTGCCGCGACGAAGACGTCGCGACTGTGGGGATCGCCTTTCAACTCCTGATCGAACATCGCGCTGCCGGTGAACGCGCCGGTCACGTACACCCGATCATCGTCCGCCGCCAGTGCGTTGACTTCCGCCCCGGCAACGCCTTCGAGCAGTTCGCATCCATAGAAGTCGGCGGAAACATTGAGGATCGAGACGAAGCCGCCGCTACCGCCCACGCTTGCGCAAACGGTGTTTGAAACCGCTATGCCGGAGGAATAGGTGCCCGCCAGATAAATGCGATCTTGCGTGCCGATCTTGCGCACCTTCATGTCATTGACGACGCTGCCGTCGCTGAGATATTTGATGGTGCCGAATGTGGGGCTGCCCGAACGCAGATTGGTGACCTGCTGGACGAAGCCGCGCTTGACGTAACCGGTGACCGACAGCCGGGCAACATGCCACCAGTCAAACAGGGGACCGCTGGCACCGAGCTGACGCAGGCGGAACCTCACCTCGGAATGATGGATTTCCGGACGATCAACCCAGATCGAAGCCGGCCCCATCAGGTCGTAATACTGGCCTGCCGTGCCGTTGCCTGCGAACCGCGTGATCTCATGCCAACTGCCATTGGCACCGAGGAATTCGAACACCAGATCCTCGCCCGCGTCCGGTCGTTCGCTGGCATACACATAGTTGTACCCGCCCGACTCGAATGGAAGGAAAGAATAGGGGGCGTTCTTGCCGCGGTAGAGCCTCATCTGGACCTGCACCGGGCCTTTCGGGATATTGAAGGTCCCCGTGCGGGTCAACGACACCGCGCCGCCCCGCATCGCCAGACCCGGCACCGCCTCGTTGCCGATGCCCATGCTCCGCAGACGGGAGAGATGCGTCTGACTGATGCTGTGGGCCACGCCACCGCCGGAAACATTCCAGTTCGAGAGGCTGCCATCCACCTGGAAATTCTGGTCGAAGTGAACCTTCGGCGTCGCACCCTCGCCCTGACCGACCAGGTGCAGGCGCTGGTTGGAATCGAGCGCCAGGTGCAGGCCTTCCTCGACGCCGGTGGTTTCTCTGCGGTTGACCGCCCAATTCCAGGTGTTGCCATCCACCGTGACGTTGGCAAGAAAGGTATCCGACTGCCGGCCGCTGCCACTGATGCTCAGGCTGCGCGAAGTGGACGCGCCACCGGTGTCACCGAAGGTGATCGAGCTGAGGTAATGACCCGTGATGATGAGCGAATCGGCCACCGGGGGAATCTGGCTGGAGTCTCCAGGCAAGACCACCACGTCGGCCACGTTGTCCGCACCACTGCCGCCCACGCGCCGCGCCCAGGCCCACTGCCCTTGCGCACTGATGCGTGCGACGTAGCCGTCGCGCCCGCCACGCGAATTGAGGGTGTCGCCGCCCATCCAGATACGGCTGTAATAGGAGCCCACGACATACAGGTTGTTGGAGGCATCCAGCGCGATGCCGCCGACGGTGTCCACCAGTTCGCCACCGGCACTTTGCGCCCACAGCACGCGGCCGCTGGCGTCGAGGCGGGCCACGAAGATGTCCTGCAGGCCGGCGGAGTTGAGCTGGACATCGCCGATGAAGGTTTCACCGCTGAAGTGGCCGGCGATGAAGATGTCGCCATTGGGCGCGGTGAGCGAGCGCACCACCTCGGCGTTCGCCATGCCCTGCGGCCAGACCGCGTGAGCCTCGTGCGCGGGGGTCAGCAGACCCGCAGCCAGCAGCGCCGCACCGGAGAGCATGTTGCGCGCCCTGATCAGAGAAAAAGTCATGTCCTGTCCCCTGCTTACTGGTTCAACACCGTCACCACCGAAGCCCGGTGCAGACGGAAGGTGCCGGAAGTGAAAATCGGATTGCGGTGCAGCCCGGTGATCGTTTCGGCGAAGGTGCCGCCAAGGGTCGAATCACCCCAGCCCGGCGGGTTGGGGCCGAGCGGATCGTCGGAGGTGAAGACCAGCTGCATGTTGCGCACCACCTGGTAGGCCTCTTCCTGGTAGTTCAGGAAACGCTCGTCGAGGTTGTTGTGATCGGGGTGGTAACGGTGCAGGAAGGGATTGGTGGGCAGGGTCGGCTCCACCACGATGGCGGTGGAGATCTCCCCGCCGGGGCCGAACACCCCGGAGAAGTCCAGCATCTCGCCATCGAAGTCGTAACCGACCGTGCTGTAGCGCAAGCCCACCGAGACACCGTCACGCGCGGCCACGCCGCTGTACAACCCGATCAGGTTCTTGTTGGTGAGCAATACATAACGCCCGGGCTGGGCCTCCTCCATGTAGGTGGGGTCCACGCTGCTGGGCTGCATGGTGCCGTCCTCCCACATCTGGATCACGTCCTTGATCAGGCGCGCCTGGCCTTGCGCGTTGACGTGGACCAGGACGCGCTGGGTGAAAGGTGAACCGGTGGACATGGGCGTGGTGCCGGCGCGTTGCGCCTCGCTCACCTTCTCCACCACGATGTCGCCAACCCACAAGCCGGCGAACGCGAGTGGATCATCGCCACCGGCCTTGGCGTTCACGCCACGGCCGGCAGTGGCACGCTGTGCGGTGCTGCCCCCGACGTGCAGCACGATGCGCTGGCCCAGTTCGTCGGTGATCGCAACCATCTGCTCCATGCGGTCCTGGGTGAACTGCGGGCGCTTGATCGCCAGGGTCACGAACACGTCCTCGCCGGCTGGCGCGTCGAGCACCTCGACATCGGGAAGATCGGGCCAGCCCACCTCGCCGGTTTCCTCGTCCTCGGTACGAAGCGACAGGGGCACGCGCATGCTCCCCAGCCGCTCGATCTGGAAGCTGCCGTTGACCCCGCTCAGGTTGCGCAGCACGAACCGCATCTGGTCGAACATCGCGCCGAATTCCAGCGACTCACCCTGGTCCAGCACCAGATGCATGCGGCCCTGGTAGCGCGAATTGCCCTTGGTGTAGATCCAGTACGCCTCGTTCGCGTTGATCGGTTCACTGCCGTTGACCAGCTTCCAGCGCCCGTCGGCGTTGTCCAGCCGATAGACCGGCTGACCCTGGTGCGCGGGCGAGCGCGAGAAGAACTCGGTGAGGGTCGGGGCGTTGCCGGTGGTTACCGGCAGGCCGGTCAGCGTGAAGCTGTCCGAGCGCCAGGACACCGGAATGAAGCGTGGAGTGCCATGGATGACGAGCTGGCGTGAGCTGCTGCCATCGAGCCGCACCAGATAGGAGGTGTTGCCATCGATGGTGTGCAGGTTGGTCAGCATCGCGTCGGGGCGCGGTTCGGGGAACCAGGCGTACCAGCCCTCGACGTTCTCCAGCCCCTCGGCGGGATCCTTGATGAACTGGGCGTCGTTGCGCCCGGGAATCCAGCGCCAGACGCTGCGTACCGGGATGCCGGCGAACACGCTCTGGATGTCCTTGTCGGCGGGCTCGAGCGCGACGTGGATCGCGTTCCAGCCGGGTTTGAGCGTGATGCTCTGCGTCATGTCCGCGGCGTGCACGACCGGCGCGGCCATGGACATCAGCAAGATCAGGGCAAAGGCCCGGAAGATGGTCGGGATATCGATACGGTACATGGCGGTTCTCACCCCTGGTCCTTGGGCATTGCAGGCGGTTGCAGCGGTTCGTTGGCGGCAGGCGGCGCCAGTGGTGTGATCGAGGCCAGCACGGACTCGCGCACCTGCACCCCAACCTGGCGCATCAGCTGTTGACGGAACTCGCGCTCGGAGTCGGCCAGGCGCTCCTGCACCAGACGCTGGCGGATGCCGGCGGCAAGCTGGTCGAAACCGCGTGCCTGTCGAGGCTCGCTGTCCACCAGACGCACCAGGTAAACGCCATCGCTACCGCGCAGCACATCCGACAGGGCGCCGGGTTGATCGAGTGAACGGGTGGCTTCGAGCACCACACGGTCAAAGCCGTAACGGTCGCTGCGACCCTCGGAAATCCAGCCGATCACGCCGCCGCGATAGCGGCTGGCGGAATCATCGGACACCTCCCGCGCCAGGCTGCCGAAGTGCGGCACATCGGGGGCCAGCTTGCCGGCCTTCGCCAGGGCGTCCCGCATGCGCTTTTCGGCATCCGTCCAGGCCTGCTCACCGGCATTGGCGGCCACGCCGATGCGCAGCATGGCCACGCGCTTGCGCGCCGGCACGGTGTAGTCGTCGGCATGCGCCTCGTAGTAACGGCGCACTTCCTCGTCGCTGACGGCCACCTCGCTCTGGCTCTGGCGCAAGGTGTCCTGCAGGTAACGGTTGGAGACCAGCTGGTCCACCGCACGGCGGAATTCAGGTTGTCCGGTCACTCCGGCGCGTTCGGCGGCCTTCACCAGGGCGGTGCGATATACCAATTCGTCGAGCAGCAGGCGTTTTTGCTCCATGTCCTGGAACTGTCCCGGCTGCGCGCCGCCACGACGCTTCATCTCGTCCACGAAGGCGTCCGGGGTGATGTACTGATCATCGATCCTGGCCACCCATTGCTCCGGTGCACCGGCGGCGACAGGACCATCGGACCGAGCCACCAGCCAACCGGTGACGCCACCGGCGACGAAGGCGCCCAACAGCGCGAAGGCCACACCCATGGTCGTCGTTTTCATGCGGCCGCCCTCCCGTCGAAGAATGCCCAACGCACCGATGCCGGCGACGGGGAGAGTGGAGCCGCGGCATCGGGCGTCGGACGAAACATCAGGACACCGGGCCAACCGGTCACGCGTTCCCCTGCGGA
>CAZTXX010000011.1:0-14704 GCA_964617405.1 uncultured Aquimonas sp. | reverse complement strand
AGATCCGGATCCTCGGCATCACCCAGCACCTGCACGCTCGCGGTGTTGACCAGCGTGCCGGTGGCCGAAGACGCCAGCAGCGCGTCGACCTGGTAGATCAGGGACTCGCCGACCGGGATGTCCACGACGCTGTCGATCGGGCCATAACCGATGCCCTGGCACTGGCCGGTACCCAGCGTCGGGGTGCAGGTCCAGATCGCATCCAGCAGCTCCGGCGGCAGCACGTCCTCGACCCGCGCGCTGGGCGCATCCGAGGGTCCGGCATTGGCCACGACGATGGTATAAGCCACCGGCAGGCCGGCCACCGAACTGGTGACGCCGTTGGTCTTGCTGATCGACAGGTTCGGGCGACGCACCACCTCGGTGGTCACCGGCGTGGCGGTGTGGTCGCCAGGTGTCGGATCAATCGAATCAGGTTCGGGCACCACCTCGGCGGCATTCTGCAAGGGGCCGATCCAGCGCGGATGGACCCGCACGTGCAGGTTCACCTTGAGCACATCGCCCACGTGCAGGTCAGCCTTGGCATCGAGCGTGGCGCCGGCGCCACTGGCACTGTCGCAACTGGATCCACCCGTGCCCTCGATCTCGCAGGTCCAGCTCGCATCGACAAAACGCAAGGGATCGAGTGGATCGACGACCCGGATGCCGAGCGCATCACTGGGGCCCGCGTTGTGCACGGTGATGACGTAGTCGATGAACTCGCCAGCGACCGCGCCCGTCGGGCCGGCCTTTTCGATCGAGAGGTCGGAAACGACGTGGATCGGTGTTTCGTCGATACCCTCGTCGTTGGCCGGGTTCGGATCCACACCCGAGCCTGGCACTGCCTTGGCGACGTTGCGCAACGTGCCGCGCGCACTCGGATGCACGGTGGCCTCATAGACCACCTGTGATGTACCGCCAACGCCGAGGTCGAGCGGAACCGGCAATTCATCGTTGCCGCCCATGCCCGTCAGGCAACGGGAAATCGGCTGTTCGACGATGCGCGTCAGACCACCTGCCGTGCCCGCCTGGGTCAGCACCACCTCGCCCAGCGGGGGCAGATGCAGCAGCGCACCGGGTTCGCCATCGGCCGATGGCGGCAAGCTGAAGCGGTGCTCCAGCGCACCATCAATCCACTGGCGGGCATACAGATGGACCGCACCCTCGGCGTCGGCCACGTAGACACGCGAACCCCAGGTGTCGATGCCCAGCGCACGGCCGGCGGTCGTTGCCGGCACCGCCCAGGTCGCACCCGGAGTCAGGCTGCCGTTGAGCGCACGGGTGAACAGCGACACGCCGGCGTCGGCCAGCACATAGAGCTGCCCGTCACCGGGCGTTGCGACCATGTCGCGCACCCCGGCCAGCATCGGCATCGCGCTGGCGCCGATGCCGCGCTGTACGCCGACATAGCTCAAGCTGCCGCTGCCCGCACTCACATCGAAGCGCGACAGCGCCTGCGAAACGGTGGCGATGGCATAAAGATGGCGTCCGTCGGCGCTCAGGTGCAGGCGCTTGACCCCACGGATCACGTTGCTGTCGGCCTGGAAGGTGCCCAAGCCGTCCTGGATGCGTTCGACAAAGGCCAGCTCGCCGCTCTCGGCATCGCGCTGGAACAGGGCGATGGCACTGGCGTTGACATTGGAAGGCACCGCGGCGGTGTAGATGAAACGCCCATCCGGCGACACCACCACCCAAGCGGCTCCCTGCAGCCCGGCGACACCATCGCTGCCCGAAGTCAGCCTCTGCAGGAAGTGCAGGCCATCGGGCTCGATCGCGAAGGCCAGCACGCTGTTGCTGGTGGCCGCGGTGACGTACAGATGGCGCCCGTCGGGTGCAACCGCCAGGTGCGAGGCGCCCGCCAGGCCGGCGATCACGGCATTGCCCGTGCTGTCACCGTCCACCAGCTGCGAGATGCTGTCGATGTCGCCACCGGGGCCGAGGCGCAGTTCCACCAAGGCGCTGCGGCTGCGGCTGACACCGAACCAGCGCTGGCCGTCCGGCGTATGGGCCAGGGCGGACAGGTCGGCGACGCGCTCTTCCAGGCTCGCGGCAATCTGTTCGGCATTGCGCAGCGGCAGGTTGGCGCTGCACGACCACTCACCCGAGTCGACCACCAGACCGGCACCATCGACCGGGAACAGCGGCAGTGCGTCGCCGAGCAGGGCGCCGAGCGCATCGGACACGCCGTGGTTGTCGACCTCGATGCGCCATGCGACCGGCAGGCCGGCAATCACTTCTTCGTCATCGGTCAGCCGCAATTTGCGGGTTTCCAGATCCGGGGCCGGCACCAGGGTGTCGCTGTCGCTGGCACGGTTGTCGAAGGGTTGGGTTTCGTAGGCCGGCACGCGCGGATCCACGCTCACCGCGTAATCCAGCGTGCCGGTGGCATTGGCGAAGATGCGCCCGACCACGTCGAAGTGCACCGAGCCGCCGGGCGCGATGTCCACGCGCTGCGTGCCAAGCCCACCCTCACCCATCAAGGGGCAACGCGACCCGGCTTCACGTGCAAACGTCGCCACCTGCCCGGCCGCCGCCGAAGCCACATAGAGCTGACGTCCGCTCGGCGCCAGCACCAGCGCCGCGACCTGGTCGAGCGCGGTCGAATCGGCAGTGGAATAGCTCGCCAGATGCTGCGACGCCACGTCGAGCAGACTGTAGAGATGTATCTGGCCACTGGCGCGCGAGGCGACGTAGAGGCGCATCTGATCCGGCCTGAAGGCCAGGGCCACCGGCTGCTGGCTGGCGGGTACGCCGTCGCTGTCGAGTGCGATTACCTCGTCCACCTCGAACGCTGGCGTCGTGCCATCGACAAAACGCAGCAGGTTGACTGCGTCGCCCTGGGCGTCGGCGACAAAGACCCGATCCTCGTGTACCGACAGTGCGGAGGGCGACAGGAGCGAAGCCGTCATGCCGACCTGCCCGTCCTCGATGGTGACCACATGGCTCAGCGCACCATCCGCCACCGCGCGGCGGAACGCGGTCACCGAGCGGTTGGTCGTCGCCGTGGCGAACAGCACGGTGCCGGCCTCGTCGAAGGCGAGATCGGAAACGCCATTGAGACCGTTGACGCCGGCTTGGCCCTGACGCACGACCGAGGCCTGGGTCAGCGCACCGGTGGTGGCGTTGATGTTGAACACCGCGATGGCTTGGTCGGCCGCGCCGCCGCCATAGAGGTGACGGCCATCGGGCGAGAGCACCAGCGAGGCGATGCCGCCAATGCCATCAACCCCGAGCTCGCCGTCGGTGACCTGCGAGCGCCAGCTCAGCAGACCGGTGGCGGCATCGCGCGCGAAGACCGCGATCGAGTCGGCATCCTGGCCGGCGACATAGAGGAAACGTCCGTCGGCGGTCAGCACCACGTCGACCGCGCCGGCAATGCCGCGCACCGGCGGGGCATTGCCCGAGCCGTCGGGCAGTGCCACGACCTGGCCATCGGACCAGGAACTCAGGCGTGTGAGCACGCCGTTCAGCGGGTCGCGATTGAAGGCCACCACGGTGTCGCGCACGCCATTGGTGTCGCTGCGCGTACCCACGGCATAGACATGGTTGCCGAGCACGTCGGCCGCTATGGCGCGATAACCCAGATCAAAATCACCCGTGGTCGGTGCGCCAACGGCTTGCAGCAGGCCGGCATAAGGTGTCGGGGTGCAGGTCCAGCCCACGTCGTACAGCGCGGCCGGCAGGGTGTCGCCCACCAGCGCGCCGCTGGCGTAGGTCGGCCCGGCGTTCGAGGCGACCACGCGGTAGGCGATGCTGCCGCCCGGCGTGGCCTCGGTGACCTCCTCACAGGCCGGGTCTGACAGATCGCAACCGTTGTCGTCCACCGCGATGGAAAGATCCATCTCCGGCGCCAGCACGGTGTCGTCGTCGGTGGCACTGTTGTTGCCGAGGTTGGGATCAAGCACGTTGGTCGCCGTCACCGTGGCGGTATTGACCAGCCGGCCGACCGCCTTGGGCCCGACCACGCCGGTGGCCTGGATCTGAACCCGACCTCCGGCCGCCAGTTTTACCTCCAGATCGAGGTTGCCCTCACCCTCATTGGTGCATTCGCCGCCGGCATAGCCCGAGCAGATCCAGCTCACCCGCTCGAACTCGGGCGGGAAGTTGTCGACCACATGCGCGACCAGCACATCGCTCGGGCCATGGTTGGTGGCGATGATGGTGTAGGTCACCGAATCGCCCGGCGCCACACCGCCCATGCCATCGAACAGGGTGCCGAGATAGTCCGGCTCACCCGTGGCCAGCGCGAAGGCGAGCAAGGCGCCATCCGTCGCGCCACCGGCGTAGACCCAGTTCTGGCCATCGTTGACGAAGGCCACGTCGGCCACGCCGGCCAGGCCGTCCACCAGACCCACCGCCGGGTTCGGCGGCGTATCGCCATCGTGGACGGCATGCACCACGGACGGGGTACCGTCCAGCGGGTCGAACCCGATCACCACGACGGCGTTGCGTGCCGCCGCGGCGACGTACAGTTGCCCATCGTCACCCCGACGCATGCGCGCCGCGCCGATCAACTCGGGCGACTGGAATACCGCCTGGGTGGGCGAATGCGGCACGAAGCCCAGCTTGCCGTTGCCGGCATCGCGGGCAAAATGCACCAGCGAACCGGCCTCGGCGCCCAATACGTAGACGTCGTCGTCACCCACCACCAGCGAGCGCACCGTATCCATGCCGAGTACACCGGCGCTGGCGTTCTGGTAGCGGTCAATCTGGGTGAGCTTGCCGAAATCGGCACTGCCGCCGTTGTCGTTGCGGGAGAACGCCACCAACACATCACCCGCACCACCCAGCACGTAGAGGTACTTGTCGTCCGGGCTCAGGGCAAGCGCGAGCGGTGACTCGATGCCACTGACATTGCCGATCCCGGCCTGCACCGCCGTCACGAAGCTGAGTTTGCCGAAGTCGGCCGAGGTGGTATTGGTCTGGCGGCGGAAGATCGCCACCGCGTTGGAGAAGCCACCGGCGACATAGACGTGTTCGCCATCGCTGCTGAGGGCCAATGCGCGCGCACCCGACAGGCCGGTGACGCCGAGCAGGCCGTTCTGGTCCTGATCGATCTGGGTCAGGGCGCCGTCTCCGGAAGCGCGCACGAACGCGGTCACCGCGTTGTCCACCGGGCTGGCCGCGTACACGTGGTGTCCGTCGGCACTGGCGACCAGGTCGGCCACGCCCGCCAGCCCGCTGACGCCGGTGGTGCCGCTGCGCGATACCCCGACATAGCGCAGGCCCACGCCACTGTTGGCACCGGCTTCGCGCCTGAAGGTGCCGATGGCGTTGTCACCGGGTGCGGCCACATAGATGTTGCGCAGGTCGGCCGCCAACGCCGCAGCGCCGGCCAGGCCATCGAACTCGGCCAGGCCGTCGTCCTTGGTGATCGAAAGATCAGCCAACCGTGACGGCACATCCCGATCCTCTTCCTCCAGCCAGCACGACCCCAACACGATCCCCGGCACGTCGTTGCATCCGTCCGAGGCCGACTGCCAATCCACCCGACCGACGTTGACCAAATCACCCGGCAACTGGCTCGACACCGTGGCGATGAGGCGGAATGTCACCTGGCCCTGGGCCGCGATGTTGACCGGCACCGCATCGAGCAGGCCGGTGCCGTTCGGCGGGCACCAGGAGTCGGACTGGCGCTGGAACTGCACGATGGCCCGATCCAGCGTGCCGGCCAGGTAGATCTGGTCAAGCCCGGCGTCGAATACCACGCCGGTGGCGCCAGCCATGCCTTCCACCCCACCGCTGTGGTTGACCTGGATGCCGAGGTAACCCAGGGCACCAGTCTGCGGATGCACCGAGAACCACGCCAGGGTCGCACCGGCCTGCGATACCACGTAGAGGTGACGGCCATCGGCGCTGAGCACCGCACGGCGCGGGTTGAACAAGCCCTGGACGCCCTGCTCGCCCTGCACCAGTGAGGAGCCGGGTGACAGGCTGCCGAAGTTGCCTGCAGCCGCGTCGTTGACGCGGTTCAACACCAGCACCCGATTGGTACCGGCCACCGTGACATAGAGGTGGGCTCCTTCTTCATCGAAGGTGAGCGAGGAGACGCCTTGCAGCGGCGAGCCGAGTGTGGCCTCGGTGAAGCGTGCGCCATAGCTCAGCACACCCGTAGCGGCATTGCGGTTGAATTGGGAGATGCTGGCGCCACTGCCGGACACCGCATAGACGTGCGCCCCTCCTTGCGGGCTGGCAGCGAGGTATTCGACATCGGCCAGTCCCTGCACCCCGTTGACCCCGTTCACCACGCTGCCGACATGGGTCAGCGTGCCCGTAACGCGGTCAAAGGCGAAGGCCGCGACCGCGTGGTCGTTGGCACCGGCGACATAGACATGCTCGATGTTCCCCGTCGCCGGCAGCGCGATCACGTGCAACGCCTGATCCAGGCCCTTGATCAGCGGATCGCGCGCGGTGGCACGCAGCGCCACTGTCAGTGGCTGGGACGCATTGCCGCCCAGCTCGAACACGCTGAGGCTGTCCGAACGCCGACTTGCCACGAACAGGAAGCGTCCGTCGGAACTGGTGCTGACCGAACGCGCGCCATCGAGATACCGCCCCTGCGCCGGGTCGTGGGCGATGCGCGAATGGAAGCTCAGGGCTCCACTGACGGCATCGCGCCGGTAGAACACCAGGGCGCTGTCGTCCATCGCCGCACCCACCAGGAAGGAGCCGCGTACACCGGAAACCGGGTCACCCGGCGGAATCAGTGCGAGCGATGCGATACCGGCCAAGCCGCCATCGACGGTACCGCCGTCGTACTGGACACCGAGGAAGTCGAGCGTGCCCGAGCCCGATGCGGAGCAGGTCCAACTGATCGAGTCCGGCTGGAACGGTGAGTTGCTGCAATCGTATCCGGTGGCCCCAGTGCGCGTGCAACCGAACAGGTCGCTGACATTGGCCAGCGCCGGATTGCCGACCCCGACGACGTTCCCCGGCCCGGCGTTGCGCACGGTCATTTCATACGTCACCGTGGATCCCGGCGTGGCCGAAACCTGGTTGTTGGTCTTGGTCAGCTCCAGGTTGGCCAGGGTCAACAGGTCGGTTTCGTCATCGTCCCCGGCGAGCAGCCTTTCCTGCGGATTGCCATCCGGATCGAGCTCGGAAACGAATACCTCTGCGGCATTGAAAAGGCTGCCCGTGGCATCGGGCCGGATCACCGAGTTGACGGTGTAGGTCACCGCGCCGCCGGCACGGATCGTCACGGTATCCTGGATGTCGCCGCTGCCCGCAGCGCTGCACATCGAGCCCGTGCCGACCGAGAACGAGGCCACCGCGTCACTGTCGAAGCCGACCACGTAGACATTGCGCGAATCGGACGACACCGCCACCGCATAGGGCGCGCGGATGCCATCGACAGCGTCGACGTCCTGACTGCGCACCTCGGCCACCGAGAGCTGGCCGAACAGCGGGCTGCTGGCGTTGTCGTAGCGGTCAAAGGCCAGCAGGCTGGAGCCGGCCTGGGCCGCTGCATAGACACGCTTGCCGTTGCTGCTTACCACCACATCGCGGATGCCGGCCATGCGCGCAGGCGCACTGGAGCCGGCCACCATCGACGCCACCAAGCGCACCCGACCGGTGGCCGGCCCGCCGTCGCGAATCCGCTGCAACACATGCAAGGTGCCGGTGTTCTGTGCTGCAACGTAGATATGGGCGTTGCCGTTGCCGTCGGTATCCGGCGACAAGGCCAATGCTGCCAGGCCCTGGTTTGCCCCCAGGCTGAGCGCGTGCACGAAGGCCAGCGTGCCGCTGGCGGCATCGCGATCAAACACTACCACGGCATTGGCATTGGCCGCGCTGGAAACGCCGATCAACTGCGAGCTGCCGTTGGAATCGGCCACGGCCAGGTCGCGGATGCCGTTCATGCCGGTCACGCCGTTCTGGCCACCCGCGACCGAGCCGACATAGGTCAGTCGTGTGGGCGAACTGGAATCGTGCGAGAACACCGCGATCGCAGCCTCATAGGAGCCAGCCACATACAGGTGCTTCGAAGAGGCGTCCATGGCCATGCCGAAAGCGCCCAGCAAGCCCGGGAATCCCTCGGCGCGGCTGAACGAGCGCACGAAGCTGAGCGCGCCAGTGGCCTCGTCGCGGGTGAACACCGCCAGCGAGTCGTGATCGAGGCTGGTGACGAATGCGCTTTTGCCATCCGGACTGATCAGCATGCGGTCGGGCCGCTCCATGCCGGTGATGCCGGCCTGGCCGTTGCGCCACACATCGCCCGTGGGCGTCAGGTGCAGGCCGTCCTCATCCTCGATCTGCGCGCTCGCGGTGCGCCGTTCGAACCGGGTGATCGCCGAATCCTGCTGGCTCAACACATAAACATGGGTACCACGCACCACCACATCGCTGGGTGCGGTGAGGCTGTCGACGCCGTTTTCGCCCTGGCGGTCGCGCTCGATGAAACCCAGCTGTGGCGCAGGCGCACGGCGCGAAAACACCGCGAGCGAGCCGATGTCGACGTTCTGGCTCGCCATCGCAACCACCACGTGGCGGTTGTCCGGGGTCACTGCCAGCATGGCGGGTGCACCCAGTGCGCGCATCTCGGGCGAATGTCCCGATCCGACGCCCCACAGCAACTGCTCGAAATCCTCCGCGCCGGGCAAACCACCGCCGAGCCCGCCGCTGAGCGAGCGGCGCATGGTGAACATCGCATTGCTGTCGCGGTTGACGCCGATCAGGTGCTCGCCATCAGGCGACAGCGCCAGACGCACGGAACCATTCAGCACCGCGGCACTGCCCGCCTTGTCGCCATACACCGCATTGACCACCAGTGCCGCGGCAGTCGAACTGATACGCCCGATGCGGGCATTGCCGCCATTGGGCGAGTGCGCATAGAGGTCACGACCATTGCCGGCGATCACCAGATCGCCGATTCCGGTCAGCCCGGCCTGGCCCGCAGCGAGTATCGCGGATTGGGTCAGCCTGCCGACGTTGGCACCTGATTCGGTGATCGCATAGCGACGGATCTCGGAGCTGCTGGTGGATGCCACGAACAGCGTGGTGGCCGAGGCGTCAAGCACCATCGGGCCGGCATTGTCGGGTGCGGTCACCGTGGCGCCGGCGACAAACACGGGCAACTGGTTGTTGGCATCGGGGCGGTACACCTCCACCGTCCCGGCAGCGGGTTGGTTCTGGTTTGAGCCGGATCCGGCGACATAGATGCGTGTGCCACTGGCCACGATGCGGCGCGGTGCGAGCATGGTCGTGGCCACACTGCCGGCAAACGACAGGCGCCCGAACTCGGGGTCGAGCAGGCTGGTGACGCGATGGAACACGGAGATGTGGTGCTCGCTGGCACCCTGCGACAACACGTACAGCACCGCGCCATTCGGGGTGATCGCCATGTCGATCGGATAGCCCATGTCGGTCACCGCCGAGCCGGTATCCGAGGGATCGTCGACACCATTGACCTCGGTATCGATCGGATCCGGCTCGACCCGGCCATAGTCCAGGCCCGGCGTGGCGTGGCGGAAGTACGCAGCCAGCGTGGAAACACGGGTGGTGGTGCCCGTGGGCACCCAGCTGCCGGCGGCGTACACATGCCTGCCATCGGGCGACAGCACCATCGCCTGCCTGGGGCTGGCCTTCGGGCCGGCCATCAACGGATCGCTCGATTCACGCTCCAGGTACTCGTGCAGATCACCCGGAACCGGCGAACTGGCCGCGCACGTCCACTGTACGTTCTGCAGCATCGAGGGCATGACATCGCGCACCTGTACATCGAAAGCGTCGTCCGGGCCCTCATTGGTCACGGCGATCGAGTAGCTGTGCTCCTTGCCGGGATAGGCGAATTCCAGACCATCGTCCTTGTCCACCGCCAGGGTATAGACAGAGCGCACGCTGGTACGCGCAATGGCGGTCTTCTCACCACTGCCCGGCAAGCTCAGCTTGGCGACGTTCTCGACCTGGGCACCGGCATCCTGGGTCACCGGAACCGTGAAACGTACCGTGGCGCGTGCGCCGGGCATCAGATCCAGCAGCAGGTCACCGTTTTCGATGCCGCCACTGCCCGACGGGGCGCTGCAGAAGCTGGCCTCCGGCGCCACCATCGGCGCCGGCGCCGGGGTGGTTTCGCAGGTCCAGGTGGCGAGACCGAAATCGAAATCGGTGGCGCCGCTGGTGACGGCGTTGTCCAGCAGCACCGCCTGCGGGGCGTGGCTGGGGCCGTTGTTGCCCGCGACGATCTCATAGGTCAATACAGGCGTGGCGCCGGCATCGTTGCGCCGGGTCAAGCGCTTGCTCAGGCTGAGGTCGCGCTGCGGGGTCTGGCTGACCGTGACATCGGCCTGCACCATCGCCGCGCCGGTTGCGGCGGCGGGACGGGCTTCGGCGTGCAGCGAAATGTCGCTGGTGCCACGCGGGTCGAGCATGCCGGTGATGGTGTATTCCACACGGCCACCGGATTGCAGGTTGGAGGTCACCGTCAGCGCGTTGGCATACATCGGCGCGGTGGGCTCGGCCAGACCACAGGTACCGGAGGTGTTGCAGCAGGCGTTGCCGAAAGCGCTGCACTGGTAATACACCGTGCCGGGCACGAATCCGGCTACCGCGCCACCCTGCGCGAGCGGGAAGTCGCTCTCGACCAGGGTACCCGGCAAATGGGCGTTGCCGGCATTGCTGACCACCACCTTGAAGCTGTGCAAGGTACCGGGAACCGCGGAGCCTCCCCCCACGCTGCTGGCGCTGATGGTCGCCGACGCCGCAGGGATCACGTTCACCGTCACGCTGTCGCTGGTGTCGGTGCCAACCAGGGTGATCGGCGCGCAATCACTCGCACCCGAGGCGCAGGTCGAAAGTGCAATGGTCGCGGTGTTTCCGATATCGGTAGGGGTGCCGACCTGCGGCACGTTGACGCGCGTCAACAGTTTGCTGCCGGTGCCGGCACGCAATGAAAAGCGCTGGGAGATCTGCATGCCATGGCCGGTCACCTTTTCCACCGGACAGTCCGAGACATCGACCACACCGCCACTCCAGGCCGGATCCAGGGTGGTCGGGCACAGCGTCCAGCAGGGCTCGAACCCGGGTGCATTGGGTGTGCAATCCGAGGTCACACCCTTCAACTGGCTGTTGAGCGCATCCTGCAACACCAGCGCCGGGCCATCGGGGTCGACCTGCTGCGGCGCTCCCGCTGCTCCGGCCATGTTGCCGACATCGCTGGGGCCATCGTTGTAGACCACGATCTCGTAATCGAACGCGGCGTTGGCGAAAATCGAGCCGCTGATCGGCTCCTCGTCCTCCAGTGCACGCTTGGTCACCCGTACCTGGGCGCGACGTTCGATCGAGCGTGAATCGGCCGCCTCGTTGTCAGCGTGGTTGATGTCCACTGGCGCGCCCGTGCCTGTGGGCGGGCTGATGGCCGCGCTGATGCCTGCGCTGGGATACAGATCGGAAGACGGATGATGGACGGTGATCTCGTAGGTCAGGGTGCCGCCCGCCCCGAGCGTGGAAATCGTCACGTCGTCCGGCTTGGTGATGTCGTCGACGTCAGGACAGGCGGCATGCGCGTTCGCGGTGCAGGTCCAGCCTTCGATGGCCCCCTCTTCGAGCTCGCTGCGCCAGATGCTCAGCGTCGCGCCCGCCGCCGCATCCGGGCCGGTATTGCTCACGGTGAGGGTGTAACCCGCCGCGCAACCCGGCGTATACGTGGTGGTACTGCCCGGCGACGGGCAGCCCTCGGCGATCGGATCCTCGGCCCTGGGGGTCACGCTGACGGCAAGGTTCGCCGAGTTGTTGCGCGTGCGCTGGGCAGTCGCGGTGTTTGGATTCGGGTCGGGAGTGGGTTCGGTTACCGATGAGGGCGCGGTAACCTGCGCCTTGACACCGACCGTACCGGACTGGTTTAACGGGTAGTCCACGGTCACGTCATAGGTGAGCGTCGCGTCCTTCGCAAATACGGCATTCACGGTAGCGGGCATCGTCGCCGTGGGGTGCACCGAGGGACAGGTCACACCGGAAGCGGAGCAGGACACGACCGTATAGGCGCCTGCAGCCTGTTCCGTACGACTGATCGCAAGCGTCGTCCCGGCCGGAACACCATCCGGGCCCACATTCTTGAATACCACCTGATAGCGCGCCTTGCAGCCCGGCGTGTAGGTGGTTCCATTGTTGGGACAATCGTTTTGCTGGGTATCGAGCGTCAGGCGGGTAATGCTCACCGTGAGGTCGGCCTCGAACACCTGGTTGAAGCTGAGGCTGGCCGTCGCGTTGTCGGTCACTCCGCTTGCGCTGCCGGTCGCGGTGACCTGCTTTTGCCCCGAAGCAGTGGAACCAAACCTGAGGCTGGCACCGATGGTCAGCTTCCCGCCCGCGGCAATAGCCGCGCCGCTGTAAAGCAAGCCGCCGGTGCCGCTGCCGGCGCTGCCACAATCCGAGTCGGTGCCGGTCGGGGTACAGCTCCGGCTGTTTGCAACGACCGTCACCTCGTCAGGCAGGGTTGCCAGTGTCAGCTGCGCGCCCGAGGCTGCGGTATCGCCCGTGTTGGAAAAAACGATGGTGACGGGAATGTCGTCGCCACCGGCACGATACTCGTCGGAACCCGCTGAAAACGAGACATCGAGGCTGGCCGCCGCCATCGCAGCCATCGGCAGACTCGCCGCCAAGGCAAGAAACAGGCGCCCGGCCCATTTGCGCATGCGACCGCTGGCGCCCACATTTTCGGAAGAACCTTCAACGGCACCGCCCGGCAGGCAGTGGCTGGTTTGCAAGTTGGTCACGTCGATGTGCCCCTGGATACGCGCATGTCCTGGATCGCAATTTGGCGATCCGCCCCTTCAGGCATCCCGATATCAGCCCGGATCGGCTGATCGAAGAAACCTTCCTCATCGGTATCAACAGCGACGCGGAGCCCGAAATCCCGTCATGCCTGGAGATGAGCGGTAGGTATTTGGCGATAAGCGGTAAATGGCGGGGGAGCGTTCGTGCGCTTGCGTGAGCAAAAACGCGGGTGCCGGACGTGACCGGGCGGGGAATCAGCGCTCGCGCGTGGCTTCGCCCTGTGCCAGCACCCAGTCGGCCAATTCCGGCAGGATCTGTTGCAGACCCGCATCCAGGGCCGCCACCGCGTCGTCGACACCTTGCCCGGCAGCAGGCTGGCGCACCTCGAAGCCTCGGCTGGCGACCACATTGCCGCGCGCGGCATCAATCAAGTTGGCCTTGAGACGCACCAGGGCACTCGGCCCGTGGGCGGGTTCGAGCTGGAAGTCGCGCAGTTCCACCGCCAACTCGAAATCATGGGCAAGCCCGGCGGAAGCACGTTGCACGTTTGCGATACGGCCATCGGCTTCCAGCGCTTCCATCAACGCCGTGCCGATCAGCCCGGGCAGCGCTTCGCTCCATTGCGCACCGGGGTAGATCTCGATCTGTCCGGCACGGGGCTGCACCAGGATCCAGGCCGAGGCCAGCGGGCCGCTGGCCTGCGGGCGGGCAACAGCCAAGCGCCAGTCGACGCGCTCGACCGTCTTGTCCGACGCCGCGGGCACGATTAGCGAATACAGCGCCACCGGCGACTTTTCCGGCAACACGCTGCAGCCGGCGACCAGCACCACGAGGAAAAACAGGATCGAGCGATTCATTTGGGTTTGAACTCCCGGGGCTGCGGATTGCCGAGCAGCACGCTGTCCGAGCGTGAAAGGTGTTCGGACAAGGCCTGCAACGAGGCCAGGGTGGTACGCAACTCCTCAAGTGCCGGGCCGACCTGGCGCAGACCCTGCTGGCTGAAACCGGATACCGCGTTGCGATTGTCGGCCACCAGTGCATCGAGATTGGCAGCCAATGCGTCGAGCCTTTCCATCGTCTGCCCGGCATTGGCCACCAGACGGGCGCCCTGTCCGTCGATCAGCAAGCGGGTCGAACGCGCCGCGCCATCGATGCTGGCGAGCGTGGCGTGCAACTGCCCGGAGGCTTCGGAAAGCTGCCGGATCGCCTCGCTCAAGGCCTGGCGCTCTTCTCCCACGGTGGTGGCCAGGGCATCGAGATTGTTGAGCACGGCGTTGACGTGTGTGCGGTTTTCCTGCGAAAGCAGGTCGGAAATGCGTGTCACCACCTCGTTGATGTTCACCATGATGTCCTCCCCCGAGGCGGTGAACTTGGCCAACGGCGAAGGGCTGGCCTGCAGCACCGGCACCCCGCGCTCCGCGGTCAGGCGCGGGCTGTCGAGCGAGCCGCCGGACAGGCGGATGTCGGAAACCCCGGTCACCGCGGCAAAACCGAGCGTGGCCTGGGTATCGCGCCGGATCAGGTCTGGATCGACGATGCGCACCCGCACCACCACGCGCGCGAGGTCCTTCGGATCCACCGCGAGCGAAGCCACATCGCCCACCGGCACGCCGTTGTAGGACACCACCGAACCCTTGCTCAGGCCGATCACCGATTCGGAAAACACGATGTCGTAGATGCCGATGTCCCGATCATTGCCCAACTTGCCCAGCCACAGCAGGCTGGCGAGAAATGCCAGCACCACGGCGATGGCGAAGGCACCGATGAGCAGGTGGTTGGCGCGGGTTTCCATGTTTCAAGCCTCGCGATGCAGATGGACAGCGGACTGCGCGGCGCGGCCACGCGGTCCGTGGAAATACTCCTGGATCCACGGATCGGGATGCCGCGCCACCGCATCGAGCGTATCGATGGCAAGCACGCGACGCTGCGAGAGCACCGCGACGCGATCACAGATCGTGTAAAGCGTATCCAGATCGTGGGTGATGAGGAACACGGTAAGGCCCAGCGCATC
>CAZTXX010000010.1:0-28182 GCA_964617405.1 uncultured Aquimonas sp. | reverse complement strand
CGTTTTCGATCACCTCGCGCACGTCGTCCACGCCGGTGTTGGAGGCCGCGTCGATCTCCAGCAGGTCGACGAAGCGACCCTCGTCCACCGCCACGCACACCTCGCACTCGCCGCAGGGCTCGGCGCCCACACCGCGCACACAGTTCAGGCTCTTGGCGAAGATCCGCGCGATCGAGGTCTTGCCGACACCGCGGGTGCCGGTGAACAGGAAGGCATGGTGCACACGTCCGGTTTCGAGCGCGTTGGTCAACGCGCGCACCACGTGTTCTTGGCCCACCAGCTCGGAAAAGCGCCGGGGCCGCCATTTGCGGGCTAGAACGAGATAGGACATGGACCATTCGCCGTACAACAGACGGCCATTGTGCCTACCCGCCCCGGCGGGGCCAAGCGTCCGGTGACGGGCTCCACGTACAAACGGCGGCAAAATGCCGGTGCGCGCCCGCATTTGCCCCAGTTGCCGGCGATTTGGCAGACTCCGGGGTCTTCCCCTTGCCCGTCCCCGCGTGAACTACTTCCATCTAGCCATCGTTGCGGTTGGCGTTCTGGCTCTGCTTGCGGCCGTCATGCGCCACCGCAGCCTGCGCCGCGAGCGCAGTCTTCGCCATCTGCTCGACCGGGCCGATGCGCTGGAACAGCTCCTGCACCGCACCCGCGAACGCATGGGGGAAATGCGCCAGGTGGTCGACCGGGTGCCGCAGGAAATCGCCGCCGAGGCGCACGCCTCGCTCGATGCCCAGGACCAGGTACAGCAGGGCTTGCGCGACGTGCTCGAACACCGCCTGTGGATTTCCCGCCATGGCCTGAGCGCGCCGCAGAAGGAACTGGACGCCGCCTGTCGCGCCATGGACCGCGCCCACGAGCGCATCTCCAGCCAGCTCACCCAACTGGAGAGTGCCGGTGCGGAACTGGCCAATGTGACCCAGGCCGCGCTGGAACAGGCCGCGCGCGAGCCGGCATCGCTTACCCGTCGCGGGGAGTGAGACCCGGCCAAGGAGCCGGCCCACTCCGTCAGGAACCTGGCTCCTGCGCCGCCGCGCGCACCCGGACGCGCGGCCCGCGCCAGGTCTCGACGCTGCCATCGCCACCGTGCAGTACGAGATCGATGCGCTGCCAGCCTGAAACCCGCGCAGGCAGTGTGACTGTCGTCTCGAATTGCACCTTCGGAAACGCGGGGTCGCGGGACAGGGCGCCATAGGTCGTGACCACCCAGCCCGCTTCGGCGGCGCGTTCCGTTTCGGCCAGCCGTTCGCCATCCACGAGCACCTCGACCCGGTCGATGCCGACGACATCCTTCAACGCCCAGCCCCGCACCGTGAATGCACGCCCGAGGGTGTCGCCGTCCAGCGGCCAGTCCAGATGCGCCAATGCCGGTGTCACGCACGGCGCGGCGGGCGGATCAGGCGGCAGCGCAAACAACAGGAAGCGTCGGGCGCCGCCATCGACCTCCACCACATCCGGAGCCGGCAGTGGCCCGAGGCGGCTGCACAACTCCTGGTAGCGGGCAAGTCGCGCACTGAGCTTCACATCGTCCGGCGATATCACCAGCAGGTGCCAGCCATCACGCGCGTCGTTTCGCAGCAAGCCCCAGAGTTCCAACTGGCGGGCACGGCCATGGCGCGGATTGAGCGGATGCTCGAGCACCTCGATATCCGGGTTCCGCAGCACAAACCCCAGCTCGGCGCCCAGCTTGAAGTGGTCGGCCAGAACGCGTGTGCCTTCCGGCAGTTCCGCGAGGCGCGCCTGCACCGCATCGGACAAGGCACTCCAGTCGGTGAAATTGGCGGAATACGCACCGGCATCATCGAGCTTTTTCCGCCCTTGCGATGACGCCAGCATCGCCTGCACGCCAAGCGCGAGAACGAAAGCGCCGCCCAACAGCCCCCAGGTGGCGACATGCAGGGCGCGCGGCCAGCGCCGCAACACGTCCGGCACCAGGGCCAGGAGCGCGAGATAACCGGACAATGGCCAATGGAAGCTGGTGCGCTCGGAGTCGGCGAAAAAACCCAGCACGAAGAATCCCGTCAGGGTCAGGCCGCCACACAAGGCCAGCCAACGCGTCTGCAGGCCGAAGCACGCACGCCAGCGCCAGCCTGCCACCAGTAGGGCGACAAACAGCAAAGGCGTGGCAAGAGCCGCCTGCACCGGCAGGAACAGCCAGCCATCGGCGTGCAACGCCCAGGGATGGCGATCGACGAACTGGAAGCGCCAACCGGCATCACCATGCGCCAGGTTCCACAGCCCGAGCGGCAACCAGGCCAGCGCACCAATACCGATCGCCATCCAGGTGCGTCGGTCACGCAGGGCGGCGCGCCCCTGCGGCAGGATCAACAACGCGGCAAATCCCACCGCGATCACCGCCACAAAGCGGTAATGGCTGAGCGCACCAAGCACCAGCCCGGCGGCAAGCCAGACCAGTGCCGGCCCGTCCACACCACGCAGCAGCCTTGCGCCACCAAGCAGACAGGCCGCCGCCGCCAGGTTCATGGGCACATCCGGCAGCGCCAGCACGCCGAGGAACCCCGACAGCGGAAACAACACCGTCAGCGCGCCGGCCCGCCAGGCATGCAAGCCACCCAGGGGGCGCGCCATCGCCACCACCAGCCACGGCAAGGCGGCGCCCAGCAACAGGAAGGGCCAGCGCACCCCAAGCAGACTGTCGCCGCCCAGTGCGGTGCCAAGGCCGATCAGCCACGCGGTCAGGCCGGGCAGATCCGAATAGGCCAGCGCCAGGTGGCGGCTTTCCTGCCAGTAAAAGGCTTCATCGACGAACAGCGGCAGGCGCGCCGCAAGACCCAGCTTGAGGATGAATGCCGCCAGCCACAGCGCGCAGAACGCGAAGCGCGCGCCTCGTTCTTCCCGCATATCCCGCTACACTCCCGAGGTTTCCTGTCGCGAGATACCCGATGGCCGCTCCCGCCCATCTGCCCACGATACCCGACTTGCCGCTCGCCGCACTGACCCGTGCCCGCCAGCAGGTCAACGCCCTGGTGCTGGGCAAGTCCGCGCAGGTGGATATGTCCTTCGTGGCCCTGCTCGCCGGTGGCCATGTGCTGATCGAAGACCTGCCCGGGCTTGGCAAGACCACCCTCGCCCAGGCACTGGCCGCCACGCTCGGGTTGGAGTTCCAACGCGTGCAGTTCACCTCCGACCTGATGCCGGCCGACGTGCTGGGCATCTCGATCTACGATGCGCCCTCGCAGGCGTTCCGTTTCCATCCCGGTCCGGTGTTCACCCGCGTACTGCTGGCCGACGAGATCAACCGCGCGCCACCACGTACCCAGAGCGCCCTGCTGGAAGCCATGGCCGAGCGCCAGGTCACCCTCGACGGCACCACCCATCCGCTGCCCGAACCCTTTTTCGTGATCGCCACGCAGAACCCGGTGGACTTGTCGGGCACCTTCCCGCTGCCGGACTCCCAGCTCGACCGCTTCCTGCTGCGTTTCTCGCTGGGATATCCCGACGCCGAATCCGAGCGCGCCCTGCTCACCGGCCAGGATCGCCGCATCCAGATCGCCGACAGCCGACCACAGCTCGACGCGGCCAGCGTGCTGGCCCTGCGCATGGCGGTGGAGCAGGTGCACGCCAGCGAGGCCCTGGTGGCCTATGTGCTGGCCCTGCTGGAGCGCAGCCGCAACGATCCACGCATCGAGGTGGGCCTGTCACCGCGCGCCGGGATCGCCCTGCTGCGTGCGGCGCGCGCCCATGCACTGCTGGCTGCGCGCCAGCACGTGTTGCCCGAGGACGTGCAGGCCCTGTTCGTCGCGGTGGCGGGTCATCGTCTGGTGCCGGCATCGGATGCCGGTACCGGATCGATTCTGGCGGAGGCGATCCTGGCCGACGTCGCGGTGGACTGAACCGGCGGTTGCCCATGCCCCAGTCGATGGCCCAACGCGGGAACACGCGTGCAGCGCAGCAGGCGCAATCGCATGAACGCCCGCGCATTCCCGGATTCCTGCGCCGCTTCGTGCGTCCGCGCGGGCCGGAACCGTTGCCGATCCGACTGCATCGGCGGCGCATCTACGTCCTGCCCACGCCCTACGGCCTGTTCTTCGCCTCCCTGCTGGCCACCATGACCCTGGGCGGCCTCAACTACAGCAACAACCCGGCGCTGATCCTGTGCTTCCTGATGCTCTCGGTGATGCTCACCGCCTTGTTGCGCGGCTACCTCAACCTGAGCGGCGTGCGCCTGGAGGCCATCGATGCGCAGCCCGTGCACGCCGGTGCCACGCAGCGGCTCAGGTTGCGATTCGCGGGCAGGCAGGGGCGCTTTCACGAAGGGCTGGTGCTCGAGCACGCCGGGCAGCGGGTCGCCTTCCACCTGCGTGACGGCGCCGCAACCACGGTCGAACTGGCGCGCCCCACCCGGCGCCGCGGCCTTGTCGCCACCGGCAGGCTGAAACTCCATTGCCGCCAGCCCATGGGGTTGTTCGAAGTCTGGAGTTGGCTGCATCCCGATACCGCCACCCTGGTCTGGCCGGCGCTGGAAAAAGACCCTCCGGCACCGCCCGGTGATGGCGGCAGCAATCGCCCGCGTCCGCAGCGCGGCGACAGCGACGAACCCATCACGCTGCGCGACTGGCGCCAGGGCGATGCGACCCGGCTGGTCGCCTGGAAACACAGCGCGCGCCAGCAACGCCTGCTGGTGCGCGAATACGAGGAACCCGCCGGTGGCGAGCAGGTGTTCTCCTGGGATGGGTTGGCGCCATTGGCGAGTGACGCTCGCGCTCGCCGTCTGGCGCGCTGGCTGGCGGACGCCGAGCGCCAGGGCCAGTCCACCACCCTGCACATGCCGGACCGCTCCATCGGCCCGGGGCAAGGGCCGGCCCACCTGCACGCCTGCTTCCGCGCGCTGGCGCTGGCGCCCTGATGAAACGCATCACGCTCGATCGCACCAGCTTCCTCTGGGTCGCCGCCGCGGTGCTGGCCGCGTTGCTGCCGGTGCTGCCCGGGTTTCCCGCCTGGCTCTCGATCCTGCTGCTGGCGGTGGCGACGCTGGGCATCGGTTCGGGAATCCGTCGCCAACGCCTGCCTGCCGCGTTGCGCCTCGTCCTGACCCTGGCGGTGGCCGTTGCCGCGGTGTTCGGCTCGGGCTTCAATGTTTCGCAGGAAACCGGTGCCGCATTGCTGGCCGCCATGCTGGCGTCCAAGCTTCTGGAAACCGGCAGCGTGCGCGACGGGCGCAGTGCCTGCAGCTTCGCGTTGTTCGCGGTGATGGCCGGCTTTTTGCGCGACCAGGGCCCGAGCACCCTCGCGCTCGCGCTGGTGGCCTGCATCCTGATTCTTGCCGCCCTGTCGCGGCTGGCACGCGTCGCCCTGCCCGATCTTGAACCGCCACCCGCGGGCATCGTGCCGATGCTGCTTTCCAGTGGCCGCCTGCTGGCCGTCTCCCTGCCCTTCGCCTTCGTCGTATTCTTCCTGTTCCCGCGCTTTCCCGAGCCGCTCTGGGGCGCGCCGGGGCCGGATGACCAGGCACGCAGCGGCTTGTCCAACGACATGAGCCCTGGCGATATCGTCAACATGTTGCTCGACGACAGCCCCGCGCTGCGTGTCACCTTCGAAGGCCCCCCGCCACCGCAGAACGCGATGTACTGGCGTGGTCCGGTGCTGAGCGATTTCGATGGCCGGCGCTGGTCGCGCTGGTCCGGCGATGCCTTCGGTGCCACCGCCGAACTCGAATCGGATGCTCCCCTGCTCTACCACGAGGTGATGCAGGAACCCACCGCCTATTTCTATCTGGTGGGCCTGGATGTGCCCGGCGAAGCGCCGGAAGGCGCGCGCATGGGGCCGGACCACACGATGTATTCGGCCCGACCGAATCGCTCGGTGCGCCGTTTCCGTGCCGGTTCGGCGGTCGAGTACCGCCTGCAGCCACAGTTGTCCACTTCGCTGCGGCAACGCTTCCTGCGGCTGCCCGAGTACTACAACCCGCGCACCAGCGCGCTGATGGCCGAATGGAAAACCGAGAACGCCAGCCCGGATGCGCTGATCCAGCGTGCGCTGATGCTGTTCAACGCGAGCTTCACCTACAGCCTCACGCCGCCACCGCTGGCGCGCGACAGCGTGGACGACTTCCTGTTCGCCACCCGCGAAGGCTATTGCGAGCATTTTGCCTCGGCCTTCGCCGTGATGATGCGCAGCGCCGGAATTCCAGCGCGGGTGGTGACCGGCTACCAGGGCGGATTCCACAATCGCGTTGGCGATTACTGGCTGGTGCGCAACTCCGATGCGCACGCCTGGACCGAGGTATGGCTGGAAGGGCGCGGCTGGGTACGCATCGACCCGACCGCCGCCGTGGCGCCGGAGCGCATCCGCGACGGACTGGCCGGCATCGTGCCGCCGCCAGGCGCCTTCTCGCGCTTCGGTCAACCACTGTGGGACGCGCTCGATGCGATGCGGCGCGGCTGGAACTTCGTGATCGTGGATTTCAACGCCGCGCGCCAGCGCGAGCTGCTGCACCGGATCGGGCTCGACACCCAGGACTGGCGCCAGGTCGGCGTGGCCCTGATGGTGGGCATCGCATTGGCACTGGCATTGTCGTTCGCGATGCTATGGCGCGGCGGTGGAGTACGCTCCAGCGAGCCCTTGCTGGCGGCCTGGCAAGGCCTGTGCCGGCGGCTTGCTGCCGCAGGCGTGGCCAAGCAACCCTCTGAAACCGCCGCTGCGCTGGCCGCACGCGCGGCGAGTATCCTGCCCGACGATGCGTCGGACCTGCTCGCGCTCACCCACCGTTACACCGCACAGCGCTACGCTGCACAGGATGCGGACAACGCCTTGCTGAAGGCGCTGATCCGTGACCTGAAACGCTACCGTATCCGCACCCCCGCCGCCCGGAGATCCCCATGACCCGATTCCCGATCCTGCTTGCCATGGCCGCGCTCGTCACCGGCTGCGCCACGGTTCCAACGCCATTGCGCGGTGAATTCGCGCCACTCGCGCCGCAGCAAGCGGCCAGGAGCGAACAGGCCGGCGATCTGGTGCGTTGGGGCGGACGCATCGTCGCGGTGGAGCCTTCCCCGCAACAGACCTGCTTCGAAGTGCTCGGTCGCGACCTGACCGGCACGGCACGCCCGGTGCGCTCGATCGACCAGACCCAGGGGCGCTTCATCGCCTGCCGTGCCGGGTTCTACGACCCGGCCATCTTCACCACCGAGCGTGACATCACGGTGACCGGTCGCATCGTCGATTTCGAAACCCGCCGCATCGGGGAATACGACTACCGCTATCCGCGCATCGCCGCCGAGGTGATCTACCTCTGGCCGCCCGAGGTGGCGCAGGAGCGGATCTACTACAACGATCCCTTCTGGCCGAGCTATTACGGCCCCTGGTGGGGTTACCGCGCGCCGGTCATCGTGCGCCCCGCGCCCAAGACCCCGCCCCCGTCCAAATGATCCTCAGCCCGCGCTGAAGCCACCCGGCAGGCCCTTCACCACGCGGGCCACCGCGTCATGCGGGTGCAGGCTTTCCAGGTGCGCGGCCTCGATGGCGTAGTCTTGTGCCCATGATTGTCGCTCCAAGGCACCCTGCAGGCGCCGCGCGGCATCTTCGCAATACATGAGGTTGGCGCCGTTGAGGCGGGCGAATTCCTGTTCGTCCACGCGTTTGACCGCAGCCTGTACCGGTGTGGCCAGGGCTTTTTCGGCCAGATCGATCAATGCCACCAGCGGCAGCGCCTCGCTGTCGGTTTCCTGCCCCAGGATCACGCGCAGCCGCGCCCGGGAACGCTGCGCGTGTGGCGTGGCCGCGCCGCCTTCGGGCGATTCCAGCCAGCGTGCCACGGCCGCCGCGTCCACTGCGCCGTCGCCGAAGGCCTCGGTGAAACGCTGCGCGACGACCTGGCGCGACATCGCGGCCGAACCCGGGCATGTGCTCGAATAGAGCACCTCGACGCCGAGCTCGCAGGTCCAGCGTTCCTCCTCCAGCGCGGCGCGGATCGTGACCGGATACTGGCGCCAGCCCGACAAGCCGCTCAACAAGGCGGCGCGGCGCAGCGGCAGGACGAATTCCAATCGCAGGTAAGCACTGCGGGACAGCCCCTGATGTGAATCCAGCAGGGCATCCAGCAGGCCACGCAGCCTGCTGCGATCCAAGGGCGCGGGGTTGGACAGGTGGGCATCGCACAAGCGGTACAGGCGCGACATGTGGATGCCGCGCGCGCTGGGCTCGCGCAGATCCACCGCGACATCGACGCGTGCCGGCAACAACGCGGGCCCGTCCTCCAGCGCGATGCGCAACGGCATCTCGATGCCTTGCATTCCCACCCGGTCCAGCGGCGCAAAGCAGGCGAGTGAGTCGCGCGCCACTTCATCGGCAAGGGTGTCTTCAATCGGATCGGTCACGGTCGGTTGGTCGGTCATTGGCGCATGTTGAAACGGTTTGCCTTGCGGCGAATCGGCCCATCATCGGGCAAGCCCATGGAAGCAGGCATGAATCCGCGACTATTTCAGGCGCTTTCTCAGCCGCGCACCCCATGCGCCGCCCGCCATCCGTGCCAGAGCACGCCAAGGCCCGAATGCGGAAAAGGGTCGGCATGGCCGCGCTGCAGCCGGGTCAAGGCAAAGGTGTCCAGACGGGTGCGGGCGCGACGCAGGATCGGGCCAGCCGGCCCGCAGGGGCAATCGAGCAGGGCCTTGGCCAGATCGTTGAACAGCGGCCTGGCCGCGGCATCGGCCGGATCCCCGTACACCGCACTGGCGCGCAGGCCATGGCGGGCAAGCAACTGCAGCGGCAGCCAACCGGGCTGCGGCACGCTGTCACGACGGTGGTGGCGCCATTGCCAGATCACCAGGGAGCGCGCGATGGCACCGACATCACCGCTACCGGACGCCGGCCAGAGCGCTGCTTCGACTTCCGCCAGTGCACAAGCAAACGGCAGGCGCGAGGACACCAGGGCGGGAACATCCGCCGGCAGGGTGTCTAGCCCGGAAAGATCCAGCGCCGCTTCGGCAACGGCTTGCCAGAGCCTTGGCGCCACCTCATCGGTCATTTCGATGGCAAGGGCGCGCACCAGCGGGTGCGGGGACTGCGCCGTTGCCCTGGCAAGCGCCTCGCCCCACCAGGACAGCTTGACCCGCGCCACTTCGGGATTGCTCAGGGTGAAGCAGGCCCGCAACCACTGGTCAAGCGTCGCACCCCAGAGCGCGGCACGCGGCGCGCGACCGGCAAACAACAGGGCCGTCTCCATTTCCGGCTCGTTGGCGAGCCACTGTGCGATGTATCCGACGCTGTCATCCTGGACGGCGGCCTCGATCCTGCTCATCCCTGCCCTCCCGTGCCGAGAATGCCATCGCCCAGCAAGTCTGGCGGCTGGTCGAGCACGGCATCGGCGCCCCACCCGGCCGGATCGTCGGTCGCGGAGTGGAACCCCCAACGCACCGCCAGCGTGCGCGTGCCTGCACCGCGCCCGGCTTCGATGTCGCGTCTGTCGTCGCCGACGAATACCGTGAGTGGCGGCGCAACCCCAAGACGCTCGCAGGCCGTGGTGACAGGCAGCGGGTCGGGTTTGCAGCGCGCCAGGGTATCGCCGCCGATCAGGATCGCGCTGCGTCGATCCAGGCCGAGGCATTCCACCACGCGCCGTGCCAGGTCCTCGCGCTTGTTGGTCACGATGCCCCAGCGCGAACCACAGGATTCAATGGCCTCCAGCACCTCGGCAATGCCGGGAAACAGGCGGTCGTTTTGACCGATGCGCTCGCGGTAGCAGGCGAGGAACACCTCGCGCTGCGCCTCTCGCTCGAGCTCGGGAACTTCCGGCAGCCCATCGCCCAGGATGGCGCGCGCGCCGCGCGAGATCGCGCTGCGCACCTGCGCCTGCGGAACCACGGCCAGCCCGAGCCGAAGACGCACGTCGTTGAGTGCCGCGGTGAGATCGCCCACCGAGTCGACCAGGGTGCCGTCCAGGTCGAACAACACCAGCGGCGCGATGCGCAACACCGGGCGATTCATGTCGGACGCGGCAGCCCGGCGATGCGCTCACGCCAGCTGCGGGCCTTGCCCAGTACCGATGCGACATCGAGATCGACCAGCTCGCGTTCGCGCAGTTTCACCTGCCCGCCGATCCACACCCAGTGCACCTGGTGGCGCCCGGCGGCATAGACGATCTGCGAAATCGGATCGTAGAGCGGCTGGGTTTCGGGCTCGTCAAGGCGGATCGCGGCAAGGTCGGCCTGTTTGCCGGGCTCGATCGAGCCGATCTCATCAGACAGTTGCAGCGCACGCGCCGCGTCCAGGGTGGCCATGCGCAGCGTGGATGCGGCATCGAGGGCCGCGGCATCCTGCGCCACCGCCTTGGCCAGCATTGCAGCCGTGCGCATCTCGCCGATCATGTCCAGATCGTTGTTGCTGGCGCAGCCGTCGGTGCCCAATGCCACGTTGACACCGGCGCGGCGCAAGGCCTCCACCGGCGCGAAACCGGAGGCGAGCTTGAGGTTCGACTCCGGGCAGTGCACCACCGACACGCCGTGCTGCGCGCACATGGCGATTTCGGCCTCGGTGAGCTGGGTCATGTGCACCGCGATCAGGTGCCGGTTCACCAGGCCCAGGCGTTGCAGGCGCGCCAGCGGGCGCTGGCCGTACTGCGCCAGCGAGTCGGCCACTTCCTGCGCGGTTTCGTGCACGTGGCAGTGCACCGGGATGTCGAGTTGGTCGGACAACAGCCGAATGCGCTCGAAGGCCGCATCGTTCACGGTATAGGGCGCGTGCGGCACGAAGGCGGTGGAGATGCGCGCATGGCCCTTGAAGCGGTCGTGCACCTCGCCGGCCTTGTCGAAATACTCGTCCTGGTTGCGCGCCCAGGGCGTGGGGAAATCGATGACCGGCAGGCCCAGGCGACAGCGGAATCCGAGGCGGTCGTATACCGCACCGATGGCGTCCGGGAAAAAGTAGTTCTCGTTGCAGCAGGTGGTGCCGCCGCGCAGCATCTCCACCACCGCCAGTTCCACGCCATCGGCGCAAAAACGCGGGCCCAGCACGGCGCCTTCGATGGGCCAGATATGGCCTTGCAGCCACTGCATCAGCGGCAGGTCGTCGGCGACCCCACGCATCAGCGTCATCGGATTGTGCGTATGGGCGTTGATGAAGCCGGGGAGCAGCGCGCTGTGCGCAAGCTCCACGCTTTCCCGGGGCGCAAAGCGCGCGCGGGCCTCGTTCGAGGGCAGCAAGGCGACAATGCGCCCACCATCCACCGCAACGGCATGATCCGGCAGCGCCACCCCGTGTGGCTCGACCGGGATCACCCAGGCGGCGTGGATCAGCAGATCACAGGGTTGGACGGTGTGCGTCATGGGCATGCTCCCATCAACCCCGGGAAGAGGCGTGCTCCTTCTCCCCGGGTCTTTTCTCCCGCTGCAAGGCTCACTTCACGCGCGAGACGTATTCACCGCTGCGGGTGTCGACGCGGATGACTTCTTCCTGGTTGACGAACAGCGGCACGCGCACCACCGCGCCGGTCTCCAGCTTGGCCGGCTTGCCGCCACCGCCCGAAGTGTCGCCGCGCAGGCCGGGATCGGTTTCCACGATCTGCAGTTCCACGAAATTCGGTGGCGTCACCGCGATCGCAGTGCCGTTCCACAGGGTGACCACGCACTCCTCCTCGCCCTTGAGCCACTGCGCCGCGTCGCCCATGGCGTTCTCGTCGGCGGTGTGCTGCTCGAAGGTGTCCGGCTGCATGAAGTGCCAGAATTCGCCATCGCTGTAGAGGTACTGCATGTCGGTATCAACCACGTCGGCGGTCTCGACGCTGTCGGTGGACTTCATCGTCAGTTCCACCACGCGCCCGGTCTTGATGTTGCGGTAGCGCACGCGGGTGAAGGCCTGACCCTTGCCGGGCTTGATGAAATCGGTGTCCACGATCACGCACGGCTGGCCGTCCACAATGATCTTCATGCCGTTTTTGACGTCGTTCATGCCAAGTGTGGCCATGGGCAAACTCCGGAGCTGCGCCGCGTCCGCGGCTACAATGGGTGGAAGGAATACGTCGGCGCAGCGCCGACCGAGCACGCCATGATACCTGCAAGAACCCCAAGCGCGCAGCCATCGGATTGGCGCCAGCAGTACCGCGATGCCATCACGCGCCCCGACGAACTCCTGGCCGAACTGGGCCTGGAGCACCTGGCCGGGCGCATTCCCGCCGATGCCGCCGGATTTCCGATGCGCGTACCGCGCGCCTTCGTGGCGCGCATGCGCCCTGGCGATCCCGACGATCCGCTGTTGCGCCAGGTGCTGCCGCTCGACGATGAAACCCGCTTCACGCCGGGATTCGGCATCGACGCGGTGGGCGACCTGGCTTCGCGCGAGGCACGTGGCCTGCTGCACAAGTACGAAGGCCGCGCCCTCTTGGTCGCCACCGGCAGCTGCGCGGTGAACTGCCGCTATTGCTTCCGTCGCCACTTCCCCTACGGCGAGGAAACCGCCGCAGCCAACGGCTGGCGTGAAGCCGTCGACCACCTGCTGGGCAACCCGGATATCCACGAGGTGCTGCTCAGTGGCGGCGATCCCTTGTCACTGTCCACCGCCAAGCTGACCGAGCTCACCGAGGCGCTGCGACCGGCGGCACATCTGCGCCGCCTGCGCATCCACTCGCGCCTGCCGGTGGTGCTGCCGGCACGGGTGGACGACACCCTGCTGGACTGGCTGGATGCCCTGTCCTGGCCGGTGGTGCTGGTGATCCACGCCAACCACGCCCGGGAACTGGATGAGAGCGTCGCCGACGCCTGCGCGGCATTGGCCCGGCGTGGCGTACGGCTCTACAACCAGTCGGTGCTGTTGCGCGGGGTCAACGACAGCGTGGAAGCGCTCGCCGAACTGTCCGAACGCCTGTTCACCCTCGGCGTGCAACCCTACTACCTGCACCAGCTGGATCGCGTCGCCGGTACAGCGCACTTCGAGGTTCCCGACGAGGAGGCGGCGCCGCTGTACGAAGCCTTGAGGGCGCGCTTGCCGGGCTACCTGCTTCCCCGGCTGGTACGCGAACTGCAAGGGGCACCGGCCAAGCTGCCGGTTTTTGGCACTTGATGACGCACAATGCTGGACTTTGCCCCGCAAGCGTGTAAAAACACTGGCACCTTTCCACAACGGTTTTCCATGGCCAAACAACAATCCGTCATTCGCCTGATCCTGGTGGATGACAAGATCGACGACGCCCAGCACAGCATCAACCTGCTGCGCAACGGCGGCCTTCCCCTGCGCCCCAGCCGTCCCGAATCGCTCGGCGAACTGGAAGCTGCGCTGGAGAACGCCAGCGGCGAGATCATTCTGGCAAGCTATTCGGCCAAGGTCCTGCCCTTCCAGGCGGTGACCGAGGTGGCTCAGGCCAGCGGCAAGGACGTGGTCGTGGTCGCCTTGCTGGATCAGCTTGACGAGGAGGCGATCAATACGGTGCTCTCCTCCGGCGCCCGGGGCTTTGCCCTGCGCGGCCGGGCCAAGTACATGCAGTACGTCATCGAGCGCGAAGCGCGCATTGCCGAGCGTCGGCGTCTGGTGCGCCGGCTCGAGGCCTCGTTGCGCGAAACCGAACGCCGTTGCGACGCACTGATCGCCTCTTCGCGCGATCCCATCGCCTATGTGCACGAGGGCATGCACATCCGCGCCAATCAGGCCTATCTCGAAATGTTCGGCTACGAGGATTTCGAGGAAATCGAAGGCCTGCCCCTGCTGGACATGGTCGGGGCCGAGAACGCCGAACAGTTCAAGCAGCTGCTCAAGGACCTGAGCCGTGGCGAGCCGCCGCCGAAGAACCTCGAACTCAAGGCACGCCATTCCAGCGGGGAAACCTTCGATGCGCTGATGGAGTTTGCCCAGGCCAGTTATGAGGGTGAACCCTGCATCCAGATCGTGATGCGCCCGCAACTGCTGGACGCGGAGATGGTCAAGGAGCTCGATGCCCTGCGCCAGCGCGACCAGGTCACCGGGCTTTACAACCGCCAGCACTTCCTTGGCGAACTGGACGACGTGCTTGCCGCCGCCGCGGAAGGCGCCTCGGATCAGGCCTTGATGCTGATGGAGCTGGACAACTATCCGGTGCTGATGAGTGCGATCGGTGCGGCCAACGCGGACGATCTGCTCAAGGCCACCAGCACGCGTATTGAGAAGCTCCTCCCGCCCGACGCGATCGCGGCACGCTTCAACGACCACGGCTTCGCGGTGCTGCTGACCAATTCGAACCACGCGGACACCCGCGAACTGGGCAAGACGCTGTGTGCGGCGTTCGCCGACTCCATCCTGGAAGTGGGCCAGCGCTCGCTGAATGCCACGCTCAGCATTGGCGCGGTACAGATCGGCCAGAAGAACGCCAGCGCACAACAGGTGCTCAACAAGGTCGTGGACCAGTTGCAGTCGGCACAGGCCGACGGCGGCAGCCGCCAGCTGGTGTTCGACCCGTCCGCCCGCGATCGCGCGGAGGAGGAGCGCATCGCGCAATGGGTGGCGCATATGGAAGGTGCGCTCAAGGGCGAAGGCTTCCTGCTGCACTTCCAGCCGATCATCCACCTCACCGGCGAACCGGAAGAAACCTACCAGGTGCTGCTGCGCCTCACCGGACCATCCGGAGACGTGGTCACGCCCAGTGTCTTCATGGGCATCGCCGAGGAAAACGGCATGATGGCGCAGATCGACCGCTGGGTGATCCAGCGCGCCATCGCAACGCTGGCGCATCGCAAGCGCGCCGGTCACGACACCCGTTTGTTCGTCAAGATCACGGTGGAAAGCCTGCAGGATCCCAAGCTGGCGGCCTGGATTGCGGCCAACCTGCGCCAGGCCGAAGTGCCGCCGCAGAGCCTGGTGCTGTGCATCCCGGAATCGAAAGCCTCCACCAACCTGAAGGCGGTACAGGACCTCTATGCCCTGCTTTCGCAACTGGGTTGCGGCCTTTGTCTGGAACAGTTCGGCCTCGGGCTCAATTCCTTCCAGATCCTCGGCCATGTTCCGGCGGACTACCTCGCCATCGACCACGCCCTCGTCGAAGACCTGAGCAAGAGCCCGGAGAACCAGGCGAAGCTGCGTGAAATCGCCGATCACGCCGCGCGACTCGATCGCCGGACGATCGCCGAAGGCGTGCAGGATGCGGCCAGCATGACGATCCTGTTCACCAGCGGGGTGGACTACGTCTACGGCCACTTCCTGGCACCACCGGAGCGCGAGATGAACTTCGACTTCAACCAGTGACATCACCGGGAACCGAACCATGAACCTGCCTGCCTGCGCCCTGCTGCTTGCGGTTTTCGCCCTCGCCTCTTCCGCGACCTTCGCCCAGGAGGCGGAAGCGCCCGCCGTGGAAACCGACCACGGCGCAACGGCCGACGTGAAGGCCGACCCCGGGGTTGCACGGCTGCTCAAGGCCATGGACACGCCCTACACCATCGACGACGACGGCGACTACCGGATCCTCGTGGACCTTGGCGACGAGCGCTCGCAAATCGTCTGGGTACGCAGCGCAGTCCACGAAGCCGCCAATCAGCGTGTCCGGGAAATCTGGACCTACGGTTACCGCTCCAGTGAGCGCCGCATCCCCGCCAACGTGGCCAACCGTCTGCTGTCGCAGAACTTCGAATTGATCCTCGGCGCCTGGGCACGCTCGGAAGGCAACGCCGTCCTGGTGGTGAAGATCCCCGCCGATGCCGATGCCGAGGCGCTGGACGCGGCCATCGACCTGACTGCATCGATCGGCGACGGCATGGAACAAAAGCTCGTTGCCGGTGACGAGTTGTGAGCGATGCGGACAACTCCCGCCCCCGGGTAACGGTCGCCACCCTTGTCGCACGGGACGGCCGTCTGCTGTTTGTCGAGGAGGAAGGTGGCGGGAGCGATGGCCTGGTGCTCAACCAGCCGGCAGGGCATCTGGAGCCTGGCGAATCACTGATCGAGGCGGCGTTGCGCGAAACCCTGGAGGAAACCGGCTGGACGGTGCGTCTGACGCATCTCGTGGGCATCTACCAGTGGGCCGCACCGAACGGCCAGCACTACGTGCGCATCGGCTTTGCCGGCGAACCGGTGGCCCATGATCCGGAACGCGCGCTGGACACGGGAATCCACCGAGCCCTCTGGCTCACCCCCGCCGAGGTTGTCGCCGAGCGTGCGCGCCTGCGCAGCCCCTTGGTGCTGGCGCAGATGGATGATTGGCTGGCCGGCGCACGATATCCACTGGCGATGGCACGTTCCATCCGGGCATGAACGGCTTCGATGCCATGGTCGGCGTCTCCGGCGGCGTCGATTCCGCCGTGGCGGCGCTCGTCCTGCAACAGCAAGGCCTGCGTGTCGCCGGCCTGTTCATGCAGAACTGGGATGACGACGGCTCTGGTGAATGCCGCGCCGAGGACGACCGCCGCGACGCAGTGGCGGTATGCGGCAAGCTCGGCATCCCGTTCTTCGCACGCAATTTCGCCAGGGAATACTGGAGCGGCGTATTCGAGCACTTCCTGGCCGAATACCGCGCCGGACGTACGCCGAACCCGGACGTGCTGTGCAACCGCGAGATCAAGTTCCGCACCTTCCTCGACGAAGCCCGCGCCCTGGGCGCCGAACGCATCGCCACCGGGCACTACGCCCGCGTGGAGCAGCGTGACGGTCGCCATCGCCTGCTGCGCGCGGTGGACGAAGGCAAGGACCAGACCTATTTCCTGCACGCGCTTGGGCAGGAAGCCCTGGCCGCCACGCTGTTTCCCATCGGCGAACTACCCAAGGCGCGGGTACGCGACATCGCGCGTGAAGCCGGTTTCGCGGTGCACGCGAAAAAGGACTCCACCGGCATCTGCTTCATCGGTGAACGTGATTTCCGAGAGTTTCTTGGCCAATACCTTCCAGCCCGACCCGGCCGGATTCGTGCCGTAGACGGACAGACCCTGGGTGAACATGCCGGCGTCTTCTACTACACCCTGGGCCAACGCGAAGGCTTGAACCTGGGCGGTGTGAAAGGTCGCCCGCAAGCTCCCTGGTTCGTGGTGGACAAGGATGTTGAAACCAACGTGCTGTACGTGGATCAGGGCCACGACAGCCCCTATCTGCTCTCCAACACCCTGCGCGCCTCGCAACCGACCTTCACCGCCGGCACCGCGCCATCCACGCGGTTCCGCTGCACCGCCAAGACCCGCTACCGCCAGCCGGACGAGGCTTGCACCGTGGAACTACTCGACGAAAACACGCTGGAAGTCCGTTTCGACCGCCCACAGCGCGCGGTGACGCCGGGCCAATCGGTGGTGTTCTACGCCGGCGAGGAATGCCTGGGCGGCGCGGTGATCGACGCCACGGATGCACCGCAGCCAGGCGTGTAGCCCGGACTCGCCGGAGGGGCCATGCAGGCCCTCGCCCATCCCGAGCCGGGGCCGCGGCCACCGACCTGTGGTCAGTCCAGCAGCAGACCCTGCCTCACCAGCTCGCAGACCGTCGCAACCTCGCCGTCCATCGCGCGGTCGCGCTGCATGAAGGCGATGTGCTCGCGCAGGCGCTCATGTGCCTTGCGCACGCGCGGGGAGGCGTGGAAATCGGCGTCCTGTGCAAGCTGGGCCATGAGTTCGGCGCACTCGACCAGGAATTGCCCGTACACCGCATCACCGGGCAACGGTGCATTGGTCACCTTGGCGGCAATCGCCAGCACATCGCCACGCCTGGCCAGGGTACGGGCGGCTTCGATCATGTCGCGGCGATAGTCCAGCGCCTGGGCGGCGGTGTACAGCTCCAGCGCCAGCACGTGTGAAAGGTCCTCGACCATTTCCAACACGTGCCGCGCCTCGTTGGCGCCCATGGACACATGGTCTTCGGCGTTGGCGCTGGTCGGGATCGAATACACGCTGGCTGGATGCGCGCGGCTCGCCAGATCGTTGACCAGGGCGGCAGCGGTGTACTGGACGATCATGAAGCCCGAATCGGTGGCGTCCTCGTTGCCGATCAAAAACGCCGGCAAGCCGTCATTGGTGGCCGGATCCACCAGCTTGTTGAGGCGGCGTTCGGAAATGGACGCCAGCACCGGAATCGCCGCCTTGAGGTAACTCATCGCCAACGCCAGCGGCATGCCGTGGAAGTGGCCGGCGGAAATCACCTGGTCCTCGATCTGGCGTGCATCGGGTGTGTCCGGGAACACCAGCGGGTTGTCGGTGACGGCGTTGAGTTCGACCTCGATCACACGCTGGGCCTGGGCCAGTGCGTCGCGCACCGCGCCATGCACCTGCGGGATGCAGCGCAGCGAATAGCTGTCCTGCGGCTGGTGCTTCTTGCCGCCGCGGAACGGCAGGAAACGCGTGTAGAAAGCCTCGCGCCCGTGGCGCTGGGAGGGGGGCACCCACTCCCAGGCGATATCGAAGTGGTGCTGCTGGTCGGAAGGATCGGACCAGCTTTCCGGCAACCAGCTCCGGAAACGCGGAACCAGGTGGTAGTCGACATCGACCAGGGTGGAGCCGTCGAGCAGTTCGCGCAGGTTGGCGGCCGACTCCACCTGCCCGGGATGCGGGCGCAACTGGTGCACGCGCGCATCGAAGGCGCGGGTGCGGCCGGCAAAAGCTTCCAGCGTCATCGCGGCGGCCAGATCGGCGGTTTCAAGCAACTGCTCCATGCGGCCGATGGCGAGCGTGGCGGTGGCCAGCATCTGGGCGGTGCCGTTGTTGAGCGCCAGCCCCTCCTTGAACGACAGGCGCACCGGCACCAGCCCGGCGCGCTTCAAGGCCTCGCCACCGGGCAGGCGTTCACCCTGGAAAAAGGCCTCGCCTCCGCCGAGCAGCACGATCGCCAGATGGGACAGCGGTGCCAGATCGCCGCTCGCGCCGACCGAACCCTTCTTCGGCACCACCGGCACGATGCCGGCATTGAGCATCGCCGCCAGTGCCTGCAGGGTTTCCACCCGGATGCCCGAATGGCCGTGCATCAGGGTATTGACGCGGATGACCAGCATCGCGCGCACGACCTCGGCCGGGAACGGTTCGCCGACGCAAACCGCGTGGGTGATGATGAGATTGCGTTGGAGTTCTTCGACCAGGCTGCCTTCCGGTGTCGCGGCGCCGGGCAGGCCGTCGCGGGCACGGTGCGCGCCGAGCAGCTTGTCCGCATTGCTGCCAAAACCGGTGGTGACGCCATAGATGGGCTCCTGCCGGGATACCTGTTCGGCGAGGAAGTCGGCAGCAGCCTGCACCTTGGCGAGCTGTGCGGCATCCAGCTCCACGCGCGCGCCATGCAGTGCGACATCGAGTACCTGGGCGCGTGTCAGCGCCGCGCCATCGAGGCGGATCGTGTTCATGTGTTGCTCTCCCGGTGACTCTGGATAGTGACCCCGCCACAAGCCGGGACCCATTGCGCTTCTCACAGCAAGATCAAGATGGATCCCGGCCCGCGCCGGGATGACGGCGAACTTGCTGTCTCAGGAAACCGGATCGACACCCGCTCCCATCGCACGGGCCTGTTCCAGTTCAACCCGCAGCGTGCGGGCCAGATCGGCGCGCGCCACTTCGAACTGCTCGGCGCGGCGCAGATCCTTCACCGATACGACACCGCGGGCTTCCTCGTCCTCACCGACGATGACGACGAAGCGGATACCCGCGCGGTCGGCATACTGGAACTGGCGCGCGAGCTTGCGCGGCTCCAGTTGCACCTCGGTGTTGAGACCGCCCGCGCGCAGCTCGTTGGCCAGCGCGAGATAAGTGGGCAGGCGCGCTTCGTCCATCTGGCTCACCAGCACTTCCACGCTGCTGTCGGCGGTGTTCACCAGACCGGCTTCACGCAACTGCCAGAACAGGCGCGTCAGGCCGATGGAGATGCCCACGCCCGGCAACCTGGATTTGGTGTAGTGGCTGGCGAGGTTCTCGTAGCGCCCGCCCGAGCAGATCGAGCCGATCTGCGGGTAATCGTCGAGCGTGGTTTCGTAGACGGTGCCGGTGTAGTAATCCAGGCCACGGGCGATGGAGAAGTTCAGCGCGTAATGGGTTTCCGGCACCCCCAGGGCTTTCACCAGGGTCAGCACTTCCACCAGTTCGGCCACGCCCTGGACAAGATCCTCATTGCCCTGCCCGAGCGCGTCGAGCCTGGCCAACGCATCGGCGTGGCCGCGCGAGCGCACTTGCACGAAGTCGAGGATCTTCGCCACCACATCGGCGGAAAGTCCGAAACCTTCACCCGTCAGGGTGTCGCGCACATGGACGGCACCGCGCTTGTCGAGCTTGTCCACCTCGCGAAGCACCGCCATCTGCAACGTGGCCTCGGCCACGCCCAGGCTTTCGAAGAAGCCGCGCATCAGCTTGCGGTTGTTGAGCTGGATGGTGAACTTGCCGATCGCCAGTTCACTGAATACGGAAAAGATCACCGCAGGCAGTTCGGCGTCATAACGAATGCTCAGCGCGTCCTTGCCGATCACGTCGATGTCGCACTGGTAGAACTCGCGGAAGCGCCCGCGCTGGGCGCGCTCGCCGCGATACACGCGCTGCATCTGGTAGCGCCGGAACGGGAAGCTCAGATCGTGTTCGTGCTCGGCCACGTAGCGCGCCAGCGGCACGGTCAGATCAAAGCGCAGGGCCATCTCGGGTGTCGCACCCTGCTCCAGCGCGCCGGTCGATTGCACGAAATACACCTGCCGCTCGGTCTCGCCACCGCTCTTGGTCAACAGGACGTCGGACAGCTCGAACGCCGGGGTCTCGACCGGAAGGAAACCGAAGCGCTCGAAGCTGCGCCGGATGGTATCGAGCATCTGCTGGAACGCGATCTGGTCGCGCGGCAGCAACTCCATGACGCCGGGTGGAGTGCGGGGCTTGATCAAGGCAGGTTCCTCGAAGGATCAGGCGGGAAAGACCGCCTATTCTACCTGCTGACCATCGCGGCGCGGGCGAAGCGTCAGGAGGTCATGCGGCCCCAGAACGCCTTCACACCATCCAGGAAGGTGCTGGAACGCGGCGAGTGCGCGGCGCCCTTCTCGCCTTCGAAGGTGGACTCGAATTCGCTCAGCAGTTCGCGCTGGCGCTTGGTGAGGTTGACCGGGGTCTCCACCACCACGCGGCACATCAGGTCACCCGGCGCATGGCTGCGCACCGACTTGACGCCCTTGCCACGCAGGCGAAAGAGCTTGCCGGTCTGGGTTTCCGGCGGCACCTTGACCTCCACCACGCCATCAAGCGTAGGCACGTTGATCTGTGCGCCGAGCGCCGCCTGGGAGAGCCGAATCGGCAGCTCGCAATACAGGTCGTCGCCATCGCGCTGGAAGATCGCGTGCTCGCGCACGCGGATTTCGACATAGAGATCGCCGGGTTGGGTGCCGGCTGGCCCGGCTTCGCCCTCGCCGGCCAGACGGATGCGATCACCGTTGTCCACGCCGGCCGGAATCTTCACCTGCAGGGTCTTTTCCCGTTCCACCCGGCCGTGGCCATGGCAGCTCTTGCAGGGATTGACCACGTGACGCCCGCTGCCACCGCAGTTGGGGCAGGTCTGCTGCACCGAGAAGATGCCCTGCTGCATCCGCACCCGGCCATGACCATGGCAAGTCGGGCAGCTCTCGGTCTTGCCGCCCTCGGAGCCGGAGCCCTTGCACGGCTCGCAAGTCACCAGGTTGGGCAGCTCGATGGTGCGTTCGCCACCGAAAACCGCCTCTTCCAGATCGAGCTCGATCACATAGCGCAGGTCCGAACCACGGCGAGCCTGCTGGCGACCACGACCACCACCGAAGATGTCGCCGAAGATGTCGCCGAAGATATCGCCGAAATCCGCACCGCCACCTGTACCCCCGCCCATGCCCTGCTCGAACGCGGCGTGGCCGTGCTGGTCGTACATCCGGCGCTTGCCGGCATCGGAAAGCACTTCGTAGGCTTCCTTGCACTCCTTGAACGCGGCCTCGGCGCTGGCGTCACCCGGATTGCGGTCCGGGTGGTATTTCATCGCGCAACGGCGATAGGCCTTCTTCAGCTCATCATCGCTGGCGCTTTTCGCAACGCCCAGGATTTCGTAGTAGTCGCGTTTCATGGAGGTGTTATTCGGGATTCGTCATTCGTGATTCGTAAAGGCGCAAGCGATCCGGCAACCCGTGCCGGAGAAAGCGGGGCCAATGCGGCCCCGCTCTTCCGAATCACGAATGCCGGATCACGAATCACGGCTTCTGGTCGTCCTTCACTTCCGTGAACTCGGCATCGACGACATCGTCGTTGCCGCCTGCCGGGGCTTCCGGCTGTGCGCCACCTGCGCCTGCCTGTGCAGCGGCAAAGAGCGACTGGGCGGCTTCCTCCAGGGCGCTGGTGCGCGCCTCGATCTGGGCCTTGTCGTCACCCTTGGCGACGCTGTCCAGATCGGAGATGGCGGCTTCCACGCGGCCGATCACGTCGCCCGGGACCTTGTCGCCGTGCTCCTTGATCGCGCTGCGCGCGGCATGCAACACACCGTCGGCCTTGTTGCGGGCGCCGACCAGCTCGTGGAACTTCTGGTCTTCCTCGCGATTGAGCTCGGCGTCCTGGACCATCTTCTGGATCTCTTCCTCGGACAGGCCGGAGCCCGCCTTGATCTCGATCTTCTGCTCCTTGCCGGTCTTCTTGTCCTTGGCCGAGACGTGCAGGATGCCGTTGGCGTCGATGTCAAAGGTGACGTCGATCTGCGGCATGCCGCGCGGCGCCGGCTCGATGCCGGCGAGATCGAACTTGGCCAGCGACTTGTTGAAGCGGGCCTGTTCGCGCTCGCCTTGCAGCACGTGCACGGTGACGGCGGTCTGGCTGTCCTCGGCGGTGGAGAAGGTCTGCGAGGCCTTGGTCGGGATCGTGGTGTTCTTCTCGATCAGCTTGGTGAAGACGCCACCCATGGTCTCGATACCCAGCGAGAGCGGGGTCACGTCGAGCAGCAGCACGTCCTTCACGTCGCCCGCCAGCACGCCACCCTGCACCGCCGCGCCCATGGCCACGGCCTCGTCAGGGTTGACGTCCTTCTTGGGCTCCTTGCCGAAGAACTCGGCCACCGCCGCCTGCACCTTGGGCATGCGGGTCTGGCCGCCGACCAGGATCACGTCGTGGATGTCGGACACGCGCAGGCCGGCATCCTTGAGCGCCGTGCGGCAAGGCTCGATGGTGCGCTTGACCAGCTCGTCGACCAGGGCTTCGAGCTTGGCGCGGGTGAGCTTGATCGCCAGGTGTTTCGGACCGGACGCATCGGCGGTGATGTACGGCAGGTTGACCTCGGTCTGCTGCGCGCTGGACAGCTCGATCTTGGCGCGCTCGGCGGCGTCCTTGAGGCGCTGCAGGGCGAGCGGATCCTTGCGCAGATCCAGGCCCTGGTCCTTCTGGAACTCTTCGACCAGGTATTCGATCACGCGGTTGTCGAAATCCTCGCCACCCAGGAAGGTATCGCCATTGGTGGCCAGCACCTCGAACTGCTTCTCGCCGTCGATCGAAGCGATCTCGATGATCGACACGTCGAAGGTGCCACCACCCAGGTCGTACACCACCACCTTGCGATCACCGCCGGTGGACTTGTCGAGACCGTAGGCCAGCGCCGCGGCGGTCGGCTCGTTGATGATGCGCTTGACGTCGAGGCCGGCGATGCGGCCGGCGTCCTTGGTGGCCTGGCGCTGCGAGTCGTTGAAGTAGGCCGGCACCGTGATGACGGCCTCGGTGATGGTCTCGCCCAGGAAGTCCTCGGCGGTTTTCTTCATCTTGGACAGCACCTCGGCCGAGATCTGCTGCGGGGCCATCTTCTTGCCATCCGCACTCGCCACCCAGGCGTCGCCGTTGTCGTGCGCGACGATGCCGTAGGGCACGTGGCTGATGTCCTTCTGCACCTCGGCGTCGGTGAACTTGCGCCCGATCAGGCGCTTGACCGCGTAGAAGGTGTTCTTCGGGTTGGTGACCGCCTGACGCTTGGCCGCCGCGCCCACCAGCACTTCGCCATCCTTGGTGTAGGCCACGATGGACGGGGTGGTGCGATCGCCTTCGGCGTTCTCGATGATGCGGCCCTTGCCGCCCTCCATGATCGCCACGCAGCTGTTGGTCGTGCCGAGGTCGATACCGATGATCTTGCCCATGATGTGTTCTCTCCTGAAATTTGTCTTCGGTCATGCGACCGGGGTTGAGCCGTATGTAGGGGTTTTGTCAGCCGCTTCAAGGGCTGCGACGCGAAATTTCGGGGATTTCCGTACTCATTCAGCGGCAACGACGACCAGCGCGGGACGCAGCAGGCGGTCGTTGAGCACATAACCCTTCTGGAAGACCTGCACCACGGCGCCGGGCGCGTGCGAATCCGACGCCACCATGCTCATCGCCTGGTGGCGCTCGGGATCGAATGCCTGGCCGACGGGATCGACCACCTGAAGGCCACTGGCCTCGGCGACCCGGGTGAGCTGACGCAAGGTCAATTCCACGCCTTCGCGCAGCGAGCCGGCTTCACCATTGGCGGCCAGCCCTGCTTCCAGGCTGTCGAACACCGGCAGCAGCTCGCCGAGCAGTTTCTCGTTGGCGAACTTGCGCGCCTGCTCGGCCTCGCGCAGCAGGCGACGGCGCTGGTTTTCCAGTTCGGCACGGTCACGCAACTGCTCGTCGCGCACCTGGCCAAGCTGCTGTTCCAGTTCCTCGACGCGCATGACGAGGTCGTCGGTGGCGTTCGCCTCCGGGGCGACGTCTTCCGGGTGGCGGTCTGTGGTCATCGGGAATCTCCGTGAAATCTGCGGAAGAAGGGATGAGCGCCGTACAGCACCGGTGGGCGCTGGTGCGTGGCGCGGTTCGGTCTGCCTTATTGGGCCTGGTTGGCGCGATTCAAGGCCGCGCCCAGCACATTGGCGGTGGCCTGCACCATCGGGATCACGCGGTCATAGGCCATGCGCGTGGGGCCGATCACGCCGAGCACGCCGAGCACCTGTCCGTCCACGCCATAGGGCGCGGTCACCACCGAGCACTGGCCGAGCGGCGCGACACCGCTTTCCTCGCCGATGAACAGGCGCACGCCCTGGGCGTGGGCGCATCCTTCCAGGAGCTGGAGCAGCTCCTTCTTGCGGGAGAAGGCCTCGAACAACTCGCGCAGACGCTCCAGGTCAGAGAGATCCTGCACGCCCATCAACTGGGTCTGGCCGGCCACCAGCACGTCGTCCTCGCCACTCGGTGCGAATGCGCTCTCGGTGACATCCGCAGCCACCGTCAGCAGGCGATCCATCTCGTGGCGCGCATCGCGCAACTCGGCCTGCAGGCGCTGGCGGATCGCCGGCAGCGGCAGGCCGGTGAAGTGCTGGTTGAGATAATTGGCGGTGCGCTCCAGCTCCGAGGGTGCATACGGGCGCCGGGTGTGGACGATGCGGTTTTGCACCTCGTTGTCGGTGAACACCAGGATCACCAGCACGCGTTCGGGGTCGAGCGCGACGAAATCGATGTGCCGCAGCGCGAACTGGTCGCGACGCGGCACGGTGACCATGCCGACGAAATGGGTCATGGCCGAAAGCAGCTCGGATACCTTGCTGATCAGGCCCTGGGTGCCCAGTTGCGGCGACAGGCGCTGGCCGATCTGGGCCATCTGCGCCTCGCCCAGCGGCTCGACCTGCAGCAGGCTGTCGACGAACAGGCGATAGCCTTGCGCGGTGGGGATGCGGCCCGCCGAGGTATGCGGCGTTGCCACCAGGCCGACCTCCTCCAGATCGGCCATCACGTTGCGGATCGTGGCCGGCGAGATGTCGAGCCCGGCGGTCTTGGCCAGGGTGCGCGAACCCACGGGCGCCCCGTCGCGGATGTATTGCGCGATCAGGGTCTGCAGAAGATGGCGGGAGCGGGCGTCGAGCGGCAGGTTCACGGCGATGATCGTAAGAGATTTGCCATTCGATGTGGGGGCGGAAACGATGATCGGCAAGCGTTGGCCGCCGTGCGCGCCCGTGTTAGCTTGCGCGCGCCACGCGGTTGCGCCGGTTTTTTCCTCCAGGTCCCCTGATGCTGAGCTCGCTTTACGTCAAGGATTTCGCCATCGTCCGCGAAATCGAGATCACCCCGGCCGGCGGTCTGACCGTGGTATCCGGGGAAACCGGTGCAGGCAAGTCCTTGCTGGTCGACGCACTGCTCCTGCTGACCGGTGCGCGCGCCGACGCCGGTGTCGTGCGCCATGGCGCGGACCGCGCCGAACTTGTCGCCCGCTTTTCCCCGGCACCGGGATCGACCGCGCACGCCTGGCTGGCCGACAACGACCTCGACGAAGATGGCGAATGCCAGTTGCGACGCGTGATCCGCGCCGACGGCGGCTCACGCGGCTATATCAATGGCCGCCCCGCCACCCTGGCCCAGTTGGCCCAGCTTGGCGCCCTGCTGGTGGAGATCCACGGCCAGCACGAACACCAGGCTCTGTTGGATCGCCGCCACCAGCTCGCCCTGCTGGACGCCTTCGCCCGGCACGGTGACGAATTGGCGCAACTGAGGGCCAATACGCGCGACTGGCAGCAGGCGAACCAGGCCATCGCCGCCATCGAAGCACGCGGTGACAGCGCCGACCGCCGTCTCTTTCTCGAACACCAGATCGCCGAACTGGCGAGCGAGCCCTTGGCGCCTGCCGATATCGATGCCTTGCTGGCCGAACACCGCCGCCAGAGCCACGCCACCGCGCTGATCGAAGGCTGTGCGCGGGTTGCCACCTCGCTGGAAGGAGACCTGCCGGGCCTGCTGCGGCGCCTGCGCCAGGAGCTTTCGCGTCTGTCGGAGCACGAAACCGGGCTGGCTGAGGTCGATGCCCTGCTGGAAGGCGCGCAGATCCAGATCGACGAAGCCGCCGGCGCACTGGAGCGCCTGCGCGATGGTTTCGACCTCGACCCCGAACGGCTCGCGGAACTCGAAACCCGGCTCGCGCGTCTGCACGACCTCGCGCGCAAGCACCGCGTCACCCTGCCGGAACTCGCCGGGCGGCGCGACGCGCTGCAGCAGGAACTCGACGAGTTGGGTGACAGCGAGGAACGCCTCGACGACCTGCTGCGCCAGCGCGATGCGGCGCTGCGCGGCTGGCGGCAAAGCGCTGCCCGGGTCAGTGCGAACCGTGAGCGCGCCGCGACATTCATTTCCACCGAGGTCAGCGACCTGATGGGCGCGCTCGGCATGGGCGGCGGCCGGTTCCAGGTATTGCTGGAAAATGTCGATAGCGACACGCCACATCCCGACGGTGCCGAGCGCGTCGAATTCCTGGTCAGCGCCAACGCGGGGCAACCGCCACGCGCCCTGCGCAAGGTCGCCTCGGGCGGTGAGCTGTCGCGCATCAGCCTGGCCATCGAGGTGGCCGCGATGGGGATGGACGCCGTGCCCACGATGGTGTTCGACGAAGTGGACACCGGCATCGGCGGCGCGGTGGCGGAAGTCGTGGGGCAAAAACTGCGCGCACTCGGCAGCGAGCGCCAGGTGCTGTGCGTCACCCACCTGCCACAGGTCGCGGCACAAGGTCACCAGCACCTGCGCGTCAGCAAGGCGGATGCCGGCGACGGCACCCAGAGCCGCATCGAAACCCTCGATACCGACGCCCGCGTCGAGGAGCTGGCGCGCATGCTCGGCGGGCTGGAAATCACCGCCACCACCCTCGCCCACGCACGCCAGATGCTGGAGCACGCGGCGCAATAAGACGGCACGATGCGCACGGGCGCAGGCTGTGCTTCCCATCGGACTGAACCACGGATAAACTCCGTCGGATCGTCTGATGCGAGCCGCGACTTCCTGCGGCAATGGTCATCGTGGAATCCGGCATACCGCCGGTCCGTATGAGCAAGCGCGCATCAGGTGTCCGCGGGCGCGGTACAGCCCGACTCCCTTGTTTCGGTGTTGCGGCATCGATGGCGGTGGTCGAGCTTTCACGGTGCCCGAAATCATCATGTTCCCGGGGAGAAACCGCTTGAAACGATCGCCTTGCAAACTTCTGCTCAGTGGCGCGCTGTTGGCCGCGCTGTTCGGTGTGTCCGCCGCCTGGGCCGGCCCAACCGAGCAGTTCTGGCAGGACACCGCCAACCGCACTCCCGCGCCGGAAGCGCCGCAGCCCGCGCAGTTCCGCGCCCTTTCGCTGGATACCGCCCAGGTGGCGGCCTATCTGAAGCAGGCGCATGCCAGTGGTGTGGCCTCGGAGATATCGCTGCCGCTGCCGGAAGGCGGCTTCAGCGACTTCATGGTGGTCGACTCGGGCACCCTGCCGCCGGAGCTGCAGGCGAAGTATCCGGACATCCTCAGCTTCAAGGGAACCGACGGCAAGGGTCGTCGCCTGCGTCTGGACGTGTCCCCCATCGGCTTCCAGGCGATGGTGTTCGATGCCGACGGGATATGG
>CAZTXX010000009.1:0-28329 GCA_964617405.1 uncultured Aquimonas sp. | reverse complement strand
CGTCGTCGCCGAATACGGCGTCGAAACCTGCCACGTCGTTGAACGGCGCGTAGCGAAAGCCGCCGGGCAAGGGCTCGAAGCCCTGCTGGTACTTCGGCTGCGCGGTCGCGGTGACGGTGGCTAGGGTGCGACCGTGAAAGGAGCCGTGGAAGCTCAGGATCACGCGGCGCTCTGGCGGACGGCCGGCGTTGGCGGCAAAGCGGCGCGCCAGCTTGATCGCGGCCTCGTTGGCTTCGCCACCGGAGTTGCAGAAGAACACGCGCGAGGCGAAACCGCTGGCGGCGATCAGCTCCTCGGCCAGGCGCAGCGGCGGCTCGGTGAGGAAGACGTTGCTCGTATGCCAGAGCTTCTGCGCCTGTTCGTGCAGCGCCGCGAGAACGTCGGGGTCACCGTGGCCCAGCGCGCTGACCGCGATGCCGGCGGCGAAATCCACGTACTCGCGGCCCTCGATGTCCCACAGCTGCGAGCCCTGCCCGCGGTCGAGCACCAAGGCGCGCGGGCGGTAGGTTGGAACGAGGTACTGGCTGGCACTCTCGACAAGGGGGCGAGTTTGGCTGGACATCGGAATTCCGGAACCGTGCGGAAGGCTGCGGATTGTAGGGCGAGCGGACTCAGATGGGTTGCGCGGGAGTGTCATCCAGCAAGGCGTGCAATCTTTTCATCCGCCCGGGATTTTCCGGCAATGCCATCCCGTCGATCGCCGCAATCGGCCAGATGCCGCCGGAGTGACAACAAAATCCCCCATCAAATCGCGCCAGATCGGCAACCTTGATTGCTTCCACCTCGTTGTGGCCGCCGGCCGCCCGATGGGCCTGACGCAACAACTGCCGCGTCACGCCATCCAGTTGCGGTGCCAGGGTCCAAACCAGCGCATCGTCCGCAAAGAAGCCGAGCGAGAAGGTCGGGCCTTCCGAAAGCAAACCTTCGCGCGTGCAAAACACCGCATCATCAAAGCCTTGCACCAACGCCTGGCGGCGCAGATGGAACACGTCGAAGTTGCCCAGGTGCTTGAACTGCGGCAGGTGCCGCTCGTGCGTGAACGACTTGAGCCGCACCGGCATGGTGGGTTCGGGCGCGGGTGGATCGACCAGCACCAGGGTGTCGATGTGTGCGGGCGATGGCATCGCGCGTGCGCTGTAATTGCCCGCGATGACGCTGATGCGCAGCGAGGCGTCTGGGGTGTGGGCCAGCGCGAGGCGAAGGCTGATGCGCAACGCGTCGACATCGAAGTCGGCATCGAACAGCGCGCGTGTTGTCGCCACCAGCCGGGTGCAATGCAGGTCGAAGCCACGCACCATGCCGGCGCGCGCCTGCATCGTGGTGAAGTGCCCGTAGCCCGCACGCGCAAAACGCAGAAGTGCCTGCGCATCGGCCGGGGCGCCGTTGACATGGGCTTGCGTCGTGTTCACCACACGCCGGTGTTGGGCATCGAGGCCCAGGGTTCGACCGGGGTCAGGGCTTCACCTTTTTGCAACAGCTCGATGGAGATCAGATCCGGCGAGCGCACGAAGGCCATCCAGCCATCACGCGGCGGGCGATTGATGGTGATGCCCATCGCCGCGAGGTGTGCACAGGTCGCGTGGATGTCATCCACCTCGAACGCCAGATGCCCGAAGTTGCGCGCGCTGCCGTAGTCTTCTTCCGAACCCCAGTTGAAAGTGAGCTCGATCTCGGCCTCCGGGTTGGCCGGGGCTGCCAGATAGATCAGGGTGAAACGTCCGGAGGAATTCTCCATGCGACGCACTTCGCGCAGCCCCAGCCCTTCGCAATAGAAGCGCAGTGATGCATCCAGGTCACGCACTCTGACCATCGCATGCAGGTACTTCATTTCGACTTCTCCACGTCCACGCGCCGGCCGGCGCCGTCGGCACGATAGCGCCTCGACCCTTGTGGGCAAAACACGGGCAGGAAAAACCCGCTGGCCAATGCGCAGCGGGTGGAGAGAGTCGCGCCTGTTCAGGGGAGACCGGCGCGATTCGGGCTGTTATTGCTGCGCGGAGTCGGCCGGGGGACCGATCCGTATGCGCTGGCGATTCTTTTCGAGCGTTTTCGGCCCGATGCCCTTCACCTGGGCCAGTTCATCGGGGTGTACGAACGGGCCCTGGGTTTGACGATATTCGACGATGGCGGCAGAGCGGACGCGCCCGACACCATTCAGCCGCGTGGCCAGTTCAACGGCGTCGGCCTGGTTGATGTCCACAGCTTCCGCATCGGCATCCAGCCGTGCCGCGCCAACCTGGCCGGCCGCGAGCATGAGCGCCAGAACCACGAGCAGACGGGGCAGGATTTGGAGAAAATTCGGCATGGGCCGTGAACCGGGGAATGGTCGGGAAATGTCGATGCACAGTGTCGCGGCCCGTGTCCTGTGCGGACATCGGCGATAACGCCGGCAACACATCGGGGTTTTCCCCGGTCCAGGGTAGGAGTTTTGCTCATCCCGCTCCGATCCGGTGGCCACAGGCGCACCTGATTCGTCGAATCGCTCACAATGCGTATTGCGTCGCGCTATCCTGCGCCCTGCCCCGACCGTTTCGCCCCGCGAGATCGAGATGACGTCGCCCATCACCCTGAATCCCGATGCGCTTGCCCTGCTGGCCACGCTGGACGAGAACGAGCCAGGCAGCGTTGCGCGACTCATTCGCCTGTTCATCGCCGACGCGCCCGGGCTGTTGAGCCGGATCGAACTGGGATACGAGCGTCGTGATGCCGACGAGCTCAACCAGGCGGCGCACTTCCTGCGATCCTCGGCATTGGCACTGGGCGCCACCGAGCTGGCCGATGCGGCCTTGAAGATCGAGCACCTGGGCCCGGATCGGATCGACAGCGATGCCGCCCGCAGCCTTCTGGCGCAACTGCGGGCCTGCCTGCGAAACACCCTGCTCGGTCTGCTGGAGCTCTCGCCGGAAATTTGAGGGCCGCACAAAAAAGACCCGCCTCGCGAACGAAGCGGGTCCTCCCTCCCCACATACTGTGGGAGCGCATCCTACGGGGCGGCAGCGGAACAATCACGCTGCACTGCACGATCCCCGGTCGTGATGCTCAGGTATTGGCACCGAGGAAGCGCGCTCGCACACGCGGCCACAGCGCGACCACGGCAAGCCCGGCCACCAGGAGCAGCATCGCCTGGACCTTCCAAGGCGGCAGGGCTTCGCCAAGCAGGGCAACGGAAGACAGCATGCCGACCACCGGCACCAGCAAGGAGAATGGCGCGACCACGGCGGCAGGATGGCGTGCGAGCAGCCAGTTCCACACGCCGTAACCAAACAGCGTATTGGCCACCCCCTGCCAGATCGCCGCGCCCCACGCCGGCAGTGACGCCGCAGTCAGCGCGGCCAGTACATCGGTGCCGCCCTCGAACCACAGGCTCAGCGCCAGCAAGGGCGGAATGGCGAACAAGGACGACCACACCAGGAAACCGAGCATGTTCACCTTGCCGGCCCGCTTGGCGACCAGGTTGGCGATACCCCAGCACAGTCCGCTGCCGAGGGTCAGCAACAAGCCGCGTGTGGTCACCGTGCCATCCACATGCGCGAACATCACGCCCAGCCCCAGCAGGCAGAGCAGCAATCCCGTGAGCTGATAGCTTCGCAGGCGCTCACGCAACAACAGCATCGCCAGCGCGATGGTGAAGAAGGCCTGGGTCTGGATCATGATCGAGGCCACACCCGGCGTGATGTCGGCCCGCATCGCGATGAACAGCAGACCGAAGGTGCCCACGCCAAGAAAGATGCCGTTGCCCACGAGGAACCGCCAGGCGATCTGCGGGCGACGCACCACGAACACCCACGGCAGGATGCAGAAGCCGAAGCGCAGGGTGGCGAACAGCAGCGGCGGAAACTCGTCGAGCCCGTAGCGGATGACCACGAAGTTCGTGCCCCAGACGGCGATCACCGCCAATGTCATGAGCAGATGGGAAAGCGGCATGGGCAGGCCTGAACGAATCGCCCGCGCGAAAGGCGCGGGCGACAGGAGGAAGGTGACGCCAGGTTCCTGGCGTCACCGGAATCACGACCGGGTCATTGTTGTGCGGCGGCGCGATCGGCGTCACGCACGGCGCGGAAAGGATTGCCTTCGTACCAGTTCGGCCAGGCGTCGCCGTCGGCCAGCTCGCGGCCCACGGCGTACAGGGCTTCCAGATCCTCCACCACGCCGGACAGATCCCAATCGGGATCCACCACGTCGCCCGGCTTGTGGTAGCGATTGGCACCGTACTCGTTGGCCAGCGCGATGCCGTGTTCTTCACCCTTTTCCACATGGTCGAGACCGGAGCTGGCGTACAACGCGGGCACCCCGGCCTTGGCGAAGTTGAAGTGGTCGGAGCGGAAGTAGAAGCCCTTCTCGACACTGCCCTCACCGTGCAACACACGCCCCTGGCGCTCGGCGATCGGTCGCAGGATGTCTTCCAGTTCGGAGGCACCATAGCCGGTGACGACGATGTCACGGGTGCGTCCGACGATGGTCATGGCATCGATATTGACGACCCCGACGATATCGCGCGTCGGGAAAGTCGGATGCGCCACGTAGTAAGCCGAGCCGAGCAGGCCCGATTCTTCCAGCGTCACGGCGGCGAACAGCACCGAGCGCTTCGGCGCCGCGCCACTGCGCGCGAAGGCGTCGGCAATTTCCAGAACACCGGCCACACCGCTGGCGTTGTCGATCGCACCATTGAAGATCTGCGTGCTGCCATCGGGCATCACCTGGGTGCCCAGGTGATCCCAGTGGCCCATGTAGATCACCACCTCGTCGGGGCGTTCGCTGCCGGGCAGGAGCGCCAGCACGTTGCGTGATTGCGACGACTTGACCGTGCTTTCCAGCGTTGCCGAGAAAGTGGCCGGCAACGGCACCGCCTTGAAGCCGGGCTTGTTGGCGGCCAGGCGCATCGCCTCCAGCGACAGACCGGCCTGGGCGAACAGATCCTGTGCCTGAGCCCCGGCCATCCAGCCCTGCAAGGGCAGGCGCGGCGCAGGGTCATCGGCCGCCGGCAGGTCGTACTGCGCGCCGCCCCAGCTGTTTTCCACCACGTCCCAGCCGTAGCCGGCACCTTCGGTGTCATGGATGATGATTGCCGCCGCCGCACCCTGGCGCGCGGCCTCCTCGTACTTGTAGGTCCAGCGGCCGTAATAGGTCATGCGCTTGCCGCCAAAGAGATTCGGGTCGTTGACGTGGAAGCCGGGATCGTTGACCAGCACCACGACGGTCTTGCCCTTGACGTCGAGCCCGGCATAGTCGTTCCAGCCCTCCTCGGGGGCGTTGACGCCATAGCCGACGAACACCATCGGGCTGTCGGCCACTTCAACCCGCGCCTCGCCGCTACGCGTGCCCGCCACCCACTGCGAGCCGAATTCCCATTCCAGCGATTTGCCCTTCACCTCGAGATGCGCAGCGGTCGGGGTCGCAGTGGTTTCCACCATCGGCACGTCCTGGAACCAGCTGTCGCCATTGCCCGGCTTCAGACCCATGGCCTGGAAGCGGTCGCGCAGGTACTCGACGGTGAGGGTTTCACCACGTGTGCCGGGTGCGCGGCCGGCGAATTCGTCGGAAGCCAGCACCGAAACCTGTTCGAGAAAGTCCGCTGCGGTGATCGCCGGGCTGAAACTGTGTGGTGCCTTCTGCTCCGCCGCAGGGGTGGCAGGCGTGGCTGCGGGGGCATCACCGGCCGGGGCCGTCTGCTGCGGGGTATTGCACCCGGCCAGCAGGGCACAGCTCAAGGTTGCCGTCAGCAACAGGGTTCGCATGGATCTGACTCCTGGAAACGGGAAATGATCGGCGATTCTAGCGGCAGGAACAACGCTCGCCAGGATCAGCGCTCGACTGGCTCGGCGCTGCGCACCACGGCCGCGGGATCGATGGACAGCTCCACCTCGCGCTCGAACACGAAGCGCCCGTCCACCGTGGCGCCGGCTTCGATGGTCACCTTCGGCACCCGCGATTTGCCAAAGGCGATGGATTTGTTCTTGCGCACGATGATGTCGCCATGGACGTGGCTGTCGCGACCCACCAGCACGCTGCCGCTGGTGATCTCAAGCGCGCCGCCCACCGTCGCGCCACGCAGCACGATGGCACCGTTGACCGTTTCCACCTTGCCCGCCACCTCGGCCCGGGTCAGGGTGATCGAGCCGTTGACCGTTTCGATGTCGCCGCCGACCCGGGTACCCGCGCCCACATCGATCGAGCCACTGACCGCTTCCAGGCCCTTGTGCACGCGCACGGACTCGCCGATGGAGATCCGCCCGTTGACCGTTTCGATGCTGGCCACGCTGGCGTTTTCCTCCACCGTGACCGACCCGTTGACCGTCTCCACCTCACCGGCCACGGCGGCGGCGGCCACCTGGATCGAACCATTGACGGTTTCGAGATTGCCGTAGTGCACGCCCACCTCGGTGCGGACGGCGCCGTTGACCTTGCTGACGCTCGGCTGTGCCTGGGCCAACGACACCGCCAGCAGCGGAAGAAGAAAAAGAAGGATTCGCATGACGGGCCTCACTGGGGAAAACATCCGGAAATCATCGTGACACCGACGCGCGACAGGTGCACGCGGCGCTTCGGCTTCGCCCGGCCACGTGCATGGGCGCACCGGCCGGCGTACCAGCATCCGCTATCATTCGCGGGTTTTTCACTGCCGGAAGTCATGCCGTGTCCCGACCCAAGCCTGTTCTGCTCCTGATCCTGGATGGCTGGGGCCACCGCGAGGATCCTGCCGACAACGCCGTCGCCCAGGCCACGCTTCCGAACTGGCACGCGCTGTTGCGCGACTGCCCGCACACCCTGATCCACACTTCGGGACGCCGCGTCGGCCTGCCGGACGGGCAGATGGGCAATTCCGAGGTCGGGCACATGAACCTCGGCGCCGGGCGTGTCGTCCACCAGGATCTGACCCGCATCGACGCGGCCATCGAGGATGGCAGCTTCTTCCGCAACGACGAGCTGCTCGCGGCCTGCCGCAGCGCCATCGAGTCCGGCGGCACCCTGAACCTGTTCGGCCTGCTCTCGCCCGGTGGCGTGCACAGCCACGAGGCCCACCTGTACGCGATGCTGGAGCTGGCACAGCAACAGGGCGTCGCACAGATCGCGGTGCACGCCTTTCTCGACGGGCGCGACACCCCACCAAAGTCGGCGCGCGCCAGCCTGGAAGCGCTCGCCGCGCACTGCGCCGCCATCCCCGGCGCGCATCTGGCCACGATCAGTGGCCGCTATTTCGCGATGGATCGCGACAACCGCTGGGACCGGGTCGAAAAGGCCTGGCTCGCCATCGCCCAGGGGCAATCACCCTGGCACGCAACGGACGGTGTTGCGGCGCTGGAAGCGGCCTATGCGCGCGGCGAAACCGACGAGTTCGTGCAACCCACCGTGATCGGGGAACCCACGCCGATGCGCGATGGCGATGCCGTGGTGTTCATGAACTTCCGCGCCGACCGTGCGCGCGAAATGACCGCCGCCTTCGTGCAGTCCGATTTCTCCGGCTTCATGCAACCACGCCGCATCGCGCTGTCGCGCTTCGTGTGTCTGGCCGAATACGACGCCACCCTGCCCGCGCAGGTGGCGTTCGGCCCGCAGGTCCTCACCAACACCTTGCCGGAAATCCTCGCCCGGCACGGCCTGAGCCAACTGCGCATCGCCGAAACCGAGAAATACGCGCACGTCACCTTCTTCTTCAACGGCGGACGCGAAGACGTCTGGCCCGGCGAGGAGCGCATCCTGGTGCCCAGCCCCACGGTGGCCACCTACGATCTCCAACCGGAGATGAGCGCGCCGGAAGTCACACGCCGTCTGGTGGACGCCATCACCCAGCGCCGCTACGACGTGATCATCTGCAACCTTGCCAACCCCGACATGGTCGGCCACACCGGTGATCTGGGTGCCGCCATTCATGCCGCCGAGGCGATCGATGCCTCGATCGGCGCCATCGTCGCTGCCCTGCGCGCGGTGGGTGGCGAGATGATCCTGACCGCCGACCACGGCAACCTGGAAATGATGCGTGACCCGGCCACCGGTCAGCCACATACCGCCCACACCACCGGCCCGGTGCCGCTGGTCTACCTGGGCCGTGCCGCGACACTGGTCGACGATGGCGCGCTGAAGGATGTGGCACCCACCTTGTTGCACCTTCTCGGCATCGCGCAACCGGCCGAAATGGGTGGGCACAACCTCGTCACCTTCTCCGAACCTGCCGCCTGATCCGGTGGACGGGCACGGCACCCGCGCCTGGTCCATCCGCCGCGCAGCGCTTGCGCTGGCGACCGCACTGCTGGTCACCGCAACCGGCCTGGCCGCTTCCGGGCCGGGTGATCGTGCCGCGCGCGAAGCCGAGACCGAACGCCGACTGGCCTTGGTGCGCCGCGAAATCGCCGAACTCTCAACTGCACGACAAGCCCTTGAAGGCGAACGCTCCGACGCCGCCCGCACCCTGCGTGAGGCCGATCAGAGCGTGGACCAGGCCAGCCGCGCCCTGCGCGAGATCGACGCACAGATCGCCGTGCAGGAAACCGAACTGGATCGCCTGCAAGGCGAGCGCAACACCCTGGAAACCCGCCTTGGCACCCAGCGCGAAGCGCTCGCGCGCCTGCTGCGCTCGGCCTATGCCCTGGGCCACAACGAGCAGCTCAAACTGCTGCTGGCGCAGGATCGTCTCGACGCCCTGGCGCGGGTGATGGCCTACCACCGCTATTTCCAGCGCGACCGCGTCACCCGCATCGACTCCCTGCTGGCCGAACTGGCGGAACTGGCCGAAGTGGTGCGGCGGATCAACGTCCAGCGCGACGCACTCACCAGCAGCCGCGAGCTGCAAACTGCGCAGATGGCCGAGCTGGAAACCCAGCGTGACGAGCGACGCGCGCTGCTGGCGTCACTGGAAACCCGCTTCAAGGACGCCGACAGCCGGCTCAAGGCATTGGGGCGGGACGAACAGGCACTGACCGCGCTGCTCGAACAACTGCGCGACATCTTCGCCGACATCCCCGATGTCGAAGCCACCGTGGCCTTCGCCAAACGCCGCGGGCAATTGAGTGCGCCGGTGCCCGGCAAGACCCTGACCGCCTTCGGTGCCACCCTGCCCGACGGACGCACCAGTCACGGCTGGCTGATGGATGCGCCCAGCGGCACCGGCATCCGCGCCATCGCCCATGGCCGGGTGGCATTCGCCGACTGGCTCAAGGGCTACGGGCTGATCATCATCCTCGACCATGGCGAGGGTTGGATGAGCCTCTACGCACAGAACGACAGCCTGCAACGCGACGTCGGCGAGTGGGTGGCCGCGGGCGACGTGCTCGCCAACGCCGGCAGCTCCGGTGGCCAGTCGCAATCGGCGCTGTATTTCGAATTGCGCCGCAACGGCCAACCGGTGGACCCGCGCGGCTGGTTCAAGCCGCGCTGAGCGCGTGTGAAGTTTCGCCCACCTGCCCGGGCGTCGCCGCACGCCTCGCTGGCGGCCTCTTGCGCCATCCGAAATTGCCCCAGGTCCCGAGACAAGCCGGCGCACCGTGCGATAATTCGCGGATGAATCGTATTTCCTTCCCCGCGCGGCTTGTGGCCGCGCTGTTCGCGGCGCTGCCGATGCTGGCAGCGAACGCCCAGACATCACCGCTCATCCAGGAATCCATCCTCTCCGAAACGGACCCCGCCGAATCGGACGCGGAGAGTGTCAGCCTGGAAGAAATCCGCCGCTTCGTCTCGGTGTTCCGCGCGGTGAAGGAGGGCTATGTCGACCCCATCGACGACCAGACCCTGATGCGCGCCGCGATCCGCGGCCTGTTGCTGGATCTCGACCCGCACAGCGCCTACCTCGACGAGGACCAGTCGCGCGCCCTCAACGAAGCCGCCAGCGGCGCCTACGGCGGGCTCGGTCTGGAAGTCATCCAGCAACCCGACCGCAGCCTGCTGGTCATCGCCCCGATCGACGACACCCCGGCCCAGCGTGCAGGAATCCGCCCGGGCGATGTCATCACCGCCATCGATGGCAAACCGATCCTCGCCGACGGCGTGGACGCGGCCATCGATTCAATGCGTGGCGAGGTTGGCACGAAGATCCAGCTCACGGTGCTGCGCGAATCAGCGCGTGAACCGCTGGAAATCACCCTCACACGCGAAACCATCCGCGTCTCCAGCGTGCGTGCGCGCCTGCTGGAGCCGGGCTACGCCTACCTGCGGATCAGCGCCTTCCAGGCCAATACCAGCCTGGATCTGGGCCGCAAGCTCAAGGAAGTGACCTCCGACAGCAAGACGCCGCTCCAGGGCCTGGTGCTCGACCTGCGCAGCAATCCCGGCGGTCTGCTCAACGCCGCCGTGGAAGCGGCCGACGCCTTTCTCAATGACGGGGTCATCGTCAGCACGCGCGGGCGTCTTGCCCATTCGCGCACGTCCTATTCCGCGCACCCGGGCGATCTGCTCGATGGCGCGCCGATCGTGATCCTGGTCGATGGCGGCACCGCCAGCGCCGCCGAAGTGCTGGCCGGTGCCCTGCGTGACCACCATCGCGCCCTCGTGCTCGGCAGCCCCACCTTCGGCAAGGGCTCGGTGCAGACGGTGCTGCCGCTGGACAACGGCGATTCGATCAAGGTCACCACGGCGCGCTACTACACGCCCAACGGCACCTCGATCCAGGCCACCGGCATCGTTCCAGACATCCACTTCGACGACGCCCGCACCGGCTACCAGGACGACGGCTACCAACCGCCGACCGTGCGCGAACGCGATCTTCCGGGGCATCTGCACGGCGACAACGAAGATCTCGAATCACCAACGGGCAAGGACGGATCGATCCGTATCCAGCCGCTTCCGCGCGCCGAGGAACTGGATGACGCCGGCGTGCGCGAAGCGCTCAACCTGCTCAAGGGCCTGGCGGTATTCCGCAGCAAACCGGCTGGTCGCTGATTCGCTGGATGGATGCACGCGGCGTGCATCCGTTCCGTTCAACCAGGGCCGTCAAGGCTTGCTGATCAGGCGATCGCGGGTGCGCCCGTTTCCACGGGACGCAACGGTCCGCCGCCTTATTCGTCCCTGATGGGATAAGTCTCGACCTCTTCCACCTGCAACGGCTGGCCAGAAGGCGGAGCGGAGCGGGGCTGGGCGCGGTTCGCGCGGGAGGATGCTGCGGCGGCACCGCAGCGGTAGGCGGCAAAGCGCTGCTCGCCGTTCACGGGTTCATCCAGCGGCAGGATGGTGTCGGCACCCAGGCCGACGGCTTCGTTGCGCGCCATGGTTTCCAGTTCGTCGCGCACCTTCAGGTCGTTGCGACGATACAGGCCGACCTTGTCCTTCACCGACACGCCGATCTCGCCGCGCGTGGTGCAATCCTGCACTGCGGCATCGGTGGCGACCACGCGCACGCTCAGGCCTTCCGGCTCCATCTTCACCCAGGTGCAGGCACCCAGCGCAACGGTGGCGAAAAGCGCGACGAGGGGGGCAACGGGTTTCATGGCGGGCTCCGCAAGGTCGAAAAAAGACGGGCGGAGTATGTCACCCCGCCCGTCGCAACGCATGGCTGAACGATGAATCCTCAGCGCAATTTCTTGCCGTCGGCGTCCAGCACCACGACTTCACCCAGGCCCAGCGCGCGCACCGGCTCCTCGATCTGGGCCAGGTCGCCCACCACCACCCAGGTCAGCGCCGAGGGACGGATCAAGCCGGCCGCGGCACGCACGGCATCCAGCGTGACCGCTTCGGTGCGCGGCTTTAGGGTGGTGACGTAGTCATCCGGGCGCTCGTAGCGCACGATGCCGCCAATGGCCCCCATCACCGCGCCGGCGGTTTCGTAGGCACCGGGCAGGCTCAGGACGTTGTTGAGCTTGACCTTGCCCAGCTCGTCGGCGCTCACCGGCTGGCTGCCGGTGGCGAAGGCGCCGATGTCGTTCTTCATCTCCACCAGGGCATCGGCGGTCTTGTCGATCTGCACCGGTGCGAACGCGATCCAGGGGCGCTGACCCTTGGCGCTGCTGGCAAAGCTGTAGGCGCCATAGGCCCACTGTTTTTCCTCGCGCAGTTTCATGTTCAGGCGCGAGGAGAACTTGCCGCCAAGCACGCCGTTGGCAAGGTCGAAGTCCAGCACCTTCGGATCCATCGTCGAGTCCACGACCTGACCGACGAGGATATTGGCCTGCACCGCGCCGGGCTGGTCGACCAGGAACACGCGTGGCTGCTCCGGCAGGCCGACGGAGTCGACCTTGGGCAAGGCAAGCGCGCTGCGCGGCGCCTTCCATTTGCCGAAGCGCTTTTCCAGCAGCGGCATGATCGCCTTCATCGTGGTATCGCCCACCACGATGATCGTGGCATTGTCGGGCCGCACCAGGTCGCGGTGGAAGGCGACCAGGTCATCGCGGGTGAGCGCGCTGATCGAGGCCTCGTCGCCGGTGCCGCTGAAGGGAATCGCATAGGGATGACCGGCCCCGTACAGCAGCGGCGGCAGCAGGCGGTTGGCGACGCCGTTCGGGCGGGTTTTTTCCTGCGCGATGCCGGCCAGCCAGGCCTTGCGTACGCGCTCGATCTCCTTGTCGGAGAAATCCGGACGCAGCACCACGTCGGCGAACAGGTCGAGCGAGGCTTCCAGCTTGCCGGTGAGTGCGGAAAGATAGACGTTGGCGCCATCCAGCGACGCCCCGGAACCGATATTGGCACCCAGGGTCTGGGCTCGATCGGCCAGCGTCAGTGCGTCCATGCCGGCGGCGCTCTCGTCCATCATGCCCATGGCGAAACTGGCGGTACCCAGCTTGCGGCCCGCATCGGCGGCGAAGCCACCGGCGAATTCCATGCTGATCTGCACCACGGGGATTTCATGGCGCTCGGCCAGCACCACACCGATGCCGTTCTTCAACCGCGCGCGCTGCAGGGCCGGGAAAGTCAGGTCGGGGAAGCTCGTGGTCTCGGGCACGCCCTTGGAGCGATCCACGTCGCTGGCAACCACGGTGTACTTCGGATCCGGTTCCAGCGCCTTGCCCGCCGCCGATCCTTCCGCGTCGGCATCGGCCGTGGCCACGTCTTCCGCCGGTGTCGGCGGTGCATCGCCCGGCATCACCACCAAGGTATGGTCGCCACGCGCCAACCAGATGCCCGCGGCCTTGCGCAGGTCTTCGGCGGTGGCCTTGCCAAGATTCGTCAGGCTGTCGCGGAAGCAGCCTGGATTGCCGGTGAACACGGTGCACTCGGCCAGCGCATCGGCCTTGCCGCCGAATCCGCCGATGCGCTCGATGCCGCGTACAAAGCCGGCTTCGAACACGGTGCGGGCACGTTCCAGCTCGCTCGCCGTGGGGCCATCGGCGATGAAACGCTTCATTTCCTCGTCGAGGATCGCCTCGACCTTCGCCACCTGATCGGGTGAGGAGACATTGACGATCACCGCGAAGGTGGAACCGAGTTCACCGCCCCAGGCGCCGGCCGAAACGCTGTCGGCGAGCTTTTCCTCGTGCACCAGGCGCTTGTCCAGGCGCGAGGACTTGCTGCCGCCCAGCACCTGGGCCACCAGCTGCAGGTAATCAAGGTCGACCGCGCCAAATTGCGGCACGTTCCAGACCCGGTAGATGCGCGCCTGCGCCACCCGGTCGCTCATCGTCTCGCGGGTGGAGGCGTTGCGCGGCGCGGGATCGGCGGCAAGTTTCGGCACCGTGATGCTGGCCGGAATATCACCGAAATAGCGCGTGACCTTGGCCTTGGCGGTTTCCAGGTCGATATCGCCGGCCAGTACCAACACCGCGTTGTTGGGGCCGTACCAGGAGCGGAACCAGCCCTTCACATCGTCGAGCGAGGCCGCATCGAGGTCGGCCATCGAGCCGATCACCGAGCGGTGGTAGGGGTGACTTGCCGGGTAGCTGGCGCGCGAGAGTGCGTCCCAAACCTGGCCGTAGGGCTGGTTTTCGCCCTGACGCTTCTCGTTCTTGACCACGCCGCGCTGCTCGTCGAGCAGGGCCTGGTCGATCGCACCAAGGAAGTGCCCCATGCGGTCCGATTCCATCCACAGCGCCATGTCGAGCGCGGTGGTGGGCACGTTCTCGAAATAATTGGTGCGGTCCTGATCGGTGGTGCCGTTCTGGTTGGTGGCGCCGACCTTTTCGAATGGGTCGAAGAACTCGCCCTTGTGGTTCTCCGAGCCCTGGAACATCAGGTGCTCGAACAGGTGCGCAAAGCCGCTCTTGCCCAGCGGCTCGTTCTTGGCGCCGACGTGGTACCACAGGTTCACCGCCACGATGGGCGCCTTGCGGTCTTCGTGCACCACCACGCGCAGGCCATTGGGCAGGGTGAACTGCTGATACTCGATATCGACCTGGACACCGGCACGGGCGATGGCCGGCGCCTTGGACGAAACCTGGCCGGCGACCAGCAACAGGCCAAATGCCACCGACAGGCAGGCGGTACGAACGAAACGCATGGGGAACTTCCTGAAATACAGACAGAACGCACATTTTAGGCCGCCCACCTGCGGCAGGCCCGGGCCAGAGGTCATGGAACAGGCCCTATCGGCGGGCGCCTCCGGCGCGATTCAGCGCATCAACCACAGCACGCCCACGACGGCGGCACCGATGGCGAGCCAGAGCGCGGCGAGTGCGGCGGCAAGGCGGTGACGTCGCAGCCATTTCGCGCTGCGATAGCGCCAGCCCGGGGCACGCGCGACCACCGGATGATGACCGAGGTAGCGACGCAGGTCCTGCGCCAGCGCCGTCACGCTGGCGTAGCGCCGCGCCGGATCGCGTTGCAGTGCCATCGCGGCGATCGCATCGAGATCACCACGCAGCACCGCCGCCCCGGCGCCGCCGCTGCCTCCGCTCGCCGCAAGCACTTCGCTGGCCAATGGCGGATCGACGCCGGTGACCTGTTCGATGAAGGCCACCCAGTTGCCATCGAAGCGCGGCTGCGGCGTGCGCCCGGCAAGCAGCAGGAACAGCAAGGCACCCAATGCGTAGACATCCACCTGCTCGGTGGCGGCGCGCCCGACGAGCTGTTCCGGCGCGGCAAATCCGGGAGTCACGGCCTGGTGCCGGGTGCCACGCCCGTCCGCACGCGGGGTGAGCAGCTTGCCGATGCCGAAGTCGAGCAGTTTCACCCTGCCCTGCGCGCAGATCCGGATATTGCGTGGTTTCAGGTCGCGGTGCACCACCTGGGCGGCATGCGCATGTGACACCGCTTCGCAGATCGAAAGAAAGACCTCCAGTCGCCGTTCCAACGGCGGCATCGTTTCCAGCCAGACATCGAAGTCCTGGCCTTCAACCAGCTCCATCGCGAGCCACGGCTGCCCGTCGGCCAGCACGCCACCGTCGATCAGGCGTGCGATGCCCGGGTGGTCGAGGCGCGCGAGCAGCTGGCGTTCGCGTTCCAGCGCCTCGCGAAAACGCGCATCCTCAGCACGTAGCAACTTGATCGCCACGCGTTTTTCAAACGCGCCATCGGCACGCTCGGCCAGGTACACCGCGCCCATGCCGCCTTGGCCGATCCGCTCGCACAAGCGCCACGGCCCCACCCGCAACCCGCTGCGATTGATGGTGCGTTCGCGCGTGACCTCGGCCGCCAGCCCGCCGAGCGCCGGCAGATCGTCGTCCTCAGCCAGGGCGCGGCCCAGGTCGGCTGCGAGATCCGGATAGATTTCCCCGCACAGCGCCACAAAGCGCCCGCGCTCCGCGCCTTCCAGTTCCAGCGCGCGATCGATCAGCGGTTCCAGTCGCGCGAAACGGGCCTTGATGTCGTTCATGACGGCGAGAGGTGGTGACACACCGCCCACCTGGCAGCACGGGTCGGCACGCACTTCACCATGTGGAAAACCCCAGTGCCTCACCCACCCGGTACCAGACCCGCCGCAACAGGGAGTCATCCTCGTAACGCGCGTAGTCGGTGCTGAAGCGGCGGGTCGGTTCGTTGCTCCAGTTGCTCTCGAACCAGCGCACCGCGTCGACCATCGCCGGATGATCCGCATCGGCGACGAGCTGCACGCTGGTTTCGAGGTTGAGATCGTCCAGATTGCGGCGGGTGAAATTGGCCGACCCCGCGATCAGCGTGGCGTCGCTCGCGCCGCGATGCAGCAGCAACTTGGCATGGCATTGCTCGCCGTGGGTGTCGCACCAACGCACGGGAATGCCTGCGGCCACCAGCTCGCGCGCCACCTGGCGATTGGGCACGCCGTTCTTCTTGCGCCCGAAGGCGTCCTCGTTCGGATCAAGCAGCACGCGCACGGCCACGCCGCGTGAGCGGGCGGCCTTCAATGCGGCGATCAGGTCACGGTGCGAGAGATAGAACACCGCAACATCGAGCGCGTCCCCGGCAGCAGCCCGCCCGATGGTTTCAAGCAGTGCTTTTGCGATGGCGCTTTCGGTCAGCACGCGCAGTTGGGGAGTATCGGCCTCCCCAGCACGGCCTACCCCTCGGCCGGAGTTTGCCGAACTGTTCGATCGCGCCCCGAATTGCGCCTCCGGCACCAGTTCATCCAGCGGCGTGCCGGAGAAGGCGGCGACAACGGTTTCGCTGGCCAGCAGATCGAGCGCCGCCGTGCCGGAAAAGCGCAGCGCCACATTGTCATGGGCACTGCTGGCATCGTGCGGATTGGCGGAAGTCACCAGGGCCTGCCAGCCGGCGCCATGATCGACCACCAGCGTCTTGCGGTGGTTGGCGCGGAAGTTGGGCAATGCCAGCCAGCTGCGCAAGGGGATCTTCTCGGCACCGAAGGGGTTGGGCAGCCAACCGCCGGTATCGGTGTTGCCCAACCATGCGCAGCACAGCGCCCAAGGGCCGGACCAGGCCGGATTGGAGGCGCGCAGCGCGGAAAGATCGGTTTCGATTACCCGCACACCGGCCTCGCGCAGGCGTTGCAGATGTTGCGAGCGAGCGCCACCGTACACGGTGTTGATCGGGTCGGTGATCACGATCACGCGAAGGCCCGGCTCGGCCGCGATGCGATCAAGCAGCACGGTGGTCAACTCGCCACTCAAGGGCCGCAGGGTGCCGTTTTGCGCCCCTCCGAAATCGTTGAACAGGAACATGTCCAGCACGATCAAGCTGCGCGCCTGGCCGATCATCGAAAACACCGTATAGAAGATCGCCTGCTGGCTGTGGCGCACACCCTCCGGATCAATGAAGGTGGAATCGGTCAGGAAGGTCACGTCCTCGGCCATGCGCCACGGCCCGGCCATCCCCAGCCCCGCCGGCAAGGGTTTGTACGCCTGCCACAGCGCGCTGATCAGCCAGACCAGGCACAACGCGAGCAGGAGTTTCGGCCAAAGACGGCGTCGCAACACGGTATTTCCCCACAATCGGACGCTGCCAGCATGCCACGATGCCGGAGCCGCCCGCACGCGGGCATTGCTACACTGCGCGATCCTTCTTTCGACCGCCTTTCCCCATGAGCAAGACCCGCATCCTTACCGGCATCACCACCACCGGCACCCCGCATCTTGGCAATTATGTCGGTGCGATCCGTCCCGCGGTGGCCGCCAGCCTCGACCCGGGCATGGATGCGTTCTACTTCCTTGCCGACTACCACGCCCTGATCAAGTGCGACGATCCCGCGCGGATCGAGCGTTCGCGCCTGGAAATCGCGGCCACCTGGCTTGCAGCCGGACTCGATCCGGAACGGGTGACCTTCTACCGGCAGTCGGATATCCCGCAGATTCCCGAGCTGACCTGGCTGCTGACCTGCGTCACCGCCAAGGGCCTGATGAACCGCGCCCACGCCTACAAGGCCTCGGTGGACGCCAACGTGGCGCAGAACGAGGATCCCGACGCCGGCATCACCATGGGCCTGTACAGCTACCCGATCCTGATGGCCGCCGACATCCTGATGTTCAACGCCCACAAGGTGCCGGTAGGCCGCGACCAGATCCAGCACATCGAGATGGCACGTGATGTGGCGGCACGCTTCAATCACCTGTTCGGTGCCGGCCGCGAGTTCTTCGTGCTGCCCGAGGCGCTGATCGAGGAACAGGTCGCCACCCTGCCCGGCCTCGACGGGCGCAAGATGTCCAAGAGTTACGACAACACCATCCCGCTGTTTGAAGGTGGCGCACGCCAGCTCAAGGACGCCATCGCGCGCATCGTCACCGACTCGCGCGCGCCCGGTGAGCCGAAAGACCCGGACGCCAATGCCCTGGCGACCCTGTACCAGGCCTTTGCCGATGCCGAGGACACCGTGGCCTATCGCGCCCAGCTGGCGGCGGGATTGTCCTGGGGCGAGGCCAAGCAGCGTCTGTTCCAACGGATCGACGAACAGATCGCACCGCTGCGCGAACGCTACGAAACCCTGATCGCCAAGCCCGCGGCCATCGAAGATGCGCTGCAGCACGGCGCAGCCAAGGCACGCGCGATCGCAGCCCCCTTGCTGGAAGAGTTGCGCGAAGCCGTGGGGCTGCGCCAGTTCCGCGCCGCGCCCGGGAAGCCGGAAAAGGCCCGCATGGAAAAATCCGCGAACCTGCCGGCCTTCAAGCAATACCGCGAAGCCGACGGCCGTTTCTCTTTCAAGTTCGCCGACGGCGACGGCGGCCTGCTGCTGCAAGGCGCGCAGTATCAGTCGCCCCGCGATGCCGGCCAGCGCATCGCCGCGCTCAAGACCGGCAATGCCAGCCTTCCGGATGAGGGCGAGAGTTTCGGCGAGGGTGTCACGCAGGACATGGTCACCGCAGCGCTGGCGCGCCTTTCCGAAGACTGATCCGGATACCCGTCATGGTCTACCTGAGCCTCATCCTGTTCTTTCCCTGCTTCCTGATCCTGGGCGGCCTGTTCGTGCTGTATCCGCGTTCACCGCGAGGCGGTGCGCGAAAGATCTTCGACGCCCTCGCGATCCTCGTCGCCCTGGTTCTCAGCCTGGTCGCGATGCGCTGGGGTTACCTGAACGCCGATCCCGAGATCAGTGCGATCTGGAAGCAGGTTCTGGCCACGCTGTTTGCCTATGGCGCGTTCCTCGCGGGGCTGGTACCTGCTTTCGTGCTGCGCCGCCTGCTGCTGCCGAGGGCGGAGGCATCCCGATGAACGCCCATATCGCCACGCCGCCGCACGGCATCCATGTCCTCGACACCGGTTTCCATCGCCCTCAGTTCGATGCGGCCTACCTGCTGGTTTCGGAAGAACGCGGCGCCTTCGTCGACTGCGGCACCAGCCATTCGGTGCCGAACCTGTTGCACGGCCTGCAGGCTGCCGGTCTGTCGCCGGAACAGGTCGATTGGCTGATCCTCACCCACGTCCACCTCGACCACGCCGGCGGTGCCGGCGCCTTGCTGCAACATCTGCCGAACGCGCGCGTGGTGGTGCACCCGCGCGGCGCGCCGCACATGATCGACCCCGCCCGCTTGATCGCCGGTGCCACCGCGGTGTACGGCGAGGCCGAGATGGCGCGCAGCTACGGCACCATCGTGCCGATCCCCGAGGAGCGCGTGGACATCGCGCGCGACGGCCACGTGGTGACCCTGGGTCAGCGCAGGCTGCGCTGCATCGATACGCCGGGGCACGCGCTGCACCATCTGTGCGTCTGGGACGAAACCGCACGCACCGTGTTTGCCGGCGACACCTTCGGCATTTCCTACCGGGAGCTGGACACCGCCGATGGTGCGATCTTCATCTTCCCCACCACCACCCCGGTGCAATTCGACCCCGCGGCGTTGAAAGCCTCGCTCCGGCAACTGGTCGAACTGGGGCCGGAAAGCGTCCACATCACCCATTTCGGCCGTATCGGGGAGCCCGCGCGCCATGCCGAAACCCTGATCGCATGGATCGACGCGATGGTGGATGGTGCCTTGCCCCTGGCCGAAGCACCCGAGCGCCACGCCGCCCTGGTGGCGATGCTGGACACGCTCTACGTGCCCGCCGCCGCGGCCCACTCCGGCCTTGCCGTCAACGTGGTGCGCGATCTGATCGGCATGGATATCGAACTCAACGCCCTAGGCCTGGGCGTGTGGCTGGATCGCCAGCAACGTCGCGCCTGAGCTTGCGCGATAAAAAACGCCCCGGCGGGTTTCCCCGCCGAGGCGCATTCTTGCAATCAATCGCAGGGCGCGATCAGAAGCGGAAGTTGAAGCTGACGCCATACACGAGCGGGTTCACGTCAACCTTGCCGATCTCCGCGCCGTTGAGCTTCACCTTGGCATCCAGGTCGATGTAACGCACATCGGTCACGATGTCCCAATTGTCGCCGACGCGAAACAGCAAGCCCGCCTGAGCCGCGAGGCCCCAGGAATTCTCGATGCCAACGCGCGTGCCGGCGATCGGACCCTTGGTCTTCTCGCTGTAGGTCCAGGTGTAGTTGACGCCTGCACCCACGAACGGATTCACCACCGCATCGGGAGCAAAGTAGTACTGGACGCTGAGCGTCGGCGGGAGATGCTTGAAGTCCACAGCACCCGCGCCGTCCAAGCTGACCTCGTGCTTGAACGGCACCGCCGCCAGCAGTTCGATCGCCACGTTCTTGTTGAGGTAGTAGCCGAAGGCCACCGTCGGCTTCAGATCGCTGTTGATCCGCGCCTCGAAGGTACCCGCCAGAGTGCCGCTGTTGGACTTGGGATCCACGTTGTGGACACCGGCCCGAACAAACCAGCTGTCGTTGGCGCCGGCGATGCCCGGCGCGAGGATGGCCACTGCGAGTGCGGCGGCGAGAATATGGCGGTGCGTCATGGTGCAACTCCTTGTTTCATTGCGTTGAAATCAATCCCGGGCGGCAGATTGATGCAACGCAACAAGTCGGGCTTGATCCAGGTCAAGTCCGCGGATTTCGTTGCTTATGGTTCAGAAGAGCCGCATCGCCGGCTCGTAGGGACCCGGAAACCTCTGAACTTCCTCATCCCGGCGAAGCCGGATCGGTAGAAGCATTCGAGGTTGGAAGCTCCCTGTGCGAGGGTGGTTTTTCGGCGACTTGCAGGTCTGTACGCGCCGCAGCTCAAGAATCGGCGGAAAAATGCGCCATGCGGGGCTTCGCAGGCCGGGCCGTCTTCTGTCGCGCAGGCTTCTAGTTCGTGACCGTGCCCAGACTGCTCTCCAGCAGCGCCGCCAAGCGCGCCGCCGCCAGCACGATCTGCTGCTCCGCAAGAGGACGTTGTTGATCGAGATAGCCACGCGGCAGCGTGCCCGGGCGGCGCGGATAGATCGCGGCGCTGTCCAGCAGCTTGCATGAAGCCTCGGCCCAGGCCACGGCATCGAGCGGACCGGGCTCGGTGGCCGCCACGCGCGCAGCAAGTTCACGGCGGTACTGGTTCAATCGCAAGCCGGAGCTTTTCAGCAGGTGGTAATCCCAGACCGCGTGCAGGTTCGTGCCCTCCTTGCCGACCCGCACCTGGAACTGGTTGCCGCCGCGATCATCACGATTGCCCGCGTGCATCGGCTGGTGCACGTCGCCCGCCAGATGCACCACGAATTTCAGGGCTTCCAGCCGCTCTTGGGCCGGATTGCCCGGGTCGCCAAGCACGGCCTGATAGCGTGGCAGGGCGGCGCTGATACAGGCACCACCCGGGCAGTCGCGAGCCGCCGCGTACTGGCAGCTGCCCGCAGGGAAATTGACGTAGTGGAAGGGGCCGGTGTGTTCGTAGCCGGGGTTCTTGCGGATTTCGTCGGGCCAGGGTGCAATCGTTGCGATATCGGCGCCCGGCTCCAGCGCAAGCAGGGCGTCCACCTGTGATCTTGCCGTCGGGGATAGCTGGTCGTAGGCCAACAATGCGACCAGCCGATGCCCGAAGGCCGACCATGCCATGGCGGGCGGCGCCGGCAGCAGGACGAGCAGGAGCAAGGAAGCAAGAACGAGTCGGCGCATGGGTCGATTCCCGGAAAACGAAGACTTCAGGATAGCGGGCCTGTCAGGCGGGCGGCAGTTCCACGATCCAACCCGGCTCCAGCGTCGCTTCCTCGCAGTTTTCGCCCGGCCCGATGCGGTCGATCACGAGGAAATCACTGACGGCCTCCAGCGCCAGCAAGGGGTGGTGCCAGGTACCACGCCGGAAGTTGACGCCCTGCCCCTGTCGGGCAAGAAACCCGCGTGGCGCGGCATCAGGCGACTCGGCGACGACCACCAGATAGGGCCTGCCCGACAGCGGCATGAAAGCCTGGCTGCCGAGCGGATGACGTTCAAGCAAGGTGATGGCCAGCGGCAGGGCGCGCGGTGCGGCACGAAAGAGGCTGATGCCGGCGCGCCCACCCTCGACGCTGCAATCGACCACGCCGAGATCGTGGAAACGGGTGCACGTACCCGCATTGATCGAAAACACCTCACGCGCCGCCTCGGGCGCGATCACCTCGCCAAAGGCCTCGAAAGCCGCCGGAGTCAGGGGCTCGATGCGCAACGACCTCACGCGGGCCGGCCCCAGAGCCGCAGCCGGGATACCCCACCATCGGGGATCATGTTGAAGCGCACATGGCTGACCGGCCCGAGCGGTCGGATTTCGTGCCCGAACACATGGATCCGGTCGGCTTGCAGGGCCTGCTCGGGCAAAAGGTCGCCCCAGAACATCGCCTGCGTGATGAGTGACTGATCGGTGGCCGCATCGATCCGTGCACCCTGGATCGAACAGCGGTCGGGGAAATTGCCCTTGAAGTGCGCGGTGTCGACTTCGATGCGCTCGATCACTCCGGGATGGCCGAGTGCAATCAGGCACCAGTCGTTGCCCGGTTCGCGACGACGGCGGGTTTCCCAGCCATCGCCCATGTCCACCCCGCGCCCGGGCAACAGCAGCACCGATGCCGGCCCGAAGTGTTCGTTGTTGGCAGCCACCACGGTGGCGCCGTTGAGCGCGGCGGAAAGCTCGACGAGGCCATCCATGGCGCTGCGTCGGGGATCGAAGCCGGGTTTGCCCCAGGCGCGCAGACGCGCGATGCCACCATCGGGAAAGATGTTCAATCGCAGATGGGTGACGGGGGCATCATGCGTCACCTCGAAGTAGTGGTGGCTGTTGCCCTGCAGCGAAACCGGCGCCAGCAAGGCGAACCAGGCCGTGCCCTCATCCGGATCCGCGCCGTCGGGCACGAAGCAGGCATCCAGCGATGCGCCCGGCGGGAAGTTGCCGGTGAAATGCGAGGTGTCGATATCCAGGCCGGCAATCGTCCCGGCGCGCGCCAGTCGAACGATGCACCAGTCATGGCCACCACGGCGCCTGCGACGGGTTTCCCAGCCGTCCATCCACTTGCCGTGGGCGTCATAACGCCCTGGGTGGAACTGCGCGGGTGCCGGATCGAGCATGCGCTCCTTGGCGGCAAAGAACTCGTCACTCGCGGCCAACGCCACCGCACCCAGGCGCGGATCGGCCAGGTTCACGCAGCGGCGGGTGAAAGCGGGTGCGGCGGGATCGGCAGGAACAAGTGCCATGACGCGCTCGGATATCGGGAAAGAACCGTATTCAATCCCAAACGCCCCGCGAAAGACAGCGCCCGTGCTCAATCAGCCAGCAGGGCTTCCAGGCGAAAACGCGCGATGCGGTCGATCTGGCGCAGTGCTTCCGCCTGCTCGGCCTCGGTGTCGTTACCGAGACGGGCCTGCATGTTCGCAATGATGCTGGCGCGGGTATGGCCTTTCACCGCGAGGATGAAAGGAAGGCCGAAGCGCGCCTGATAGTCCGCATTGAGCCGTGTCAGGCGCGCGAATTCCTCCGGCGTGCAGCGGTCCAGGCCCGCGCCTTGTTGCTCGCGCATGGAGGAGTCGGTCAATTCACCGGCGATCGCGGCCTTGCCGGCCAGTTGCGGATGTGCGCGGATCAAGGCCATCCGCGCCGCGTCGTCGGCCATCGCCACGGCCCGCGCCATGGCGGCGGCCAGTGCGTCGACGTCGGTGAACGGGCGCTGTTCCACCACCGCTTCTGCCACCCAGGGCGAATGCTCGTAGATCGCCGACAGCGCGCGGATGAACTCCCCCTCCGGGGCGGCATTGAGCCGGTCGAGCGCCTTCATCAGGCGTGCAGTCCCGGCTACAGCCTAGCCTTGCCACTCCATTGCCGCCGGGGTTGTCGCGGCGGCGGAAGGCAGATCGCCATAATAGGTGCGCCGGTCGGAACCGAACGGCGTGAGCTTGCGCCACCACGCCCGCTCCGACGGCCAACTGCCCTGCAGGTAGGGATGGCCCGGGTAGTTGAGCTCGAGCACGCGACGCGCGTCACGCGCCAGGGTGTCCTGATTGAGGCGCGCATAGGATTCGCTCATCACCGCCAGCGCGTCGGCGTTGTAGATGCTCTGCGGATACTGCTCGATCAGGTGCTGGCTGCGGTTGATCGCGGCCACCCAGGCGCGCCGCTCCAGGTAGAACACCGCCACGTTGAGGTCGTGCCGCGCCATCTGGTTGCGCAGGTGCACCATCTTGTTGCGCGCTTCAGGTGCATAGCGACTGGCGGGATAACGCTGCACCAGGTCGTTGAAATCATTGAACGATTGCTGCAGCGACACCTGCTCACGCTGGGTGGGATCGAGGCGCGCGATACGCAGCACCATGCCCTCGTGGCGGTCGAAATTGACCAGGCCACGCAGGTAGTACATGTATTCGATGTGCGAGTGGGCCGGATAGGTGCGAATGAAGCGGTTGATCGCCGAGGTGGCGTCCTCCGGCTTGTTGGCCTTGTAGTAGGCGTAGGCCAGCTCGATCTGCGACTGCTCGGTGTAGGGGCCGTAGGGGAAACGCGCGATCAGGCGCTGGTAATAGCGCTGGGCGCGGCTGAGGTTGCCCTTCTCCAGCGACATCTTGGCCTGCGCATAGAGTTGCTCCAGCGGCAGGGTTTCCGTTGGGTCCTGGCGTTTTCCCCAACGACCGCAGGAAGTCAGCAGGAGGACAAGCCCCAACAGGAGGGCGATGCGGGCGATACCGGAGAGATGGGTCATTGGTGACTCTGTCTGCCGTGCAAGACACGGGGCGGGGCATAATATCGCAAGACCGCAGGGCGGCCCATTAAGAACCTGTGAAGACCTCCCGCCGCACCCGCATCGTTCATGCAGCGACGCGCTGCCAAAGTGACCCATTCGATGACCCCAGGCTCCACCCCCGCACGTGCCTCCCGCGAAGGCACCATCCCGCCGGAAGCCGCAGGACTGCGCACGGACCAGGCACTGGCCGAGCTGTTTCCCGAGTTCTCGCGTTCGCGCCTCAGCGCCTGGCTCAAGGCCGGCCAGATCACCCTGGACGGCAAGGTTCCGCGCCCGCGCGACCCGGTGCGTGGCGGCGAAAGCGTCGAGGTGAATGCCGCACTGGAGCCGGCCACCGACTCGCAACCCGAGCCCATCGCGCTGTCGATCCTGTACGAGGACGATCACCTGCTGGTCATCAACAAACCGGTGGGACTGGTGGTGCATCCCGGTGCCGGCAACCCGACGGGCACCCTGGTCAACGCACTGCTGCACCACGATGCCGGACTTGCCCTGCTGCCCCGTGCCGGCCTGGTGCACCGGCTCGACAAGGAAACTTCCGGCGCGCTGATCGTGGCCCGCAGCCTGGAAGCGCACACCGCCCTGGTGGCCCAGCTCGCCGCGCGCGACATCCACCGCCAGTACGAGGCCATCGTCAACGGAACCATGATCGCCGGGGGCACTGTCGATGCCCCACTCGACCGCCACCCCGTTGATCGCCTGCGCCGCGCGGTGCGCGAGGATGGCAAGCCCGCCGTCACCCACTACCGCGTACGCGAGCGCTACCGCGCCCACACCCGCATCGAATGCCTGCTGGAAACCGGCCGCACCCACCAGATCCGCGTGCACATGGCGCATATCCGCCACCCGCTGGTGGGCGACACGCTGTACGGCGGCACCCTGCGCCTCCCGAAAGCCGCGGATGAGACCCTGGTCGCCACGCTACGCAGCTTCCGCCGCCAGGCCCTGCACGCCGAGCGTATCGCACTGGACCACCCTATCCACGGCACACCATTGGAAGTGGACGCGCCGACGCCGCCCGATCTTGTCGCGCTGGCAGATGCCCTGCGCCAGGACACCGCCCGCCATGACGTCGCGCAACGCTGATTTCCTGATCCCGGATTGGCCTGCGCCCGCCCATGTGCGGGCGATGACCACGACACGCCGCCTACCCGGAGCATCTGCTTCGCCCTTCGATGCCTTCAATCTCGGCGCGCGCTGCGGCGACGCGCCGGATGCGGTTCGTGCCAACCGTGCCCGGCTGGCGGAACTGGCCGATTTGCCTGCACCACCGCACTGGCTCTCGCAAGTACACGGCACGAGGGTGCATGAGGCCACCCATCCGCAACCGTTGGCGCAGGAGCCGGAGGCCGATGCCGCCGTCACCCAGGTTGGCGACGTGGTACTGGCCATCCTTACCGCCGATTGCCTACCGATGCTCTTCACCACGCGCGATGGCGGCGAAATCGCCGCCGCACACGCGGGCTGGCGCGGGCTGGCTGGCGGTGTGCTGGAAGCCACCGTGGCCACGATGCAGTCCGCGCCGGAAGACATCCTCGCCTGGCTCGGCCCCGCCGCTGGCCCGTTGCGCTATGAAATCGGCGAAGAAGTACGTGCCGCCTTCGTCGATGGCAATGCCGATGCCGCCTCGAGCTTCACTCCGACGCGTCCCGGTCATTACCTGATCGACCTCTACGCGCTCGCACGTCTGCGCCTGCGTGCAGCTGGGGTGGACGCCATCTTCGGAGGCGACAGCTGCACCATTTCCGACACGACACGCTTCTATTCGTACCGCCGCGACGGACGCACGGGGCGCATGGCCTCCCTGATATGGATCGCTGGATGAGCGCGCCGTAGACCTTCCCATGACTCCGGAAGCGTTCGGCACACACGGCCCCGGCCCAGCCGACCCGCTTTGTGAAGCAACTGTGAAACATCGTGGCCCGGGATGCCCTTTTTTGCCGTTACTCTCCGTATGACTATGCGATGATCGTCACTGGCGGTGGGCTGGGGCGGCAGGATGTGAGTTTTTGATACCCGTCGTTCGGGGAATTTAGGGAGAAGACTAGTGAAACAACGACTTTGGTTGAGCGTGATGCTGGTGATGGCGTCCGTGCTGGGGGCGCAGGTAGCAATGGCGCAGAACAAGCCGTCGATCGGCGTGGCCGAGTTCCGCAACGAATCCGGCGCGGGCTGGTGGCGTGGCGGCGTGGGCTGGGAACTGTCGGGAATGCTCGCCAACGAACTGGCCGCCACCCGCAGCTTCAACGTGGTGGAGCGCAGCAAGCTCGAAGCCGTGTTGAACGAGCAGGACTTGGGCGCGTCGGGCCGGGTCCGCCCGGGCACCAGTGCCAAGATCGGCCAGCTCACTGGTGCCCAGTACCTGGTCATGGGTACGGTGACATCCTACGAGGCGAACGTTCAGGATACGGGCGGCGGTATCAGCTTCAAGGGCATTTCCGTGGGCGGCAAGAGCGAGAACGCCTACATCGCCGTGGACATCCGGGTGGTGGACACGACCACCGGCGAAATCGCCTTCTCGCGCACCATTGAAGGCAACGCCAAGGGCGGCGGAATGCGACTGGGCCTGTATCGCGGCGGATTCGGCGGCAACCTGGCCAACCAGAACAAGACGCCGGCCGGCAAGGCCATCCGCGCCGCGCTGGTGATGACCACCGACTACCTGGAATGTGTGATGGTGAAGAAGGGCGGCTGCGAACGCGAGTTCGATGCCGCCGACGACCGCCGTCGTGAAAAGACCCGTGGCGCGCTGAAGATCGACTGATCCACAGCCCAGGTCGCAGCGGTTCCGCGACGCACCCACGATAAGCCGCCGGAGTGATCCGGCGGCTTTTTTCGTGGTCGAAGCCACCTTGAACCGGCCCCGCCCGCCCGCATCTTTCCCACATCGCGGCGCCCTGCGCCCTCAACTTTCCAGGGAAAAACCGATGCGAATGGACAAACTCACCTCGCGCTTCCAGCAGGCTCTGGCCAACGCCCAGTCGCTGGCCGTCGGGCGCGATCACAACATGCTTGAACCTGCGCACCTCATGCAGGCCCTGCTGGATCAGTCGGGCGGTTCCACCGTGCCACTGCTGGCCCAGGCCGGGGCCAACGTGAACACGCTGCGCGCGCGCATTGCGCAGGCGCTCGACGCCCTGCCCAGCGTGCGCGGGCAGGAGGGCAACATCAATGTTTCCAACGACCTGAGCCGCCTGCTCAACCTCACCGACAAGCTCGCCCAGCAGCGCGGCGACGCCTTCATCGCCAGCGAACTGTTCGTACTCGCGGCCCTGGAGGACAAGGGCGCGGTGGGCGAGGCGCTCAAGGCGGCTGGCGTGAACAAACCGCAGCTGGAAGCGGCCATCGAAAAAATCCGTGGAGGTGAAACCGTGCAGTCGGAAAGTGCCGAAGATCAGCGCCAGGCGCTGGAGAAGTACACCATCGACCTCACCGCGCGCGCCGAGTCGGGCAAGCTCGACCCGGTGATCGGCCGCGACGAGGAAATCCGCCGCGTCATCCAGGTGCTGCAGCGGCGCACCAAGAACAATCCGGTGCTGATCGGCGAGCCGGGCG